>JAPORR010000112.1 GCA_026710105.1 Alphaproteobacteria bacterium
CTTGAATCAGAAATCGGGCCGGCAGGGAATCCCCCTCATGAGTCAGTGGCAGCCACCGCTGGTATAAGTCTCTCGCTCACGCCCATACGCAAATGTGGGCAGGAAAATGACCAAGACTTTCAAACAGGTCTCTGCATGGTGGTAGTTGAAGAGGGCTGTGCTGGATTTCCTAGACGCGTCTGCCGCATAGCAGCTGCATGTTGCTGCCCTATTCATTCCGTCCTTCAGGCGATGAGGATAGATCGTGGACCGCGCCGCCATATTCAATAAGTCCTTCGGAGCCAAGCAAAAAAATGACGCCGGCCCGTTTCCAGCCAGCGGCGATGCGGCGCGCCCGAATGGTGCAGCCGAGATAGCGCCCAAGCGCCGCCAGCAGACAGAGTGCCAACCCTGCCGCATTGGCATAGATCATCCATGCTGCGGCCCCGTCCGGCTCGAAGAACAGCAGAAAGGTGAGGGCCAACCCCCCGATTGCCGCTAGCCAGACCGCGCAGATTGAGTCGTCCGCCTTGCGCACAAGGCGCACCATCATGCGCGCATCGCACCCGATAGTCGGCTGGAACTCGACGGGTAGGCTGGCCATGGACGACACCTCCGCAATCCGATCGAAGGAACCACACAGTCTTCGCAGCAGCACACACCCATTGCAACAGGACTGGGAGGGCAGGCTGCATGACAGCGCCGCCATGCTTGGCAAAGGATATCTACTTGTCCTCGACGCCGAGCGCAGCGCGGCGGAAGCGGCGCTTGAGATGCGGGCCGTCCTGCGGCGGCAGGGCGCCAGGCTGGCTCTCGGGCGCCACCTTGAGGACTACAACCAGCGGGCCTGCGCCGGAGCGAAGCGCGTCGAGGGCGTCCACCAAACCGGCTTCTGTGTGTACGGTTTGCGCGCGCGGGATGCCGGCGGCAGCTGTCATCGCCGCCAGATCGGCACCGCGCGCGGTATGCGTCACCTGTCCACCGGTTTCGCCATAGCGTTCATTGTCGAGGATATAGATCGCAAGGTTCTCCGGCGCCTCGGCGCCGACGGTCGCGAAGGCACCGGCACTCATCAATGCCTCGCCATCGCCCGTGACCACCAGCACACGGCGCTCCGGCTGCGCAAGCGCCAGCCCGAGCCCCATCGGCACGGCCCCACCCATCGCGCCCCAGAGATAGAAGCTGCACGGATCGTCCCCAGCTGCGAAGCAGTCGTAGCAGGGTTGACCAAGCCCGGCGACGACCAGCATGCCGCCCCGGTCTGCCAGCAGCCGACGCACGGCATCCCTGCGGTTCAGCATGAGAGGGGGGCCTCGAACGACTTGGCGCCGATCAGTCGCTGCCCGAGCAGCACCGCAACGATGGAATTCGTGTAATGGGCGAGGCGGAACGCCATCTCGACGGTCTCGCGCACATCTTCAGCGCGGTCGCAGCGGTAACAAGCAGCGCCGCAGAGTTCGAGATGCGCCTGCGTCGTTATGCCCATGGGCTTCTGCCAACTATTGAACTCGCCCCATTCGCCGCGCATGGTCACCAGCATTACCAGCGGGAAGGCACAGGTTCTGGCGAGGGAAAGCATGTTGACGCAATTGCCGACGCCTGAGGATTGCAGCAGCAACACACCCTTTGCGCCACCAAGCCAGGCACCTGCGAGCAGCGCCACGCCCTCTTCTTCCGTGGTGAGCGACACCGCACGCAGATCGTTGTCCTCTATCGACCGCTCTATCAGCCGACTGTGTCCGACGTCCGGCACATAGGCGACCTGCGTCACACCCGCCGCCTTGATGGCTTCGAAAATCCCATCCCGCCAATCTTCCATGTCCAACCCAGCCCCTCCTGTCCAAGCGTCTCCATACCAGAGGCCAGCGGGGTGAGCACCTCTCGGATCCGGCTGGCGGAGACCACGCGCCCGGCGCTCCGCATTTCGCTCTTCTATACCGCCTATTTCGCCATGATTGGCGTCTACCAGCCATTTTTCCCCCTCTGGCTGGAGTCGCGGGAGCTTGATGCACCCGACATTGCCTGGGTCATGGCGGCCAGCATGTGGCTCCGCGTGGCCGTCAATCCAGCCGTGATGCGTTTCGCCGACTGGCGGGGCGAACGGCGGCGCTATGCGGTTGGCTCCGCCATCGCTTCCGTTTTGGTGGCAGCCTGCCTGCCTCTGGCGGAGGGTTTCTGGCCAATTCTTGGCCTTGTTCTACTATTCGCGCTAGTACACGGGCCGACCCTACCGCTCTCCGACAATATCGCGCTTCTGACGGCGCGCGCCCGCAAGCTCGACTACGGTAGGATGCGCGTCTGGGGCTCGGTCGCCTTCATTCTAGCCTCGACGACAGGCGGATGGGCACTGGCCGGGCGCGGCGACGAAGCCATCGTCGTAGCCTTGGTCGCCGGGCTGCTGTCGGTGGCGCTGGCGACCACAGCCTTACCTGACGCTCGTCCAGAGGCACGGCACGGTGCGCGCAGGGCGGTTGCCCGCCTGCTGCACGACAGCGGCTTCCTGCTCTGCGCTACTGCTATCGGCCTCAATATGGCGAGCCATGCCGTGCTGATGGGGTTCGGCACGATCCACTGGAATGCCGCCGGGCACGGCAAAGAGGTCGTCGGCCCGCTCTGGGCGATCGGCGTCGTATCGGAAGTTGCATTGTTCGCGCTCGGCAACCGGGTCGTGAATCGGCTCGGCATCGCCGGCCTGATCGCGCTTGGCGCCACGGCCGCCATGCTGCGTTGGGCGGGAACCGCGCTTACCACCGACCTCTGGCTGCTTGTACCTATCCAGATGCTGCACGGCTTCACTTTCGCGGCCACGCATCTGGGTGGCATGACCTGGCTTCAGCGCCATGTCGCGCCAGAAATCTCGGCGACGGCGCAGGGTCTTTATTCTTCCATTGCCATGGGTGGCGCCATCGGTCTCATGCTCGTGTTTTCCGGGCCACTCTATGAGCGCTTCGGCGGCGGGGCATTCTGGTTCATGGTCGCACTCTCGGCCTGCAGCCTGCTGCTGGCGGTCGTCCTTGCGCGTCGGCGCGGCACGCCTAACGGTCCTGGAGGACAGCGCGCATAGCAGCAGCACCGGTGGCCTCGCGCAAGGCCTTGACGGTGTCCCGGTCGCGGAGCGCACGTGAGACCCGCGCTAAGGCTTTCAGATGCTCCGCGCCTGCGCTCTCAGGCGCGAGCAGCAGGAAAAAGAGATCGACCGGCTGGTCATCCATCGCTTCGAACGGCACGGCCTCCTGCGAGCGGATAAGGAAACCGTGAATGCCTTCCAGACCGGCTATCTTGGCATGTGGAATGGCGATACCGCGCCCGACGCCCGTGCTGCCGAGCTTCTCCCGGTCCACCAGCACGGTGAACACCGCCTTGGAACACAGACCAAGGCTCTTCGCAGCGAGGGATGCCATCTGCTCAAGCGCCTGTTTCTTGCTGGATGCCTCCAGATCGGCGATCACGCCTTCTGAGCCAACCAGTTCTAAAACGCCCATCGGCGATCAGCCGCCGCGGCCAGGTTGGCCGTCGGGATCGACCCAGCCGACATTGCCGTCGGCGCGCCGGTAGATCATGTTTAGCCCCCCATGTGCGGCATTGCGGAAGAGCAGAGCCGGCTGGCCGCTGAAGTCCATGCGCATCACCGCCTCGCCGACGCTGAGCGTGAGCACGTCCTCGGTCATTTCCGCGATGATCGCGGGCGCATCCTCTGCCGCCTCTCCCCCGATGTCTTCCGGTTCGTCGAGGATGCGGTGGACGACGGTCCGGCGATCGAACTCGTCCTCATCGCGGCGATGGTGGTTGCGCAGCCGGCGCTTGTGGCGGCGCAGGCGTTTCGTCACTTTCCCCTCCGCCTCGCCGAAGGCCAGCCAAAGGTCCGCCGCTTGGCCGTGAGTCTGCACTGTCAGCCCGCGCCCAGCATGGACCGAGACATCCGCTCGGACATCCGCCCCCTGTTTCGAAAACGCGACTTGGGCGTCGATCGCCCGGTCGAAATACCGGGCCACGGACTGTTCGAGCGACGCCCTGACCCTGTCGGCGAGTTTGTGGCCCACCTCCAACTGCTTGCCGCTTACGGAAATCCGCACCTGCCGCTCCCCGTTGTCTCCGGACCGGGCGGTTCTGGAGACCAATTAGAAGCGGGCGTCGGCTGCGGTCAATGGCCTTTTCCAATAACGCCCACCAATTTGCGCCGCCGGCGCTGTGCGGAGGACGCAATACCCATTGCCTCTCGGTATTTAGCGACTGTGCGGCGCGCAATGTCGATACCCTCGACGCGCATCGCGTCTGCCAGCTTGTCGTCCGAGAGTGTCTTGCCAGGCTCTTCGGCGTCGATCAGCGTCTTCAGCCGGTGCCGAACCGCTTCGGCTGAATAGACCTCGCCGCCGCCCGTCCCGGCGATCGCGGCGGTAAAGAAGTATTTGAGATCGAAGAGACCAAGAGGCGTGGCCATGGTCTTGTTCGCCGTCACGCGGCTGACCGTGCTCTCATGGATGCCGACTGCCTCCGCAATGTCCCGGAGCGTTAGCGGACGCAGATACCGCACCCCGTGTGCGAAGAAAACCCGCTGCCGGCGCACGAGTTCGACGGCGACCTTGAGCATGGTTTCCGCCCGCTGGCCGAGCGCCTTCACCAGCCAGTTCGCGCTGCTCAGCCGGTCGGCGAGGAACGCGCGATCGGCGTCCGAGGACGTATCCCCCTCCACTCGCGCATAATATTCGCGGTCCACCAGCACGCGCGGCAATGCCTCGTCATTGAGCTCGACCGCCCAGCCGCCGCCAGCATGGGCGCGCACCAGAATATCCGGAATGATAGGGCCGACGGCGGCATCACCCTCCAGGGTTGAAGCGGGCTTGGGGTCGAGCGAGCGCAATTCGCGCACCATCCGCGCCAGCTCTGCCTGATCGACGCCACAGATCCTGGCGAGCGCTTCGAGGCGCCCAGCGGCCAGCAGGTCCAGATTGTCGAGCAGCGCCGCCATGGCCGTTCCATAGCGGCCCCGGTCGCGCAATTGCAGCGCCAAGCACTCAGCGAGCGAGCGGGCGAACAGGCCTGCGGGCTCGAATTGCTGCAGGCTGAGTAGCACCCGCTCGACATCCTCCGGCAAAGCACCCAGGCCGCAGGCAAAGCGCTCTAGATCGGCGGTGAACCAGCCGGAAGGATCAAGCGCGTCTATCACCGCGCGCCCAATCAACCGGTCGCGGGGGTCGGTGATATCAAGCATCAGCTGCTGTTCGAGGCGGTCGCGTAGGCTGGGTTCGTCTGCCAGGCGCTCCTCCGGGCCCGGCAGGTCGCCATCCAAGCCGGCAATACTGCGGGGAAAGGCCGCAAACCCGTCTGCGGCAAGGAGGCGGTCGCCTGCGGCTTGGGCGGCGAAGGGCGGGTCGGCGGGCAGGTCAGTGGCAGTATCTTCGCTGTCTGGTTCGCCGCGCTTCAACAGCGGGTTCTCCTCAAGCTGGGCCTCAACAAACGCCTCCAGTTCGAAATTGCCCATCTGCAGCAGCCTAATCGACTGCTGCAATCTGGGCGTCATCGCCAAACCCTGGGCCTGACGTTGCCCCAATCCAAGCGTCATCGTCCTCATGCGGGCGTTTACCGCTCCCATACTCTAACGGAGGAGCGTTATAGCCGAAATCGGCACTACAGGCTGAAACTGTCGCCTAGATAGACGCGGCGGACATGCTCGTCGGCGATGATTTCCGCCGGTGCACCCTCCTTGAGAATGACCCCGCCCGCGAGGATATAAGCACGATCCACAATCTCCAGCGTCTCGCGGACATTGTGGTCGGTAATCAGCACTCCGATACCGCGGTCCTTGAGATGGGAGACCAGGTCGCGGATTTCACCGACGGCGATGGGATCGATGCCGGCCAGCGGCTCATCTAGCAGGATGTAGTTCGGGCCGGCAGCGAGTGCGCGCGCGATCTCGACGCGCCGCCGCTCGCCGCCGGACAGCGCCAGCGCGGCCGAACGGCGCAGATGGCTGATGGCGAACTCCTCTAGCAGGTCCTCAAGCACCTCGGCACGCAAGGCGCGGTGGCTTTCGACGACTTCCAGTACAGCGCGTATGTTTGCCTCGACTGTCAGGCCACGAAATATAGACGGCTCCTGCGGTAGATAGCCGAGCCCGAGCCGCGCGCGGCGATAGAGTGGCAAGCTGGTTACATCCTGTCCGTCGATGCTGACATCCCCGCTGTCAGGCGCCGTCAGGCCGGTAAGGATGTAGAAACAGGTGGTCTTGCCAGCGCCATTGGGTCAGGCGCCGTCAGGCCGGTAAGGATGTAGAAACAGGTGGTCTTGCCAGCGCCATTGGGTCCGAGCAGACCCACGGCCTCGCCCCGGCCTACGGAAAGCGAGACATCGCGCAGCACTGTGCGCCTGCGATATCGTTTGGCAAGGCGGGAGGCGACAAGGCCAGGAGCCGTCATTGTGCCGGCGCGAGGTCCGTTTCGCCGGGCTCGAACAGGCCACTAACACGCTGGCCGGCGCCTGCGACCAGACGGCTGCGGCCCTTTGCAAGGTCTAGCTCGGCGCATTCACCAGCCATCCGGTTGGGGCCTTGCTGCAAGCGGACATTGCCGCAGATCTCGGCCGTCAGCGCTTTGGTGTCGTAAAAGCCGCGCTCGCCAGTTACGATGTTCTCACCGCTGCGGACCTCGACTTGGCCGAACACTTCCAGACGCCGGGCAGCGAGCCCGCCTTCGTCCGTGTCCTCAAACCGCAAGACCATGGTTTCCGCCGAGACCGACTCCTCCGCCCGCACCGCCCGCGCGGCGCCGCGCGCCACGGCGTAGTTTTCGTTCTGATGCAGTTCGAGGCTGCCGCGAGCCGTGATCCGGTATTCGGCGGTCCTGAGCGCTAGATCACCGCCGCGCATCACGATGAGCGATCGGTTGAGATCGTAGGTTGCTTCCCCGCCGTTTGCGGTTCCGTCCGGTGAGCTGATGGTTACTCCACCCAGCGCCTCGATCCGATCAACCTGAGTCTTGCCTTCCTCATCCGGCCGGTAATGGGCCCGCACCATCTCTGCCTCCAGCACGAGGCCGCCACGCTCGGCGCGGACATTGCCGTCCGCAATATAGACATTCTCGTCGCGCCGCCACTCAATGCTTCGGGACGCTTGGATTTGGAGCGGGCCGCCGGCCCCCGCAAGGTCGAGTTCGAACCCCCAAGCCGCCGCCGAGGCCAGCACCGGCAAGATGGCAAGCGCTGCCCTATTCATTGGGGACTTATACACGGAGGTTGGCATCAGCCTTCCCCCGCATTGATTTCACGGCTCGTGACTTCTGCCAACGCCCCTCCCCGTGTAGCAGCCCCAATCCCGGAGGCCGGTATGTGCGCCGCGTTGATGGCGGCATTTCCCGGGCGAGCGTAACAGTCACACGAATGATACCTGCGTTATGCGGGAGACAGCGCGACCGGCCGCACATATGGCATGCCTGAGCATGTCTTGCCACGAAACCTGCCCCGGAAGGGCAAGCTCGTCAACTCGCCTATGTAAGCCCCTTTCATTGCGACGTCGCCTTGGGATCAAGGCTCAAGGAGGCATGGCCAAGCAGGCGGATCCTGTTGCCGCCGTCCAGCACACGGAAGCCCTCGGCTCGAAACCGGCCCTCGGCGGCCTCGCCTTCCACCGGACTATCGCCCGACGCCGTCTTGTCGATCAGGTTCACGAACGCCTCCCGGGTGTTGATGGCGAAGCCAGACTCGTGCTCGAGCCGAACCTCACCCTGAAGGCGTACAGTCCGCTCTGTCCAGTCCACGACACCGCTCTCGCCCGTGCCGGAGAGCCACGCCCCGTCCGGAAGGACGATCCAGGCTTTCGGACGATCCATGAGAAAGCGCTGGCCTTCGGCGCCGAGCCGGCGCACACCGACGGAGCGGATCGAATAGGGCCGATCCTCGTCCCAGCCGAAGGCCTCCATATTGGCTATAGTGAGCGTCGCCGGTATCTCGTCCTTCAAATTCGGCGCCAGAATATCGTCAGTCTCCGGCCAAGCGAAGACCATGAGCAGCAGCGCCGCAGCTCCGGCCGGCAACGCCACCTTCGTCGTCCGCACGAAGAACGAATAGATGCCCGGTCCCCTGGACCGTCGGCGCATACCGGCGAATGCAAGATATGCCCCGCTGCGGGCCAACATAGCTTAGACAATCCCGGCGCGGAGGCAGTCATGGACATGGATGATGCCGACTGGCAGGCCGTCTTCAACGACAAACAGTGCGGTGATCTGAGACTCATTCATCACCGCTACTGCCTCCGCCACCAGCGCCCGCGGGCGGATAGTCTTAGGCGACGCGGTCATAATCGCCGAGACAGGGCGCTGCAGCAAGTCGATGCTCATCGAGCGGCGCAGGTCGCCATCGGTCACGATGCCGAGTAGCGCGCCCGCCCCATCCGCCACGCCGACGCAGCCGAACGCCTTGGACGAGATCTCGATCAGCGCCTCAGCCATCAACGTGTCGGGGCGGACGAGCGGCATGCTGTCACCAGCATGCATGATGTCAGAGACAAGCTTCAGGCTTGCGCCAAGCGATCCGCCAGGATGCAGGATACGGAAATCGTCAGCGGAGAATCCCTTCCGCTCCAACAGCGCCACCGCCAACGCATCGCCAAGCGCCAGCATCATGGTGGTGGAGGTGGTAGGCGCCAGGCCCATCGGGCAGGCCTCGCAGACCGTCGGCAGCACAACCGCAAGCGCGGCCGCCTCCGCAAGCGGACTGTCGGCATTGGCCGTCACGGCGACCAGCGGCACCGAGTAACGCGCCGCATGGGCGATAACGGGAGCGAGCTCCACCGTGCCACCGGAATTCGACAGCGCGAGCAGCGCATCGCCCCGCGCGATCATACCGAGGTCACCATGGGCTGCCTCGCCGGGATGGACGAAATGTGCGGGCGTGCCCGTCGACGCTAGCGTGGAGGCGATCTTGATGGCGACATGCCCACTTTTGCCCATTCCGGTCACGATCACCCGCCCGCTGGCGCCGGCCAGGATATCGACCGCCTCGTCGAAGGCGCTATCCAGGCTGCCGGCGAGAGTCAGCAGCGCGTCAGCCTCCATCGTCAGAACCCGACGTCCGGCCTCGCGCACCACATTATCCACTGATTCAGTGGGCAAAAATGTCCTCCTCGGCCCAGCCTTCAAGGTCGAGGCGTGCGCGGACCGGCAAGAAATCGAAACAGGCGACCGCCAGTGCCATCCGGCCTTCTCTTGCAAGCATCGAGTCAAGGCATTCTTTCAGGCGGTGAAGGTGCAGCACATCGGCGGCGGCGTAGCCCCGCTGCGGCCCGGACAATTCGGCACTTCCCCAGTCCGACGACTGCTGTGCCTTGGACAGTTCAACGCCGAGCAGTTCCTTGCAGAGATCTTTCAGGCCATGCTGGTCGGTATAGGTGCGCGCTAGCCGGGAGGCAGTGCGGGTGCAATAGACGGGTCGGGCTACCGTACCGAGGTAATACTCCAACACGGCGAGGTCGAAGCGCGCGAAATGAAACAATTTGGTCACGTCCGGATCCGTTAACAATGCTTTCAGGCGCAGCGCGGCATAATCGCCGTCTGGAAACTGGACCAGATGCGCATTGCCGTCGCCAGCGGACAATTGCACCACACAGAGCCGGTCCCGGGACGGTTTCAGTCCCATGGTCTCGGTATCGACAGCCACCATCTTGCCGAAGCCCAAGCCTTCGGGAATGTCGTTGTGGTGGAGATGGACGGCCATTGCGCGCGAACCCTAGCACAACCTTCCGGAGAGGGGGAGGGACGAGCGACGCCGGCAGCGTGTTGTCAGCGTCGCCCGAACAGGCGTTCAATGTCCGCGAGCTTGAGCTCGATATAGGTCGGGCGTCCATGATTGCACTGGCCGGAGCGTGGCGTGGCCTCCATTTCGCGCAAGAGCGCGTTCATCTCCGCCGCGCCGAGGCGCCGGCCGGCACGTACCGAGCCGTGGCAGGCCATGGTCGCCGCTATATCCTCGAGCCTCTCCTTCAAGGCAAGCGCGACTCCGTGCTCAGCAAAGTCGTCGGCGAGGTCGCGCACAAGCCCCTTCGCATCCGCCTCGCCCAGCGCCGCCGGTGTCTCACGCACCAGCACGGCCTGCGGGCCGAAGCGCTCCAGAACCAGGCCGAGTTCGGCGAGTTCATCTGCCTTGGCCGCGAGTCGGTCGGCGCCCGCCTCGTCCAACTCCACCACCTCCGGCAATAGCAGCGCCTGACGCGGCGGGCGTCCGTCGGCAAGGGCCCGGCGCACCCGCTCCAGCACGAGCCTCTCATGCGCGGCATGCTGGTCCACTAGCACGACGCCGTCGCTAGTCTGAGCAAGGATATAAGTGTCGTGGAGTTGCGCCCGCGCCGCACCGAGCGGCAGGCAAAGGGTCTCTAGCGCTTCAGGGCTGGGTGGCGGAGCAGCAGGCGGCAGATCGGGATCGAGCAGCGGTGCTTGCCATGCGGCTGCGCGCTCTGCAAGCTCCAGTGGCGGCGCAAGGGAACCGCCAGGATGGAGGCGCCCGACCAGCGGTGTTACAGCGGCAGGAGTGGCGGCACGGTGTCCTTCTTCTGCAAGCGCCCGGCGCAGCGCGGAAACGATAAGCGAACGCACCCGGCCCGCATCTCGGAAACGGATCTCGGTCTTTGCCGGATGCACATTCACATCCACCTGGTCCGGCACAAGTTCGAGGAACAGCGCCAGCACCGGGAAGCGACCGCGCGGCACCAATTCCTCATAGCCCGCGCGCACGGCGCCTTGGAGCAACCGATCGCGCACTGGGCGGCCATTGACGAACAGGTATTGTGCCTGCGCCGTACCACGATGCCAGGTCGGCAGGCCGGCATGGCCGGTGAGGCGAAGTCCGTCTGCTTCCAGCGCGACGGGGATAGAGTTCTGCGCAAATTCCTCTCCCAGTACGTCCGCGAGCCGGGCGAGCTGATTGAGGGCTGTGGGTGTGGCCCAGACCCGCCGCCCATCATGCTCTAGCGAGAAAGCAATCGCCGGGCGCGCCATAGCAAGGCGCTTCAGCATATCGGCCGCGGCCAGATATTCCGCACGCGCGGATTTTAGAAATTTGAGCCGGGCGGGCACGGCGCGGAACAGGCCGGCAGCCTCAACCCGTGTACCTATCGCCCGCGCCGCCGGCTCCGGCGCGCCGACGCCGCCATTGTCGACAGCAATGCGCCATGCCTCGGCCGCGCCCGCAGCCCGGCTGGTGATCGTCAGCCGCGAGACGGCGCTGATGGCCGGCAGCGCCTCGCCACGAAAACCGAGCGTGCGGATCTCCACGAGATCATCGCCAGAGAGCTTCGAGGTCGCGTGCCGTTCAAGCGCGAGCGTGAGTTCATCCCGGACAATACCGGCACCATCATCATCTACAGACATCCAGGCGGCCCCGCCCGCACGGAGCGCGCAGTCGATCCGCCTTGCACCCGCATCAACGGCATTCTCGATCAGTTCCTTGAGCGCGGAGGCTGGGCGCTCGACCACCTCGCCTGCCGCTATGCGGTTCACCACCGCTTCCGGCAAGCGGCGCAGCATCAGTGCCGGTCCATCGCCGCGAGATAGGCGCGGGCCAGCACCTTGCTGCGCTCCACCGCTGGCTGGTCGAAAGGATCAACGCCCAGCACATGCGCAGCGAGGATTGTTTCCAGCATGAAATGCATCATGAGCGCGCCCGCTGTCGTCTCATCAATACGTTCCAGGTGCAATTGCCTGACCGGCCGGCCACACTCCGCCAGCGTCTCGATCGTGGCGCGCGCCTCAGCATCTAGCAGGTCGCCCATGCTGCGCCCAGCGAGCCATGCGAGGCGGTCATCCTCCACCAGCTCCGACGACACGATCCGCCCGTGCCCGACTGTCTCCGCCGTCACCACTGTGAAGAGCTTGTCGTCCGGCCCATCTAGCCAGAGCTGGAGCTGGCTGTGCTGGTCCACCGCACCGAGTGCCGGCGCGGGCAGTGTGCCCTGGCCGTCCTTACCAAGGCTCTCCGCCCAGAGCTGGCGGAACCACATGGCGAAGGGCGCAAGCCGGTCAGCATAGACCGCGAGTACCGCACTCCACCGGGCGCCAGGCGCCGTATTCAATGCCGCGCCGAGCGCCGGTTCGCTCGTGTCCAGGCCAATAGCAGTATTGAGGCTCAGATGCAGCACCTGCTGCGCGCCTTCCCTGAGCGCGGCCGGGTTAAGGCCAGCGATGACGGCCGGCAGCAAACCCACGGACGTCAGCGCCGCATAGCGCCCGCCTATGCCAGGGTCGTGGTCGATGACAGTAATCCCCCAGGCTTCCGCCAAGTGTCGAAGCGGGTTGCTACCGGGCTCAACGATGACCGTGACATGTGACGCGGCATTTTCGCGCCCAACAGCATCTACCAATGCTTCCAAGCAGATCAGGCATTGCAGCAGCGTTTCGGCCGTGCCGCCTGATTTGGAAATGACGAGGAAGTCGGTTCGCGCCAGGTCGAGGCTACGGAACATGTGGTCGAAGGTATGGGAGTCGATATTGTCGAGGAAGCGCAGCCGGGGCGCATTGCCGCTCGGCCCAAAGCCGGAATCGGCAAGCGCGTAGAGCGCCTGCCCACCGAGGCTGGACCCGCCAGTGCCGAGTATGACGACATCGTCGGCATGCTCGCGGTGGTGCGCGGCCCGGGCCTCGATCATGGCTAGGTCACCGCGCGCCTCCGGCAGCGTGAGCAATGGCAGGCGGCCGTCGTCGCGGGCGCGGCGGAGCGCCGCCAGCCCGTCGCCCGCCGCTGCAAGCGCGCGCTCGAAACCGGCACTCTCAGTAATCACGGCGGCGCGCGAAAGATCTTGGCGGTAAGGAAGGACACCCGGCACCGTCCGCGCCCTCTACTACCGGCGCTGGACGGTCGGGGTCTCACCCTCCGTCAGCGGCTTGCCGAGTGCAGCGTTTTCGCGGAGTCGCTTGCTCTCCGCCTCGGCGTCAACGACGCTTGCGTGCGTCTTGCGGTCTTCCCAGAAAATCAGGTCATCGAGCAGCCGACGGTTCTTTTCAGCGATCTCAGCGGTCTCCTGGTCGATGCGCCGGCGGAAATTGCTATCGACCTTGGCGCCGCCCGTCTTGGAGACCAGCGCGGACTCGCCTGCGGACCGCCCCGTCGCACCGCCACCAGCACTTCCTGTCAACGCCTGGCGCGCATTGTCGCGCGGTGCAACCTGTTGCGGGCGCACCGCTCCCGGATCGGGTGGACGCAGGCGATAGTCGGGTGGCAGAGTGAGGGGCGCATGGCTCAGCACCTGGAATTCGTCCGGCCCTTCGCGGTTAAGGCCGAGCGTGTTCGCTATATCGCAGGCACTGAGCGCGAATGCGGCGCCTGCGAGCAATGCTGTTGACCGGATCTTCATCGGGTTCATTCCTTCCCGCTGCCGGCCTCCTCAGCCCGCCGGCGGCGCCCGAATACGGCGTCGAACAACAGTATGGCGACGCCGACGGTGATGGCGGAATCGGCCAGATTGAAGGCATACCAGTGCCAGCCGCCGATATGGAAGTCAAGAAAGTCTACTACTGCGCCGCGCGCCAGCCGGTCGAAGATGTTGCCCGCTGCTCCACCCGCCACGACGCCGAGCGTAAGTGCCTCGAATCGACGGGGTGTGCGCCACATCCAGATGACCAGGACGAACGCCACTGCCGCAGCAATAGCCGACAGCACCAGGGGGCCGGCGGTACCGAACAGGCCGAAGCTGACCCCCCGGTTCCAGACCAACACGATGTTGAAAAACGGCAATACCTCGATCGGCAGGCTCGCCTGAGCCGCCAGCACCCAGGCTTTGGTCGCCTGGTCTGCGGCAAAGACGGCCATGGCCACGCCAAGCCCATATCGACGGGACGCGCGCAGGACGTCAGGCGGCCGCTTCCGGCGGCAGCAGGTCGACTGCATCCGCACAGCGCCTGCAGATATCTAGGCCGGCCCGGCCCACATCCGGCAGGCGACGCCAACAGCGCGCGCAGCGCTCATCCCTCGAGGCGTTCGGCAGCACTGCCACGCCCTCTACATCCTCCAGCCGGAAGGCGTCGGCAGGCGGTTTACCCTCGCCGAAGGATAGCGTCGAGACGATGGAGATCTCAGCCAAGTCCAGGCCTTCCAGAACGGCCCGACGCTCCGGAGCAAGCCAGACCACCGGCGCGGCATCGAGGCCGGAGCGCATGCGTTTGGCGGCCCGCTCGCGCTCGACGGCCCCGGTCACCACCCGGCGCACAGTGCGGACCTCCACCCAGCGCGCCGCCAGTTCATCGTCCTGCCAGCTTTCCGGCACATCGGGGAATTGGCGCAGATGCACGGATTCACCCTCGGCGTCGCCGTGGCGCGCAAGCCAAGCCTCCTCAGCCGTGAAGCAGAGTATGGGGGCGATCCAGGCAGTGAGACAATCGAAGAGGATATCCAGCACGGTCCGGGCCGAGCGGCGGGTCCAGCTCGCCGCCGGATCGCAATAAAGTACATCCTTGCGGATATCCAGATAGAAGGCCGAGAGGTCCACGGCACAGAAATTGTGCAGCGCCGTCCACATGGCGTGGAAATCGTAGTTCTCGATGGCGCGACGCACCAGGAAGTCAAGCTCCCAGAGCCTGTGCAACACCCAGCGTTCCAGCTCAGGCATATCGGCGGGTGCGACACGCCCGGCCGCATTGAAGCCAGCGAGATTGCCAAGCAGATAACGCAGCGTGTTGCGGATACGCCGATAGAGTTCTGCCTGGTGCTTCAGGATATTGTCGCCGATACGCAGGTCTTCGGAATAGTCGGCGGACACTGTCCAGACGCGCAGGATATCGGCACCGTAATGGTCGATAACCTCCCGCGGAGCGGTCACATTGCCGAGCGATTTGGACATTTTGCGCCCGTCCTCGTCGAGGACGAAGCCGTGCGTCAGCACAGCGTCAAAGGGCGCACGGCCACGCGTGCCGGCGGCTTCAAGCAGCGAGGAATGGAACCAGCCCCGGTGCTGGTCGGAGCCTTCCAGATAGAGCGAAGCCGGCCAGTGCTGGGTCTCGTTACCCTCCAGCACGAAGGCGTGGGTCGAGCCCGAGTCGAACCAAACCTCCACGATATCCTGCACCTGCTCCCAGTCCTCCGGGTCGCGGTCGGGGCCGAGGAAATGCGCGGCCGGCAGTTCGAACCAGGCATCCCCCCCGCGCTCGCGGAACGCCGCAGCCACGCGCTCGTTGACAGCCTGGTCGCGCAACAGGTCGCCGGTTCGGCGATGGGTGAATACTGGAATCGGCACGCCCCAAGCGCGCTGACGCGAGACACACCAGTCCGGCCGGTTCTCGATCATAGAGCCAAGCCGGCGGCGTCCGCTCTCGGGCACGAAGCGGGTCGCCGCCACCGCTTCCAGCGCCTTTTCGCGCAGCCCGTTGGTCTCCATCGAGATGAACCATTGCGTCGTGGCACGGAAGATAAGCGGCGCGCGCGAACGCCAAGAATGCGGATAGCTGTGCCGCAAACTGCCCTTGCCGAGCAGTGCGCCTGCCTCTTCTAACGCAGCGATGACCGCGCCATCGGCATTGCCCGGCCGGCCGTCTTCCGCCAGCACACGTGCACCTGCGAAATGTGGTACATGCGGGCGGTAGACGCTGTCGCCGTCCAGATAATCGGTGACCTCAAGCCCGTGTGCCACGCCGAGGCCGAAGTCGTCCGCGCCGTGGCCGGGCGCGATATGCACGACACCGGTGCCCTGGTCCATGGTGACGAAATCGGCAGCCATTACTGGCGCTTCGGTTTTGTATCCAAGGTCGGCGAGTGGATGCGCGGCGACCGCGCCCACAAGCGCCACCCCCTTGCAGCGCGCCAGCACTTCATGGTCCTCAAAGCCGCATTCGGCGAGGAAAGCTTCCAGTCGCGCCTCCGCGACAATCAGGGCCTCTGCCCGACCCGGCACGGCGACACGCACATAGTCCGCCCCGGCTGCGATTGCGAGGCCGCGATTGCCAGGAATAGTCCAGGGCGTCGTCGTCCAGATGACGAAAGCGGCTGGCTTCTCCGGCCCGTGCAGCACCGGCAGGGCGACATGGATCCAGGGCGAGACATGGTCATGATACTCGACTTCGGCATCGGCAAGCGCGGTCTTCTCGGCCACCGACCAGAGCACAGGTTTCACACCACGGTAGAGGCCACCGTTCATCGCGTAACGGCAGATCTCAGCCGCGATCGCCGCCTCGGCTTCATTCGACATGGTGGTGTAGTAATTGTCCCAGTCGCCGAGCACGCCGAGGCGCTTGAACTCCTCACGCTGGGTGTCGATCCAGAGCGCGGCGAACTCCCGGCATTCGCGGCGGAATTCGAGGATTGGGACCGCGTCCTTGTCCCGTCCGCCGGCGCGATAGTCCTCCTCGACCTTCCATTCGATGGGCAGGCCATGGCAGTCCCAGCCAGGGATGTAATGAGCGTCCATGCCCGTCATCTGCCGGCTGCGATTGATGACATCCTTCAGGATCTTGTTGAGCGCATGGCCAATATGCAGATGGCCGTTCGCGTAGGGCGGGCCGTCATGCAAGATAAACTTCTCGCGCCCCCGCGCCGCCTCGCGCTGTCGTGCAAACAGATCCTCGGCCTCCCAGCGGGCCAGAATTTGCGGCTCACGCTTTGCAAGGCCAGCACGCATCGGAAATTCCGTCTTCGGCAGGAAGACGGTATTGCGGTAATCCTGAGTCATCGGGGTTCGCCGTTCGCCGGGTCGCTACAGGAGAGGGCCCCACCGGATTGCGGGTGCCCAGGAAGCCTCAATCCGAAAGCCTCAATCTGACCGATGCATGCGCTCCAGCCGCTCATGGCGCTCCTGCGCCTGGATGGAGAGCGTTGCGATCGGCCGGGCTTCCAGCCGACAAAGATCTATAGGTTCGTCGGTCTGTTCGCAATAGCCGTATGTGCCGTCATCGATCCGTTTTAACGCCTGGTCGATCTTGGCAATGAGCTTGCGCGCCCGGTCCCGCGTGCGCAGTGCTAGGCGCTTGTCGGTCTCCAGAGAGGCGCGCTCGCCGTCATCGGCGACCCGGAGGCTCTCACTTTGCAATTGGTAAACGGCCTCGGAGGAATCCCTTACCAGCCGCCCCTTCCAGTCGAGCAGCTTGAGACGGAAATATTCTTTCTGCTGCGCGTTCATGAATTCTTCGCTCATGGAAGGCTTATAGTCGGGAGGCAGAGAAACCCCCATGGAACAATCCCCTCATCTCCGCCAGCGGACGGCAAGCTATCCAACGGGCTCCGGCGAGTCAACGCCGTAGACAGCCGGCTTTCCCTCTCCAAGGGCCTGGCATCCTGGAAAAATGCATGGAGAGGAAGAACGCGGAAACCGGATCAGGGATCAAGCACATGGGCACGCCGTCCCGATAGAAACGTCAGAGCGTCCTGGCTCGCTGTGATTTTCCGGCCTTAAGCACGTGCTGCAAGGGGGACGTAATCGCGCTGGGGCGGGCCGGTATAGAGCTGGCGGGGGCGGTTGATCTTCTGCGAGGTGTCCTCAATCAGCTCATTCCACTGCGCGATCCAGCCGACAGTCCGGCCAACCGCAAACAGCGCCGTGAACATGGACACCGGGAAGCCCATCGCTTTCAGGATGATGCCCGAATAGAAATCTACATTCGGGTAAAGCCGCCGCTTGACGAAAAAATCGTCCTCCAACGCCACCTTCTCCAAAGCAAGCGCGACCTCCAGCAGCGGGTCGTGCAGGCCGAGTTCGTTCAGCACATCGTGGCAGGCCTTTTGGATCACCCGCGCACGGGGATCGTGATTCTTGTAGACCCGGTGCCCGAAGCCGAACAGCCGGAAGGGGTCATCAGGGTCCTTCGCCTTCAGCACCCAGTCGCCCACCTTGTCGGCAGAGCCGACCTGGGCCAGCATCTTCAGCACTTCCTCATTCGCCCCGCCGTGGCTCGGCCCCCATAGCGCGGCACAGCCAGCCGCGATGCAGGCGAAGGGATTGGCGCCAGTGGAGCCTGCCAGCCGTACCGTCGAGGCAGAGGCGTTCTGTTCATGGTCGGCATGAAGAATGAAGATTAGGTCCATCGCCTTGGCGACCACCGGGTTGATCTCATAGTCCTCCGTCGGCACGGCAAAGCAGAGGCGTAGGAAATTCGAGGCGTAGTCAAGGTTGTTGCGCGGATAGATAAAGGGCTGACCGAGCGAGTATTTATAAGCCCAGCTGGCGATGGTCGGCATCTTGGCGATCATCCGGTAGGACGCGACAGTTCGGTGCCACGGGTCTTCGATGTCGATGCTGTCATGGTAGAAGGCTGACAGGGCTCCGACCACACCGCACATCACCGCCATTGGATGCGCATCGCGCCGGAAGCCGCGGAAAAAATTGGTGATCTGGTCGTGCAGCATCGAGTGATGCGTGATGTCATGGACGAACTTCACCTTCTGCTCAGCGTTCGGAAGCTCGCCGAACAGGATGAGGTAGCAGGTTTCCATATAGTCGGAATGCTCGGCAAGCTGCTCGATGGGGTAGCCCCGATACAGCAGCACACCTTCGTCACCATCGATATAAGTGACCTTGGACTGGCAGCTGCCGGTGGCCGTATAACCGGGATCGAAGGTGAAATAGCCGAGTTCCTTGTGCAGGGCGCGGATGTCGATGACATCCGTTCCCAAGGTTCCACTCATGATCGGCAGCTCAACGGTTCTGTTGCTCGCCCGATCCACAATAGAGACGCTGCGGCTGGTCATCGCGCCTTTGTCCTCTCACTCGCTCCGGACGGCACAATATGGCGGCGGGGTCCGGTTGGCAATGAATCTGCCGCGTCGCGCAGGCGCCCCAGTGCTTCCTCCCGGCCGAGCGCCGCCAGCACCTCGAAGAGCCCCGGCGAAGCCGTGCGTCCGGTCAGCGCGGCACGCGCCGGCTGAGCGACTCGGCCGAGACCGATGTCCTCCGAGGTGGCAAAAGCCCTTGTCGCCGCCTCGAGCGCGGCTTCTGCCCAGGCCGTGTCCTCCAGCGCTGTCGCATAGCGAGCAAGCAGCGCGCGGGCGCCCTTGGCGTCCAGCAGGCGGGCGGCCTTGGCGTCGGGCACGACGGGGCGGGAGGCAGCGTAGAAGGCGGCTAGCTCGGCGAATTCGACCAGCGTCTTCGCACGCGGGCGTAGTGCCGGCAGGCCAGCCCGCAGGCGCGCTCGCCCGGCTTCGTCCGGTGGCCGGGCGAGGAACGGCTCCAGCAGAGCTAACAGCCTGTCATCGTCCACAGCGCGCAGGTAATGGGCGTTCACGCTCTCCAGCTTCTCCCGGTCGAAGCGCGCTGGCGATCGGCCGACTGCCTCCAGCCCAAACCAAGTGATGGCCTCCTCGGTGGAGATGATCTCGGCGTCGCCATGACTCCAGCCGAGACGCAGCAGGTAGTTGCAGACTGCCTCCGGTAACAGCCCCATCTCGCGATAGGCGGCGACGCCGAGCGCACCGTGGCGCTTCGACAGCTTAGCACCGTCCGGTCCATGGATCAGCGGGATATGAGCAAAGGCCGGCAGCGGCCAGTCCATTGCCTCGAACACCAGGGCCTGGCGAAAGGCATTGTTAAGGTGGTCGTCTCCGCGGATTACATGGGTGACACCCATATCATGGTCGTCCACTACCACAGAGAGCATGTAGGTGGGCGTCCCGTCGGCACGCAGCAGGACCATGTCGTCGAGTTCGGTATTGGCGACACACACATCGCCTTGCACAAGGTCGTGGATGATGGTCTCGCCTGCGCGCGGCGCCTTCAGGCGGATTGCGAAGGCTGCGCCTACCGGCGCTTCTGCCGGGTCCCGGTCGCGCCAGAGACCGTCATAGCGGAAGCGCTCGCCGCGTGAGGTGGCCGCGGTGCGCATCGCCTCCAATTCCTTCGGTCCAGCATAGCAGCGATAGGCCGCGCCGGCCTCCAGCATTGCGTTTGCAACCTCTGCATGGCGCGCGCGGCGCTCGAACTGATAGCTTGGCGGCTCGTCGGGATCAAGGCCGAGCCAAGCGAGCCCGTCTAGGATCGCGGCGACTGCCTCCTCCGTCGAGCGTCGGCGGTCGGTATCCTCTATGCGCAAAAGGAACCGCCCGCCATAGCGGCGTGCGAACAGCCAGTTGAACAGGGCCGTGCGCGCGCCCCCGATATGCAGGAGGCCGGTCGGCGAGGGAGCAAACCGGGTAACGGCGGTCATGGGTGGAGGTGCTTTCAGAAACGGGCCGGCGTTTATCGAAAGCCTGCGGCAAGGCGTCAAGACCGCTGCCGCTCTCGACGAATGCGACCGGTGGGCGCTCTAGCTGCCGGTCTTCTTCGCGCTCGGCATCGGCGTCTCGCCCATTTCGAGCCCCCGGTTGCCCTATCAGCCGCAGGGGCAGGCGTATCTGCTCCGCTGGCCGCCTGCTACGCCGGACGGTCTGTTTCGCGTCGTGCTGGAAAATGTTGCGGTCGAGCGGGCCTTCTTCGCAGGCATCGGGGCTACGGGATTCACGCTCGGCGCGCCTGCTGGCGGCCGCCGAGGCTCCCGGCATCAAGCGTCTGCGTCACAGCATTGCCGTGCGCCTTGGCGCAGCCATCGAAGACCCGGTCGGCATCGCTCATTACGGGCCTGCGCGGCAGGCGCACCTGGGTCGCCCTCGCCGCCCCCCGGCACGCAACTCAATAGTGCGGCTCAAACGCCTCAATAAGCGCGGACCAGTCCGATTAGCCGACCCTGAACCTGTACCCGATCCGGCTCGTAGTCCTGCGCCGGATAGGCGTCGTTCGCGGCTTCTAGCACGATGCGGCCGTCCGCCGGGCGCCAGATCTTCAGGGTGGCTTCCTCGGAATCGACCAGCGCAACTACGATAGCACCGTTTTCGGCCGCCTCGCATTCCTGGATGATGACCGTGTCACCATCCATGATGCCGGCATTCACCATCGAGTCGCCGGCGATTTCGAGCGCATAATGGCGCCCGCCACCGATCATACTCTGCGGTACGGCGACCGTGCTGTCGGGATCACGCAACGCCTCGATCGGTGTGCCGGCGGCAATGCGCCCGTAGAGCGGGAGTTCATTTTGCACCGTATCGACAGGGTCCAGCCGCCGGCGAAAGCCGCGAAAAGCCGACCGCCCGATCCAGTTCCGGTCGTCATAGGCCTCTGCCTCCGGCAAACGAGCGATTTCGAGCGCCCGGGCACGGTTCGGAAACCGGCGGATGAACCCTCGCTCCTCCAGCGCCATTACCAGGCGGTGAACGCCCGATTTGGACTTGAGCCCGAGCGCATCCTTCATTTCGTCGAAGGAAGGCGACACACCGTCCTTAGAGATCTGCTGCGAGATGAACAGCAGCAATTGGTTCTGTTTTTTCGTCAGCATGCCACTATTCTCTCCCACAATGTTCCTTATACGAACCAGGTTTTCACTTTCTTGTTCTATATTAGTTCGAAATCTGCGTCAAGCAGAATTGCAGGCACCGGCGGCAGGCAGTGCAAAGCGCGAAGGCCTGGCAAAACCGTTGCATAGGTTCGGATACCTTTACGGCGAGGGGGAGGGGGTGCCGGCTTGTTCGCGAACGCTTATCCCACTATAGGCAAGGCTTATGGCGATCTACTATTACCGGCCCGCCTATGTGGCGCTGGCCTTGGCCACCGGGCTGGCCCTGTCGGCCCTGCTGGCGCTGCTCGTCGACGGCTTGGCGGCGGGCAAGTCGGGGCCACCACTGGCAATGGCGGCGCTGCTGGCGGTAGTCCTCGGCGGTATCGCCTGCTATGCGGTCTGGATCATATGCCACGCGCATCTGCCAGCGGTCGTGTTCGACAAGACCGGTATCGCCTTCCCGATCTTCGGCATCGCACAGCGCGACTGGTCCGCGATCCGCGCGATCCGCCAACAATCGCTGCTCAGCCGCAACGAACTGATTGTCTATTTCGAGCCACCGGCCCCTGTCTTCCCCTGGGTCGTGGCCGCGTTCGGCGGATTCTGGCGCAGCCGCAAGGCAAGCCATCTCCGCTTCAACATGAAACGGATGAATTGCGGCCGTGACAGCCTCGACTACGCACTTCGGGAATACCCGCCGCTGGAATTGCGCAGCAGCAGATAACATCGGCTGTTCGCTGACAAGGAGCGCCGGTATGGGGTCTGTCGGCCCAGGGCCCTCATGCGTCAATCCTTCGCCGGGTGCTGGAAGCTACCCTGCCGCAAGCTGTCTCTCGCGCAGATAGACATAAATGCCGGAGCCGGCGATGAGCGCGCAGCCGAGCAGCACCCAACGGTCCGGCAAGTGGTCGAACACCAGCCAGCCGAGCACGATGGCGGAAGGAAGTGCAACATATTCAAAGGGCGCCAGTGTCGCGGCGTTGGCTAGCCTGTAGGCCTGGGTCAACGCATAGGCGATAAAGCCGGAAAGGCCACCCAAAAGCACCAAGAGCAACCAGTGCCCCAGCGTTGGCCACACCCAGGCACGAAACAGAAACAACCAAGTCTTGTTTTCCGTGTCTGCCGCGAAGCGGCCATCACCGGCGGCGATGAAGAAACCGAGGCTGACAAGAATGAACATGCCTTGGATATAAGCTGCCATGGCCGAGGCTGGCGCGCTCGCCCGGAGCTTTCGGGTCAGGATCTGCATAGTGGCATAGGCCAGCGCCGCCACAACGGGCAGCAGCAGGGTCAGCCGGTCAGGGGCATGTTCGAGCTCGCCCGTTCCGGGCCGGAGCATGATCAAAACGCCGACGAACCCGACCGCAACAGCGGAAAACCGCCTGATGCCTACCTTCTCGCCGAGAAAGGGGATGGAGAGCAAGGTGATGAGCAACGGGGCAACAAAGAAAAGCGCCGTTGCGTCGGCGAGCGGAATCGCCGCAATGGCACCGAAGAAGGCTAGGTTCGCCACGACCATGCAGAGCCCCCGCGCGATATGGGCGGCCGGGCGCCCCGTGCGAAGCGCCCGCAAGCCGCCTTCAAAGCGCAGCACCGTGAGGCTAAATAACAGTGCCACTACTGCGCGTACGAACACGATCTCATGCAGCGGGTAACAGTCCGACAGCGCCTTGACGATGGAGTCGTTGACGGTGATAACGATCATGCCAAGGCAGACAAGGGCAATACCCCGGCGGGGATGATTCGCCGGTCGAAACGCGCTGCCTGCCATTGGGAAGTCCTCGAATCCCGAGCGGAGGCCACCGTCCGGTGGAGAGAAGCTTAAGAATATCCGGCCACGGGCGGCAACAGAGAAATTGACTAGCGTGCGCTTCCGGTCGCGGCAGTCTAGTCGATATGCAGCACGACCTTGCCCCAGGTCCGGCGCGAGGCAAGGGCGCGCAATGCGGCCGGCAGGTCGTCGAGTGCGTAGCGAGCCGAGATGGCGGGTTCAATCTCGCCGCGTGCCAGCATGGCGTAGCATTCCGCCACGACTTCACGGGTATATTCGGGGTGGCTCCTGAAATAGCCGCCCCAGATGGCGCCGACGGCCGAAGCGTTTTTCAGCAGCAGGCGATTGGCCGCGATCTCTTGGATAGAGCCGCCAGCGAAGCCGATGATGAGCGCGCGACCCTCGACCGCAATGACCTTGAGAGCCAGATTGAAGACCTCACCGCCGACAGGATCAAAGATGACATCGGCGCCGCGTCCACCGGTCGCCTCGCGCACGGCCTCGACCCAGTCCTGCCCGGTGTAGTCGAAGGCAAATTCGGCCCCGTGCCTGCGGCAGACAGCGAGCTTCTCCGCACTACCTGCAAGCGCGATGACGCGCGCCCCCCAGGCCTTGCCGATCTGGATCGCCGCAAGTCCGACTCCGCCCGCTCCGGCCGTGACCAGCAGCCACTCCCCAGCTTTGAGACCGCCGCGCCGGCCGAGCGCGATATGGCCGGTCGGATAGACCACCGGAACACAGGCGGCGAGGTCCATCGCCACACCGTCCGGCACCGGGTTGGCATTCAGGTCGTTCACCAGCGCATAGTCGGCGAAAGCACCCCAATTGGGTTGCGCGGCGACATGCTGGCCAACCTCCCAGCCAGAGCCAGGTCCTGCCGCCACGACCTCGCCCGAGAACTCACAGCCGGGTGTGAAGGGAATGGCAGGCTTCACCTGGTATTTGCCCTGGATCATAAGGATGTCGAAGAAGTTGAGCGCGGCTGTATGCACCTTGACCAGCGCCTCGCCTGGCCCCGGCTCCGGGCGGGCCACAGTTCCAAACACCATATCTTCCGGCTCGCAGAATGTGCTCACCCGCCATGCCCGCATCTCACCCATGCATTTAGCTCCCGAGATGTTCCGAAATAATGGGGAATCGATAGCGTCTTTGCGCTCGGCGCGCCAGTTCGGCCGGCGCGGCTTCCAACGGCGGGGTGAAGCTAGCGTGGCCCGCCCTCATCATAAGGATTGGCGGCCGCGCGCAGCAGGATACGGATAGGCACACCCGGCAGGTCGAAATCGCGCCGGAGGCCGTTGGCAAGATAGCGGACATAAGACTCCGGCACAGCCGAGGGGCGTGAGCCGAAAATTGCCACAGTAGGCGGCCGGCGTTTGATCTGCGCGGCATAGCGTAGCTTGAGGCGCCTACCCTTAACGATGGGCGGCGGATGCGCCTCCATTGCGTCCCGAAGCCAGCGGTTGAGGGCGCCGGTCGGGATGCGCCGACTCCAGATCTCGCGACTCTTGAACGCCGTGCGCATCAGCCGGTCGATGCCCTGCCCGGTAGCCGCAGAAACGGTCAACAGCGGCACATGACGTACTTGCGGTAGGGAGGCTTCGATCCGGTCCCGTAAGGCACCTAGCGTCTCTGAAGGATCGCGAACGAGGTCCCACTTGTTCGCCGCGATTGCGAGCGCCCTACCCTCCTCTATCGTCCGGGCGGCGATGGCAAGGTCCTGACGCTCCAACCCGTCCTTGGCGTCGAGCAGTAGCACGACCGTTTCGGCGAAGCGGATCGCTCGGTCGGTATCCGCCGCCGAGAGCCGTTCGATCCGGTCCTGCACGCGGGCACGGCGACGCAACCCGGCCGTATCCACCAGGCGCACAGGCCGACCCTTCCAGGTCCAATCAACGGCAATGGCATCGCGGGTCACGCCTGGCTCGGGCCCGGTCAATAGGCGGTCCTCACCGAGCAGGCGATTGATGAGCGTCGATTTGCCCACATTTGGCCGACCAACAATTGCGAGCCGGAGCAGGCCGTCCGTTTCGTTCCTGTCCCTTTCATCTTTCGCGGCGGATGCGTCGATGAAGGCGGCGAGCGCCTCGTAGAGGTCTGCCAAACCCTCACCATGCTCCGCCGAAATGGCGACCGGCGCGCCGAAGCCGAGCTCATAGGCCTCGAGTGCCCCTTCCGTGCCGCGCCCGGACTCGGCCTTGTTAGCCACGAGCACGACCGGCGCGGCGCCCCGCCGCAACCAGGCAGCGAAATGCCGGTCGAGGGCTGTCACGCCGGCCCGCGCATCGACCAGGAAGAGTGCGGCATCGGCCCCGGCCAGCGCGGCCTCGGTCTGGCGGCGCATGGCCGCCTCAAGGGCGCCGGGCGGCGCATCCTCCAGTCCGGCGGTATCCACGACCGTGAATTCCGCACCAGCCAGCGATGCAGCACCCTCACGACGATCACGGGTCACACCCGGTCGGTCGTCGACGATCGCCTCACGTCGGCCGACGAGCCGGTTGAACAGCGTCGATTTGCCGACATTAGGCCGTCCGACAATGGCGATAACGGCGCCTGTCATGGGCGGTCAGCGATAGGCAGTCAGCACGCCGTCGTCATCGAGCAACAGCAGCGTCCCCGATGCGACGATGGGCGCCTGGCGGTGGGGCCGACCGGAGTCAAGTGCCCCGGTCTGCCTGCCCGTCCCGGGATCGAGGAAGACGATCTCGCCATGCGAGCCCGCCAGCACCAGCCGCCCACCGGCCAGTACTGGGCCTGCCCAGTCGATGCGGCCTGTGCGATCCTCCTCGTCCTCATAGCGCGCCAGTGGCATGACCCAGCGCACCGCACCAGTCGCGGCCTCCGCCGCCAGAACCTCGCCCCGTTCCGTTAACGCGAACAGATGGGTACCAGCGAGCCAGGGCATGTGCAGGCCACCGAACTCCCTGCTCCAGATACGCCTACCGGTCCGCATGTCTATAGCGCCGGCGCGCCCGGAATTGCTGAGCGCGAACAACCGCCCGTCATGAACGACCGGAGAGGCCTGGACATCAGCCAGCGCAGCGATGAAGTCTGCCCGGCGGGCCGCCGTTAGGTTGTCGGACCAGAGCTCCCGCCCGTTCTCCACCTTTAGCGCCACAATCTCGCCCGAGGAGTAGGCCGTGACGACTGCGCCCTGCGCGACTGCCGGGCTCGCGCCGCCAAGAAGTGCCGTCTGCTCCTCGATGGAATCATGCGTCCAAAGAATGCTTCCATCCGCGGCGTCGAGTGCATGGGTCTTATTGTCGAGCGTGGTAACATAGATCCGGTTGTCCCCCACTGTCGGCGTGCCGCGAGCCGGGGCCGACAGAGCCTGGCGCCATGCAATGGCCCCAGAGGCGGCATCTATCGCTAGCACTTGGGCATAGCCTGTCGCTGCGAACACGCGGCCGCCTGCGAAGGCGATACCACCGCCGGAGGCACTTTCCTCGTCCTCGGGCTGGGTCTCCATCGACCATAATTCGCTACCGTCCTGCAAGCCGAAGGCGCTGACAGTGCCGATAGCGTCCATCGCGTAAACCCGGTCTCCGGCGATGATTGGTTGCGCCGTCGCGCGCTGGCCGTCGCTGGCACCGGCACCAATGGTGCGCGACCAGGCAGCCCCGGAAACGGGGCCGAGCGCGAGGTGGCCAGGCGCATGGAAGGGAGCGCCACCGGCCTGCGGCCAGTTCGCATTGGCGACCGGCCCGGGCAGCGTCATCGGGCGCGCGGCGGCTTCCGGATCACCCCGCAACGCACGATCAAGCGCCAGCACAGCGATGCGCTCACCGGGCAGAGCCGGGTCTTCGGATTCGCCGAACCAGCCGTCCGATCCGCAGCCCGCCAGCAGGACGGCACCCCCGGCCGCCAGAAGCAGCACCTGTCTCATGACGCGTCTCCCAACGCAGCCAGCATTTCTGACGAACGCCGGCGCACGCCGGCAGGGGCATCCGGGTCATCAGCCAACGCCTTGAAGCCTGCGACGGCCGCCGTCGTTTCGCCGAGGGTGGCCCGCGCCGCCGCAACCGTCTCAGCTGCGGAATAACGCAATGGGCCCGAGAGGCTTTCCAGCACTGTTATCGCCGCCTCCGGGCGGCCGGCATCCAGCTCGGTCATGCCCTGGAACAGCCGCGCCAGATCGCGATAAACAGGTGCGGCATCTTCATCGGCCGCAAGCGCCGCATAGCCCGCAAGCGCCGCGCCAGCGTCGCCCTGGCGGGCCAGCATGGCCGCTTCGCCGAACCGCGCCAGCAGCCCAGCCCCGCCGCCCTCGGCGGCCAGCGCGGCGAAGGCCGCCGCAGCGTCGGCAGGTTCATCCCCGCCCGCCAGCGCCAGCGCTTCTTCCAGGCGCAGGCTCGCCTCAGCGGCAGCCTCCGCTTGCATATGCTTCCAGAGCTGGAAACCGCCCACCGCCAACACAGCCAGCACCGCTGCCCCGACGACCAGAACGCCATATTTTCGCCAGAGTGCCCTGGCGCGTTCGGCGCGGACTTCCTCGTCCACTTCACGAAAGATATCGGCCACACTGCCTCTCCTGGACCGCCGCCGCCTTATAGCTTTCACCTGCCCCTCTGCGCAAACGCCATCAGTTGTCATGGGTCCGATATATTTCGTCTGGACGCCACCCGGAGTTTCAGGGCAGCATGGCCGCTGCCGTCCAGCAAGGAGGACAGAGGAGACCATGGGAGAGGTCGTCGCGCTTGAAACCCAACCTCGTCCGGCGAAGCCGGTCTTTTTCGACAAGAGAGAGCTTCGCCATCTGATGAATGTCTACAGCCGACGCGTATCGGCGGGGGACTGGCGGGATTACGCGATAGACTTCCAGCGAGGCCAGGCGGTGTTTTCGATTTTCCGGCATAGCTCAGAGGCGCCCCTCTACAGGGTGTCCAAGACCGGACGCAAGGGGCGCTCGGCGACAGAATACTCGGTCAGCGAAGGGCCCCGGCTGCTGAAACGGGGTCAGAATATCCGCGATGTGCTGTCCGTGATCGAACGTCGGCTCGAACTGGTCACCTGACAGTGCACCTGTCGGTCGACTCCCGCGCGATGACAAGGTGCCGGCGTCATGCTTTTATTGTGCAATGGCAGCTGGCGGCACGGCTAAGGCAGGGATGTGGACGGATAGGCCAGGGCAGCCGCATATCTCGACTGACCGACCATATTTCCACCGGCGCGGCCCGCTTGCGTCGGGCCGTTCTCAAATGGAAGCTGCAAGGATCTGAAGAGGAGGCCACCCCATGACCGATGCGATCCGGGGGATCGACCACGCCATTATCGGCGTCTGCGATCTAGACGCGGCGCGTGACCGATTCGAACGCCTCGGCTTCGCCACCGCTCCGCTCGGCAACCATGTCGGCAAGGCTACAGCGAATCACTGCATCATGTTCGCAGACAGTTATCTCGAGCTGCTTGGAATCAACGAGCCCGAATATCCCGACACGCTAGGCCTCGACGCATTCCTTGACGCGCGTGGCGAAGGGCTGGTGAAAATTGCCCTCGGCACGCCAGACGCAGACGCCGCCCGCGCCGCTGTCGAGGCTGGGGGCTTTTCCCCAACTGGCCCGGAAGATCTTGCCCGACCGTTGACCGACCAGCCCGATGCGATCGTGCGGTTCCGCAACCTGCAGATCCCGGAAGCGGAGACAGGTGATCTTGGCGTTTTCCTCTGCAGCCACAAGACGCCTGAGCTCATGCGTCCGCCAGGCTCAACGGATCATGTGAACAGCGCGCGCAATCTTGTCGCGGCCGCGGCCGTCGTTGACGATGTCGAGGCAGTGGCTGGCCCCTGGGCGCGGCTGCTCGGGCGCCCGGCGGCGCGCGGCGCGCTCGATCTCGGGCGCGGCCATGTTTATCTAGCGACGCCCTCGGGCGCAGCCGGCAGTCCCGGCCCCTATGGACCACTGCCGGACCCGATGCCCAAGCGGCCCTTCTATCTAGGCCTCAGAATCCAGGTCGCATCACTCGCAGCGCTAAAAGAGGCGCTTAGCCGCAACGCCGTCGCATCCGTTGCCGAAACCCCCGGGCGCGTTCTGATCACGCCGGATGACGCCTGCGGTGTACCACTCGAATTCGTGGAAGGTTAGCTGAAATGCGGCAAGCTATTCGGGAAATCGGTCTTCGGGGAACTCCTTTGCAAAGGGGCTGGAGGATCTTCGCGAACAGGGCAGGCAGGTCGAAGCCCAGGCTCGCCACGTCCGGATACCGCGACACACACACCGAGTCCCGGGACGCGATCTCCCAGTCCGTGAGCCTGCGGATGTGGTTGTGAGACTACATCAGAAGGCCTGGACCGCTCGTGCGAAGTATAGTCGTGGGCGTAGCGCTTCGAGAGCGATTTGACGGATACGGAAGAGGGCCGGCCGCTGCTTCCGGTGGTTAGGCAGGCTCTGGTCAGGCGGAAGTGGGGCGCGCCTTCATGCGTTCGAACCATGCGGCTACATTCGCGTTTTCCGGCGCGATGTCCTGACCAACCTGCTTGCCGAAGGCGAGGAAACAATAAAGCAGGATGTCGGCGAGGCTGATTCGGTCGCCGCATAGGAATTGCTTGCCGTCCATAAGACCGTCGAGCCAGGCGATCTTGTCCTGCGCGATCGCCTTGAGCCCGTCCGAGGCCTCTGGAAGGCAGCGCATACGGCCCTGAAACATCTTCAGCCCCTCGCCGAAGCGGAAGCCGCTGGCGAGCGGCTCGCAGATATTGAGATCGACGCGGCGCGTCCACATACGGGTTTCGGCACGCTCTTCCGGCGTCGAGCCGATCAAAGACGAGCCACCCTGTCGGTCTGCCAGATATTCACAGATCGCGGTGATTTCAGCGATATGGCTGCCGTCGTCGAGCTGCAGGCAGGGGCTCTGGCCGGCCGGGTTTATGGCGAGATAATTGGCCTCCCGGTTGGCACCCTTGCGGATATCCACCGTCTCCTCAGGCAGTTCGATGCCGGCTTCTGCCATGAACATGCGCACGACATGCGGGTTCGGTCCGATGGATGTGTAGAGTTTCATGGTGCGTTATCTTCCCTTCCGGTGTCGGATGTCGTTCAGACATGGATCGGGCGGCCGTCAACGGCGAGCGCCGCTTCCTTGACCGCCTCGCTGAGCGTTGGATGGGCATGGCAGGTGCGCGCAATGTCTTCGGCGGATGCGCCGAATTCCATCGCCAGCGCCGCCTCGGCGATCATCGTGCCCGCATCCGCGCCCAGGATATGCACGCCCAGCACCCGGTCGGTGCGCTTGTCGGCCAGAATCTTGACGAAACCCTGGGTCTCGCCGCTGCATCGGGCGCGGCTGTTGGCCTGGAACGGGAAGCGTCCGACGGCATATTCGATGCCTGCTTCCTTCAGTGCCTCTTCCGTTCGGCCTACTGCTGCCGCTTCGGGCCATGTATAGACCACGCCCGGAATCGCATTGTAGTCGATATGGCCGGACTGGCCGGCGACGATCTCCGCGCAGACCGCACCTTCGTCCTCCGCCTTGTGTGCCAGCATCGGCCCGCGCACGACATCGCCGATGGCGTAGATGCCCGCCGCGTCGGTGCGGAAACAGTCGTTCACACTGATCCGACCCTGGGTATCGGTCTCAATGCCGACATTTTCGAGGCCGAGCCCCGCTGTGTAGGGACGCCGCCCGACCGCGACCAGAACCGCATCTGCCTCAACCGTGGTGATCTCGCCTGAGGCACGCTTCTCAACCGACAGCGTGACGCTTCCTTCGCCTGCTTCCACACCCGCCACTTTGTGCCCGAGCATGAAGGCGAGGCCCTTCTTGGCGAGGATACGTTGCATGTCCCTGGCAATATCACTGTCCATATTGGAAAGGAGGCGATCAAGGAACTCGATCACCGTCACCTTCGCGCCGAGACGGCTCCAGACGACCGCCATCTCCAGTCCGATATAGCCGCCGCCGATAACGGCCAGGTGCTTTGGTACAGCGTCGAGGGCCAATGCGCCTGTAGAGGACAGGATACGCGTCTCATCGATCTCAATGTCCGGCAGGCTCGCTGGCTCGGACCCCGTGGCGATGATGATATTACGGGCCTGGAGCGTGCGGGTTTCTCCCTCCTCGGAAGTGACCTCGACACGGCCCAGTCCCGCGATTTGTCCTACGCCTGGAACATGTTCTACCCCATTCTTGCGGAACAGGAAGCCGATGCCGCGCGTCAGATCCCGCACCACCTTGTCCTTGCCGGCCATCATCGTTGCCAGATCGACCTCGATGCCGCCGGGAACCCTGATGCCGCGTTCGGCGAATCCATGCTGCGCCTGCTCGAAGAGATGCGTGCTGTGCAGCAGCTCCTTGGACGGAATGCAGCCGACATTCAGGCAGGTACCGCCCAGCGTTCCGCGTTTTTCGACGCAGGCGGTGCTGAGACCGAGCTGTGCGGCCCGGATTGCCGCCACATAGCCACCTGGTCCGCCGCCGATAACAACGACATCGAAGCTGTCGGTCATGGAGGTCCCCGTTTCTCAGACGTCGAGCAGCAGCCGCTCGGGATTCTCGATCGCGTCCTTGACGCGCACCAGAAAGGTAACCGACTCGGACCCGTCGATGATCCGGTGGTCGTAGGAGAGTGCCAGATACATCATCGGGCGGATCTCTACCTTGCCGTCCACTGCCACAGGCCGGTCTTCGATCTTGTGCATGCCGAGAATGCCGGATTGCGGCGGATTGAGGATCGGCGCTGACATGAGGGAGCCGTAAACGCCGCCATTGGAAATCGTGAAGGTACCACCGGTGAGGTCGGCCATGGAGAGTTTGCCGTCCCGCGCCCTTGCGCCCAGGTCGGCGATGCTACGCTCGACCTGGGCGAAACTCATCTGGTCGGCGTCCTTCAGCACCGGGACCACAAGGCCCTGCGCCGTACCGACCGCCACGCCGATATCGTAGTGGTTCTTGTAGATGATGTCGTCACCATCGATCTCGGCGTTCACCGCCGGGATTTCTTTGAGTGCGCCTATGCAGGCCTTGACGAAGAAGGACATGAAGCCGAGCCGCACACCGTGGCGTGTCTCGAACAGGTCGCGATAGCGCCGGCGAAGCGCCATCACGCCGCTCATGTCTGCCTCGTTATAAGTGGTGAGCATGGCAGCAGTGTTCTGGGCGTCCTTGAGACGCTCGGCGACGCGCCGACGCAGGCGAGACATCCGCACCCGCTCTTGACGCGGATGGTCTGGCCGTGGCGTCGCGGGAGCAGCCGGCGTAGCCGGAGGAAGTGGTGCAGCGGCGGCCTCCAGATGGGCGAGTACATCGGCCTTAGTGATCCGCCCGTCCTTGCCGGTGCCGGTGATGGCCTCCGGCGCGAGCGCCTTGTCTGCCAGCAGTTTGCGCGCCGCCGGGGACAAGGGCGGGGCATCGGAGACCGCAGGCGCAAGCTCCTCTGCCTTTGACGCTGACACAACGGCCTTGGCGAGTGCGGCGCCACCCGCCATGCGGCCCAGAACGGCGCCCACTTCCACTTCCTCACCTTCGCCTGCGAGAATCTCCTCCAACACACCATTCCGGGGCGCCGGCACCTCGACTGTCACCTTGTCGGTTTCGAGCTCGACCAGCGGCTCATCCGCTTCCACCGCGTCGCCCGGCGCCTTCATCCAGCGGGCGACCGTCGCCTCGCTGATACTCTCGCCGAGCTGCGGCACCTGGATCTCGATCGCCATTCTTTTGCGTCTCCTCCGGTCAGCCGGCGGCAAGCGCCTCGGCGACCAGCGCCTTTTGTTCAAAGTTGTGCCGGGTCAACAGGCCTGTCGCCGGGGACGCCGCTTCCCGCCGCCCGACATACTGGGGCCGCCGCGCCTTGCCGCCGACCTCTTCCAGCACTGCCTCGATGCGCCGGTCCACGAAGGTCCACGCCCCCATATTGCGCGGCTCCTCCTGGCACCAAAAGATCTCGGCTTCGGGATAACGGGCCAACTCCTGGCCGAGCGTGCACTCGGGGAAGGGATAGAGCTGCTCGACGCGCAGCAGTGCGACATCACGAATCCCTTCCTCGCGACGCTGCTGTAGAAGGTCATAATAGACCTTGCCTGTGCAGAGCACGACCCGGCGCACCGTTTTGCCCGACTCGATCGTGTCAACCTCAGGAACCACTCGGTGGAAGGAGCTGCCGTCGGCAAGCTCGTCGAGGCTGGAGACACAGAGCTTGTGCCGCAGCAGCGATTTCGGCGTCATCACGATAAGTGGTTTGCGGAACTCGCGCCTCACTTGCCGGCGTAGCGCATGGAAATAATTGGCCGGCGTCGTCGGATAGACGACCTGCATGTTGTCCTCGCCACAAAGCTGGAGGTAGCGCTCCAACCTGGCGGAAGAGTGCTCCGGCCCTTGGCCCTCGTAACCGTGCGGCAGCAACATGACCAGGCCTGACATGCGCAGCCATTTCGACTCGCCAGAGGAGATGAACTGATCCATCACCACTTGCGCGCCATTGGCGAAATCGCCGAACTGCGCCTCCCACATAACCAGCGCATGCGGCTCGCTCTGGGAATAGCCGTATTCAAAGCCAAGTACAGATGCTTCCGCGAGCGGGCTATCGATGATTTCGACCCGGCCTTGGTCCGGCCCGATGTGCTGGAGCGGAACATATCGGTCCTCATCCGTCTGGTCACGCAGCACGGCATGGCGTTGCGAGAAGGTGCCGCGCCCGCAATCCTGGCCGGACAAGCGCACGGGAATTCCTTCCTCCGCGAGTGTGCCAAACGCCAACGCCTCCGCTGTCGCCCAGTCGAGCCCCTCGCCAGTCTCAAAGATCTTTGCCCTCTGTCGGAACTGGCGGGCAATCTTGGCATTGAGGTCGAAGTCTTGCGGCACAGCCGTCAGCCGGCGGCCCACCGCCTTCAACCGGTCGAGGGGCACGGCCGTCGAGCCGCGCCGGTCACCTTCGCTCGCCACCTCAATGCCGCTCCACGCCCCTTCCAGCCAGTCGGCCTTGTTGGGCTTGTAGCTGTTCGCGGCTTCAAAATCGCGGTCTAGCTGGGCACGGAAACTTTCGACGATGCCGTCTGTCTCCTCTTGAGTCAGCAGTCCCTCCGCGACTAGTCGGTCGGCGTAGATATCTCTTGTGGTCGTATGTTTGTCGATGGCTTCATACATGAGCGGCTGAGTGAAAGCCGGCTCGTCCGCCTCGTTATGCCCCTGGCGGCGGTAGCAATACATGTCGATGACGACATCGCGCTTGAAGCGGAAGCGGAACTCGGTGGCAATCCGCGCGACATGCACCACCGCCTCGGGGTCGTCGCCATTCACATGGAAGACCGGCGCCTGGACGATCTGTGCCATGCCGGAACAGTAGGGGCTGGAGCGCGAATCCGTCGGCGAGGTGGTGAAGCCGATCTGGTTGTTGATGACAACATGGATAGTACCGCCGACGCGATAACCCTTGAGCTCTGACAACTCGAAGGTCTCCGCAACAAGGCCCTGTCCGATAAACGCTGCATCGCCATGCAGCAGGATTGGCATGACCTTATTGCGCTGATGGTCGCCGCGTTGCTCTTGTTTGGCCCGCGCGCGCCCGATGACGACAGGGTTGACGACCTCGAGATGGCTGGGATTGGGGCATAGCGAGAGGTGGATGACAGTGCCATCGAATTCGCGGTCCGATGACGTGCCGAGATGGTATTTTACATCGCCTGAGCCCTGCACATCCTCGGGATTCGCGGGCTGGCCTTGGAATTCGGAAAAGATGGCCTGGAACGGCTTGCCCATGAAATTAGCGAGTACGTTCAGGCGCCCCCGATGCGCCATGCCGATTACCGCTTCTTCCAGTCCCATCTCGCCGCCGCGCTTGATAATCTGCTCCAGCGCCGGGATCAGAGCCTCGCCGCCTTCCAGCCCGAAGCGCTTAGTGCCGATATATTTGCGGTCGAGGAATCGTTCGAAGACTTCGGCCTCCGTCAGCCGCTCCAGAATCGCGCGGCGGCCGCGCTCGGTAAACTCGGTGCGGTTAAGCGGCTGCTCGATACGCTTTTGGATCCATGCTTTCTGGTCGGGATCCTGGATGTGCATGAACTCGACGCCAATGCTCGAACAGTAAATGTCATGTACAGCCGCCATGATTTCGCGCATTGTGGCCTGCTCACGGCCCAGCACGCCGTCAATAAAGATCGGGTGGTCCCAGTTGTCCTCGCTGAACCCGTAGGTCGCGGGATCAAGCTCGGGATGATATTCCGGTTCGTGGAGGCCCAGCGGGTCAAGCTTGGCATAGAGATGGCCGCGCACCCGATAGGCGCGGATCAGCATCAAGGCACGAATCGAGTCGAGCGTCGCCTGCCGCCCGCCCTCGGTGAGTACCCCGACGGCCTTGTTACATGCCGCCCCCTGCTCCTGGCCGTTGCCGATCACCTGTGGGCGCATCCGGCCCCAGGCAGCAGGCGCGGAGGCCTCGGACACATGTCCATTCGATTTCAGCTCGGCGAAAAATACCGTCCAGCTTTCGTCTACCGAGCTCGGATCACGTAGATATTGCTCGTAAAGCTCCGCGATGAAGACGGCGTTGCCGCCATGCAGAAAATCGTCCGCCGCAGAAGATACCGCCATTGCCTTGTCACCTCCCTTGCCGCCACCCCGCCCGGGCACGTCAGCAGCCGAGCCCCTCAAGCATGGTCTCGCCAAGCGCGGCCGGCGACCGGCTCACTAGGATACCGGCTTCGGTAAAGGCCCGGGCCTTGTTCTCCGCGGTGCCCTTGCCACCCGAAACGATGGCTCCAGCATGGCCCATGCGCTTGCCGGGTGGTGCCGACGCGCCGGCGATGAACCCTACCGCGGGCTTGCGATTCGGCAGGGCAGCATAGAACGTCGCCGCATCTTCCTCCGCACTGCCGCCGATCTCGCCGATGATGACGATGCCTTCGGTTTCCGGGTCGTCCTGGAAGAGCTTCAGGCAATCAATAAAATCGGTGCCGTTCACCGGGTCACCGCCGATGCCGATGCAGGTGGATTGGCCAAGGCCGACGGCGGTGGTCTGGGCGACGGCCTCGTAAGTCAGCGTGCCGGAGCGGGAGACGATGCCGATGCGCCCGCGCCGGTGGATGTGCCCGGGCATGATACCAATCTTACACGAATCAGGCGTGATCGCGCCCGGACAATTTGGCCCGATTAGCCGCGACCTGGAGCCGGCAAGGGCTCGCTTGACGCGCACCATGTCCAGCACCGGCACGCCCTCTGTGATGCACACGATGAGAGGGATTTCAACCGCAACCGCTTCCAGAATCGCATCGGCTGCGAAGGGCGGTGGTACGTAGATAACCGTTGCATCGGCCCCGGTTTCGGCCTTCGCCTCAGCGACTGTGTTGAACACCGGCAGGCCGAGATGGCGGCGGCCACCCTTGCCGGGCGCGACCCCGCCGACCATCTGTGTGCCATAGTCAATGGCCTGCTGGGAATGGAAGCTGCCCTGCCTGCCGGTGATGCCCTGGCAGATCACGCGCGTGTTCTCGTCGATCAGCACCGCCATAGCCTCAACCCTCTCCGACTGCGGCAACGACCCTGGCTGCAGCCTCGCCCAGGTTGCCAGCGGCGGTGATCGGCAGTCCCGACCGAGCAAGGATGCGCTTGCCCTGATCGACATTGGTGCCTTCGAGGCGCACCACCAGCGGCACATCAAGACTCACCTCCCGCGCGGCCTCGACGACGCCGGCCGCAATCACGTCGCACTGCATGATGCCGCCGAAGATATTCACCAGGATCGCCTCGACATTGGGATCGGATAGGATGATCTTGAACGCGCTGACGACGCGCTCCTTGTCTGCGCCGCCGCCGACATCGAGGAAATTGGCGGGCTCCTCGCCGTGCAGCTTGATGATGTCCATCGTCGCCATGGCGAGGCCGGCGCCGTTCACCATGCAGCCAATATTTCCGTCGAGCTTGACATAGCTAAAGCCGAGAGCTTCCGCCTTTCGTTCCACCGGCGTTTCTTCATCACCGTCGCGCAGCTCTTCTATGCCCGGTTGGCGGAAAAGCGCGTTATCATCGAAGCTCATCTTGGCATCGAGAGCGAGAAGCTCGCCGCTTTCAGTCACGACAAGTGGGTTGATTTCGATCAGCTCAGCGTCGAGTTCCATGAACGCCCTGTAGAGATTGGCCAGCAATGTCGCCGCTCCCCGAGCCTCCGCTGCTACGAGGTCGAATGCGACGGCGAGGCGGCGACCGTGATGCGGCTGTACTCCGGTCGCCGGGTCGATCGAAAAGCTTGTTATCCTCTCTGGCGTCGCGTCGGCTACCTCTTCGATATTCATGCCGCCCTCGGTGGACGCAACGACCGTGATACGTCCGACGGTCCTGTCCACGAGCATGGAAAGATAGAGCTCGCGAGCGATATCGCAGCCCATCTCGACATAGATGCGCTTGACTGTCTGCCCCTCCGGTCCCGTCTGGTGGGTCACGAGTGTGCCGCCCAGGAGACCTGTCGCCGCGTCGCGCACGTCCTGGATAGAGCGCACGACCTTAACGCCGCCGGCCTTACCGCGCCCGCCTGCGTGGATCTGCGCCTTGACGACCCAGACCGGGCCGCCGAGCTTTTCTGCACCCTCGACGGCCTCGTCCACGGTGTAGGCGACATTACCGCGCGGCACCGGCACATCGAAGCGCGCCAGCACGCCCTTCGCCTGGTATTCGTGAACATTCATCCGGCGCTGCGCCTCGCACGCGCTATTGCCATAGGACCCGCTCCGTCTTTCCTTCATGCTGCCGGAGCGGCGGGACTGCTGCCCGGATCGGGCAAACTGGCCCCATCGCCCGCGCTAGTCTGCTGCCTGAGCGCGCATCCGTTCCGCGACTTCGACCAGTTCCCGCACTGCCGCTACGGATCCGTCAAAGGCGGCCCGGTCGGAGTCCGACAGGCGGATTTCAACCACGCGCTCGACACCGCCCGCGCCGATGACCGCCGGCACACCCACATAAAGGCCGTTCACACCGTATTCGCCGTCGAGCCAGGCCGCGCAGGGCAGCACGCGTTTCTTGTCTTTAAGATAACTCTCCGCCATCTGGATCGCTGCCGATGCCGGAGCGTAGAAGGCCGAGCCGGTCTTGAGGAGATCGACGATCTCCGCGCCGCCGTCGCGGGTACGTTGCACGATCTCCGCAATCCGCTGCTCTGTCGTCCAACCCATCTCGATAAGGTCCGGCATTGGGATGCCTGCAACGGCCGAATAGTTGACCAGGGGCACCATACTGTCCCCGTGGCCGCCCAGGACAAAGGCTGTTACATCCTCCACCGAGACGCCGAACTCCTCCGCCAGGAAGTAGCGGAAACGCGCTGTGTCCAGCACGCCAGCCATGCCAACGACCTTATGCGGCTGAAAGCCGGTCACACCCTGCAGTACCGCCACCATCGCATCAAGCGGATTAGTGATGCAGATCACGAAGGCGTCAGGGCAGTAATGTTTCAGGCCGGTACCGACCGCGCCCATCACCTTGGCATTGATGCCGACCAAGTCGTCACGGCTCATGCCGGGCTTGCGCGGCACGCCGGCGGTGACAATGACAACATCGCAGCCTTCGAGCGCGCTATAGTCGCTTGCACCGGAAATCCGGGCATCGAAGCCCTCTATCGGCGAACTTTCGATCAGGTCGAGCGCCTTGCCCTGCGGCATGCCATCAACAATGTCGAATAGGACGACATCGCCCAGCTCCTTCAGACCAGCCAAATGGGCGAGCGTACCGCCGATATTGCCGGCGCCGACCAGCCCAATCCTGTTACGCGCCATCCGAAATCACCCCAATCGTCGCGACGCCGCTGCGTAGCGCAACCTAATTGCTTTCATCGTCCCCGACAAGCGGTTCACCAGCAGGTTCATCGCCGGACCAGGGGTCCATTTCATATGCGGCAGGCGAGGTACGTGGCAGCACCACAAAGGTGCCTTTTTCGTCTTCCTCCGCATCCGCCCGTTGCGTGCGGCGATAGAGGGCGAACGCGCCTAGCCCCGCCGCAATGCAGGCCACGCTGTCGAATAGCGCCCCTGGCCCGGCTAGGTCCATGGCGAGCGCGGCGACTGGCGGGCCCACCACTGCGCCGCTCCCGAAGGCGATCAGCAGCCCAGCCGCGGCCGGCACGCTGTCTTCGGGAGGCAGGCGATCATTGGTATGGGCAGCCGCGAGCGGATAGATGGCGAAAATCAACCCACCAAACGCCGCGCCAAACGCTGACAGCACTTCAAGCGAACCGTCTCCGAGCAGACGGAAAAGCAGCGCCGCCAAGAGCGAGGTGAAGCAGACCCCCGCCATGACCAGCCGCCGCTCGATACGGTCTGACAGCCGGCCGAGTGGAAAAGAGAATGCGAAACCACCGCCGATAAGAGCGAAGGAAAGAACCGCCGCGCCGGATACGCCATGTCCGGCTGCCACGGCATAGACCGTAGCCAGTCCGTGTATTGGCCCGATCATGGCGCCGGCAAGCACTGCGGCAACGATACCGAGTGGCGAGATACGGAACAAGTCGCGGAAGCGCAACCGCGACGGCTCGGCTACCCAAGGCTGCGCGCGGTTGGAGAGCGACATCGGCAGGAGCGATAGGCTAAGCAATATGGATGCGACGCTGAACAACGCGAACCCTGTCGTGTCCGCAACCGTCATCAGTAATGGTCCGGTGCCGAGCGCTGCATAGCAGGCCATCATGTAGGCGGACAGGGCGGCGCCCCGACGGGCATTGCCGGACACATGGTTCAGCCAGCTTTCCATAGCCAGCAGCACCCCTGCCATCGCAAAGCCGTTGGCGAACCTAACCGCCGCCCAGACGAATGGTCCGCCTACAAGCGCATAGATCAGGGCCGCCGCCGACAGCACCGTCGCGAAGCTGGCGAAAGCGCGGATATGGCCGACGCGATTTATGACCCCGCCGCACAAACTCGATCCGCTGAGCTGACCGGCGAAATAGGCCATCGTGACCAGTCCTGCCACCGAGGCCGCAAAGTCGGCGCTTCCCAGCCTCACGCCGATCAGCGCGGTGAGCAATCCATTGCCAACCTGGATCAATATCGCCGCCGCCAGAATCGGCAGGATAGGCCCCAGGTAAACGGGCATGGGGATACCTCGCGGGGAGGATGGCGACAGCGCGTGGTTCAGGCAGCCATGTGGCGGCGCGCGATATAGTCCTCCGCCTGCATCTCGATCAAGCGCGATGTTGTGCGGCGAAACATGTCGGCCCCAGGCCCCTGGGGATAGAGCCTGTCTGGATGGGTGGCAGCTGACAGCACAAGGTTGCAGCGCGCCTCGTAGAGGGCGTCGATCAGGTTGATGAAACGGCGGGCCTCATTGCGGTCTTGCGGGCGCATCGTGGGCACACCGGCGAGAATGATGGTATGAAAACGAGCTGCCAGCATGAGATAGTCGCCGACGCCGAGCGGCTGACGGCAAAGATCATCGAAATGGAAGCGCGCCACGCCACGTGCGGCTTCCGGCACGCAGATCTCGCGCCCGCGGATCGGGACGGTGTCCGGCGCGCCGCGCTCCATGTCGGTGAGGTCGCGGAAGGCCCGGTCGAGCTCGGCGGCCGCCTTGGCGTCGAGTGATGCGTGATAGACCTGCCGCCCCCTCAGCCGTGCTAGCCGGTGGTCACCGTCGCCAGCTAGTTCGAGCACGCGCAGGCGCCGTTGCAGCATGTCGATGAACGGCAGGAAACGCTCGCGCTGCAGGCCGTTGCGGTAGAGGTCCGCCGGCGGCGTGTTGGAGGTTACAACTACGATGACTCTCTGCGCCAGCAGCGCCTCGAACAAGCGGCCGAGAATCATCGCATCGGCGATATTGTCCACCTGGAATTCATCGAAGCACAGCAGGGAGGCGTTTTCAGCGATGGCTTTGGCAAGTGCTGGAATCAGGTCGCCGGAACGCTTTCGCATCTGGTGGGCATGGTCGTGGACCTCCGTCATGAAGGCGTGGAAATGCACTCGGCGTTTGCGGGCAACCGGCGCAGTCTCGAAAAAGAGGTCCATCAGCATGGACTTGCCGCGCCCAACCGCTCCGTGGATATAGATGCCCTTGGGAGTCTCCGCCCCCGGTCGGCGCCACAGACCGATCCGGGCGAGAAGGCCGCCTACCTTGGGCGCTCCTGTCGTCATCGCTTCCAGGGCGTCATGCAGATCCTGAAGCGCTTGCGCGCAAACCTCCTGATCCAGATCGCGGATCAGCGCCTGCGCCGCCACCTGCGCGCGCCAGGCCGACAGCGGACCTCCGGCATGTCCCCGGGCAGGCTGTCCCATCAGGCGAAGGCGCGCTCCATCTCGCGCCGGAAGGCGATGGCCTGGTTCTCTGAATCAATCTCGACATCGTCCCAGGTCACCGGCTTGCCGAAGGGGATGGTGTTGCGCAGCCGCACGCCGTGGGCAAGGCCGATCGGCAGGCCGCCGAACGCGAGCGAGTCGGCCGCTGGCATCAGCTTGCCCCAGACGCAGTAGCCACCTTCACCGTCCAGCATCTCCCCAGCCCGGAGGTCGCGTTTCGCCGTCGCAACAACATCGCCCGCCCAATCTTCCGCATGGCCTGTCGATTCGCCGCGCAGTGCGGCCGTTGCCACCGACACGCCGAGTTCAAGTCCGATCAGATGCGAGGGCCGCCAGAGCGCTGCATATTCGCCGCTCTCATCTGTCGAGAGATGGTACTCGGCAAAGCAACGCCGGACATATTCGTCTGCTCCGGCGAAGGTAACATAGACGCCCTGGCGCAAATGATTCGCCACTTCCTGTCCGTTCGCGCCGAAGCAGGAGACCACTTCCACATAACCGCCACGCCCCTCCAGGGTACCTCCATCGGCCCCGGGCTTCAGCAGGCCGGCAAGTTCGTAGACGGAGGCCGGGGCGAAGGATAGACCTTTGTGGGGCACATTGAGCCCGGTTGCGTTGGCAACGGCAGCCATCTCTATGCCTGATTTGGTGCCGTCGATGAAGGAGTTGAACATCTGCGCGTTCATGCCGCCGAGCACCGCGCGTTCGACATCAATGCCGTAATACTCCCACACAGTCTCCGGCGTGGATTGGTGATAATGCGCCATATGCTTGGTGTCCTTGCCGGCCGCCACCACTTCCAACCCGCAAGTGCGGGCCCAGTCCACCATTTCGTAGATCAGCGCCGGTTGGTCGCCATAGGCCATGGAGTGGACGACGCCCGCCTCGGCCGCCTTGCGCGCAAGCAGTGGCCCGGCGAGCGCATCGGCCTCGACATTCACCATGACAACATGGCGTCCAGCCTTGAAACAGGCGAGGGCATGGCGGATGCCTGCCGGCGGGTTTCCCGTCGCTTCCACGACCACCTCGATGCCGTCGGCCTGGATAAGCGCGTCGGCGTTCTCGGTGAGGACTGTCATGCCGTTCCTGAAGGCTTCGGCGAAGGATACGGCACCATAGCGTTCCGCCGGCCAACCGATGCGCGCCAATTGCGCCCGCACCCGCTCCAGATCGAGGTCTGCCACGCCCACTACATGCATGCCCGTCGTCCGCTCGGCCTGGGAAAGGAACATGGCCCCAAACTTGGGGACTTATATCCCAAAGTGCCATAGCGGCAGAAGCATTCAGGCTTCTGGGTCTCCCATAAGTAAGACCCGATGAAACAGAGCTCGTGCGGCTTCGTCTATCGTATAGAGGCGTCCCGTCTGGTTTGAGGCGCCGAGGAGTCGTTTCTGCCCCTGTCGTTTCGACAGGAATCGGGAATTCCAGTTGCCGGCTTGCGCCGTCGCCGTGTCATGGTGCACCCGGCGACGGCGACCGAAGGGGAATGCCGCGCCTAGATATTCGAAAACCGGGACATCAGCGGCTGCCTGCGTGGATCACTTCGCCGAAGGTCACCCAGCGCTCGCCATCGAAGCGGGCGAGCTGCTCGGACTGGATCGGATAGAAATCCTCCGGAGAAGTATTGACAGTAATGCCTGGCATGATCATCGGCAGTTCGATGTCCTTGAGATTGGCCGCGCAACCCATAATGCCCTCTCGGGACAGGTCCTCGCAGGTGTCGAGCACATGGTGCATGAGCCGGGAAACATTGTAACCGAAGGCGTAATTGACATCCGTCATGTCGGCGTCCGGCATGTTCTTTTCCATGAAGCCGACCCATTCCTTGTAGCCGGGATCGTCGTGCCACTGCGGGTCTACAGGATCCTTGATATACAGTGCTGTAATGAGGCCCGTGGAGCATTCGAGGCCCGCCGGCGTCAGTGTCGCGCCCACCGAGGAGGACACATTGTTCAGCAGATGCACCGGTTTCCAGCCGATCTCGCAGGACTTGCGAATGGCCTGGGCGGCGAATTTCGGGATGGTGATGTTGAAGAAGACATTGGCTCCACTCTCCTGCATCTTCAGGATCTGGCTATCCACTGTCGGGTCGGTGACCTCATAGGGCAGCATGGAGACCACGAGTTCATCCGCCTTGTCGCCAAGGCCGTGCAGAAAGCCGTCGCGGTAGTCCTTTCCGTAGTCGTCGTTCTGGAACAGGATTGCGATTTTCGGATCCTCGATATTCTCGAGCACGTATTTTGCGTAGATCTCGCCCTCGACGTCATAAGTGGGTTGGAATCCCATGGTCCAGGGATATTTGTCCGGCTGGCCCCATTTGCTGGCGCCGGTCGCGAGGAACAGATGTGGGACCTTCTTCGCGTTCACATAGCGGTGGATGGCTGAATTAGTCGGCGTGCCGAGCGTGTTGAACAAGAAAGCGACCTGCTCCTGTTCGACTAGCTTGCGGACCTGCTCGACTGTGCGCGGCGGGCTGTAACCGTCGTCCAACGAGATGAAGTCGATCTGGCGCCCCTGGATACCACCCATCTCGTTCACCATCTCGAAATAGGCAGTGATCGTCTTGCCTATGACGCTATAGACCGAGGCCGGCCCCGAATAGGGGTTGGTGTTGCCAATCTTGATCGTGGTGTCGGTGATGCCGGTCATATCCGCGGCCTGAGCCGTTCCGGCAAGCAAGGCGATGGCTGCGCCGGCGGCGAGTAGGTTCTTGATGCGCATGGAGTTGGTCCCTCCCTTTCGGTTGACTCCTGTTGCTATCGGCCGCTGCCGGCCGGTCTACGTTTCCACCAGGCGAATGCCCGTTCCACCGCGCCCCAGACCCCGAACGGCACGAAATATATCACAAGGATCAGGAAAATACCGAAAATCGCCCAGGGCGGCGGCACGAACGGATAGGTGCGGCTAATATCCTGCGCGAAATTGGGGAGGAAGACAAGGAACAAGCCACCGAAGATCACGCCCGGAATCGATACGATGCCCCCGACCACGGATCCGATCAGAAGATTGACGGCGAGGAAGAAATTGAAGGCATCGGGCGCCACGAACTCGGTGACGAAGACGCTGAGGGCTCCGGCGATGCCGGTATACATGGCGCTGATGCCGAAGGTTGTCGTCTTGTAGAGAGCCGTATTGATGCCCATGGTGCGGGCCGCGATCGGGTTGTCGCGGATTGCCATCATCGCCCGGCCCGAGCGGCTGTGCAGCAGGCACCAGGCCAGCGCCATCAGTAGAACCATCACCGCAAGCGTCACATAGTAGAGCGATTGGTCGGCGCTGAGCCCCTCGATCAGCGGCTCCGGCTTCGGCACGAACAGCCCCTGAACGCCACCTGTCCAATGTTCGAAGGCATCGAATTTGAGCAATTGCGGCGTCGCCACAGCGAAAGCAAAGGTGGCAAGCGCGAGATACAATCCTTCCAACCGCAGCGCCGGCAGACCGAATAGGAAGCCGACCGCGAACGCAACCAGTGCCGCGACTGGCAGGGTGGCATAGTGATTCCACTCGAAATGATAGAGCAGGATCGCGGCGGTATAGGCACCAACAGCATAGAACGCGCTGTGCCCGATGGAGAATTGCCCATTATATCCGGTCAGGATATTGAGCCCGAGCAGTGCGACCCCGTAGGCCATCGCCTGGGTGAACTGGAAACTGGTGAAGTCTGACACGAGGTGCGGCAGAAAGCCCGCGAACAGGAGGGCGACGGCAACAGCAGCCAGCAATTGCGGTGTGACGGGGTTCGGGCGGTCCATGGCGGTCAAACCCTCCGCACCACGACGCGGCCGAACAGCCCAGCCGGCTTGAAGACGAGCACGCCCACAATCAAGATCAACGCGAAGGTGAGCTTGAGCTCGGAGCCGCCTGGCACATATTGACCGACCCAGTTCTCCAGCACGCCGACGACGAGTCCGCCCAGCACCGCGCCGCCCGGGCTGGACACGCCGCCAAGGAGAGCACCAGCAAAGCCGTAGAGTAGCACGCCCGCCATCATGTTTGGCTCCAGGAAGACAATCGGCGCGACTAGTATGCCGCCGACAGCACCGATGGCCGCTGCGAGCCCCCAGCCCAGTGCCAACATCCAGCCGACCGAAACGCCGACCAGCCTGGCCGAGTCTGGGTTGGCGGCGGCAGCGCGCATGGCGAGCCCGACGCGCGTGAAGCGGAAGAAGGCGAAGACCAGCGCCAGCACGCCAAGCGTGAGTGCGATGACACCGATATGATGTGGGCCGATCAGGGTTGATTTGAAGCCGAGATCCGCTGGGAAGAGGCTCGGAAACGGCTTGATGGTGAACTCCCAGATCCAGCCTGCCACGGCGTTGAAGATGACCAGTAGACCGATGAACACGATGATCTGGTTGAGCACCGGGGCATTCTCCACGGGCTTCACGATCACCCGCTCAATCGCCACCCCAGCCAGGAAAGACAGGCCCACCGCGAGCAGGAAGGCCAGCCAGACCGGCGCGCCGAGGCCCACCAACGTCCAGGCTATATAGGTCGAGAACATCGCCATTTCGCCTTGGGCGAAATTGAAATGGTCGGTGGCCTGGTAGATCATCACCACCGCCAGCGCTACGCAGGAATAGATCGACCCGATCGCGAGGCCGGCGAACGTCAATTGCAAGAACAGATCCATCTTCAGGCGCCCGCTTTCAGTAACCGAGATAGATGCGGCGGATGTTTTCGTCGTTGCGCAGCAGCTCAGACTCGCCACCCATCACCACCTTGCCCGTCTCCAGCAGATAGGCGTGATCGGCGAATGCAAGCGCGAGGCTCGCATTCTGCTCCACCAGCAGCATGGACGTACCCTCGCGCTCGCGGATGCGTGCCATGATCTCATAGATCTCCTGCACGATCAGCGGCGCAAGGCCGAAAGAGGGCTCGTCGAGCAGCATGAGCTTCGGGCGTAGCATTAGCGCGCGGCCGATGGCGAGCATCTGCTGTTCGCCGCCAGAAAGCGTTCCCGCCTGCTGGCGGCGGCGGTCGCCAAGCCTCGGGAAATAGCCGTAAACGCTCTCCATGTCGGCGGCGATCCCGGCCTTGTCCTTGCGCGTATAGGCGCCAAGGACAAGGTTCTCTTCGACCGACTGGCGCACGAAAGTACCACGGCCTTCCGGCACATGCGCGATGCCGAGCCGGACAACGCGCTCGGTCGAGAGGCCGGAGAGATCCTGCCCGTCGAACACGACCTCGCCATCCGTGCGCACCATGCGGCAGATGGCCCTCAGTGTCGTTGTTTTGCCCGCACCATTCGCGCCGAGAATCGCTGTGATTGACCCTTCGTCGAGCCGGAAATCCACCCCGAACAACGCCTGCGTCTGGCGGTAATAGGCTTCCAGCGCCCGGACCTCGAGAAACGCCATCAGTGCGCGGTCCCGAGATAGGCTTCGATGACCTTGGGGTCGCGCTGCACCTCTTCCGGCGTCCCATCCGCGATCTTGCGGCCGAAATCGATCGCTACCACTTTATCAGACACCTGCATGACCAGGCTCATATGATGCTCGACCAAAAGCACGGTGATGCCGCGCTCGTCCCGTATCTGCCTGATCTGCTGCATCAGATGGTCGAGCTCCTCGTGGTTGAGGCCGCCCGCTGGCTCGTCCAGCAACAGCAATTCCGGCTCACTGGCGAGCGCACGCGCCAATTCGACCCGCTTCTGATAGCCGAAGGGCAAGCCACCGACTGGCGCATGCGTCACTTCGGTCAGGTCCGTGAACGCGATCAACTCCATCGCGCGGGCCATCAGCCCGGCTTCTTCCCGACGGACCCAAGGCAGGCGCAAGGCATTGGACACATAATCGCTATCAGTGCGCGCATGGCCGCCAATCATCACATTGTCGAGCACGGAGAGCGTAGGGAAGAGTGCGAGGTTCTGGAACGTGCGGCCGATACCGAGCGAGGCGATCCTGTTAGGCGGCAGGTCCAGCAGTGAGCGGCCCTTGAACAGGATCTCCCCTGCATTCGGCGTATAGAGCCGCGAGAGACAGTTGAAGAGGGTTGTCTTTCCCGCGCCGTTCGGGCCTATCAGCCCGACAATCCAGTCCTTCGGAATATCGAAGGACACGCCGTCCAGCGCTACAATGCCGCCGAAATGCACTGCGACATCGCGGACTTCGAGAACCGTCTGGTTCAATTCCCTCCTCCGAGATGCGCGCCCTCGCGGCCGCTCTTGACCAAACCTTTAGCAGATGGCCTGCATGGCGACAACGTCCGGCAGAAGCCGTACCCCTCGAGCCTTTGCGGATCTGTCATAAGCCGTATTAGGTGAACCGAACCGACAGGCATCCTGATATCAAAATGTCCCCTCCAGGAATTCCGCCTCACTGCGGTGGCATTCTATGGCATGCCGTCCGCCGAGATGCCGAACGGGTGGTGTTTCCTGGTCGCAAAGTCCTTTGACTCCTATAGAACAGCGGTCGAAGAAGGGGCAACCCGTATCGGTCATAGTGACGATGCGGTCGAGGCCAGCCTGCGCCACTCTGCTCTCCATCGTCTCTTCCAGCCAGCCGATGCGTAACTCCGGAACAGAGGCGATCAGCAGCCGAGTATAGGGATGATAAGGCGGCGAAAGCACGCGGTCAGTCGGCCCTTGCTCGACCACCCGCCCGGCATAGAGCACGACGATGTCGTCGGCGAAGGATGCGACAGTGGACAGGTCGTGGCTGATGAAGACGAAGGACACGCCGCTCTGCCGCCTGAGCCGCTTGAGGAGCTCGATGATATTGGCGCCGACGATAGTGTCGAGTGCGGAGATCACCTCGTCGCAGAGCAGCACTTCTGGCGATGCGGCTAGTGCGCGGGCTAGATTGACGCGCTGCTTCTGCCCACCGGAAAGCTCTTCGGGATAGCGTCCGGCAAATTCCGCCGGCAGCTCGACCATCTCCAACAGCGCGCTGACCCGCCGGCGCTTCTCCTTCCCGCGCAAGCCGAAGTAGAATTCCAATGGGCGGCCGAGAATGCCATCGATCCTCTGGCGCGGATTGAGCGCGACATCTGCCATCTGGAACACGAACTGGATCCTCTGGAGCTCGCTACGGTTCCGTTGCCGGAGGCTGGGTCGGAGCGGCGCGCCGTCCAGCAGGATCTCTCCTTCGGTCGCCGGCAGCAGGCCGGACATGACCCGCGCGAGGGTGGATTTGCCGCAACCCGATTCGCCGATAATCCCTACCGTGTGCCCACGCTGCACCACCAGATTGACATCGCGCAGCACCTTGACGACCGCGGAACCGTCCCTTTGCCGGCCGTAACCCGCGCTTACACCCTTTACTTCAATCGCCGGACTCTCACGCACATGGTCTGCCAGCGCCGTATCACCCTGGCCCGCCGCCGGCGGCGGGCGCACCGCTGCCATCAGGCGGCGCGTATAGTCGTGAGAAGGGTTGTTGATGACCTGATCTGCTTCCCCGTGCTCAAGGACCTCGCCCGCATAGAGAACGACGATGCGGTCCGCGATCTGGGCGACGACCGACAGATCATGAGTGACATAGAGCGCCGCCGCTCCTTCGTGCTTGATGACGGACTTGAACGCCTTGAGCACCTCGATCTGGGTTGTCACATCGAGGGCGGTGGTAGGCTCGTCTAGAATCAGCAGGTCCGGTTTGCCGCAGAGCGCCATCGCCGCCATCAGCCGTTGCAGCTGACCACCGGATACCTGGTGAGGATAGCGCCTGCCGAGGCGGTCTGGATCAGGCAATTCCAGCGCCCGGTAGAGCGCTTTGGCTCGCTCTTGCGATTCTTCGCGCGTCATCTGGCCATGGAGCACGGGCGATTCCGTCACCTGTTCGCCGATGGTGAGTGCCGGATTGAAGGTAGCGGCCGCGCTCTGGGCCAGATAGGCAACGTGCCGGCCGCGCATGGCGCGCTTGTCGTCCGGTGGTATGGAGAGGACGTCCCGGCCTTCCAGCCGCACCTCGCCGCCGGTGAATGCCAGGCCGGGCTTGGAATATCCGAGCGCCGAGAGGGCGATGGTGGTTTTGCCGGAACCGGATTCGCCGATAAGCGCGACCACTTCGCCCCGCTCGATAGTGAAGCTCACGCCCTTGACGATGGGCACGAGCCCACCGTTATCCTTATGTGCCTTGATCGTTAGGCCGTCTACTTCGAGGAGCGCTGGCATCAGATCATTCTCTTTGCCAGCCGCCCGCCGGCATGGGCGGAGACATCGTCCACGACGAGGTTGACGGCGATGGTAAGTGTAGCGATCGCGAGAGCTGGCACCAGCGGCGCGATCGCGCCATAGGGCAAGCCGGAGAGGTTTTCGCGCACCATGCCGCCCCAGTCGGACTGGGGCGGCTGCACCCCAAGGCCCAGGAAGCTCAGGCTCGAGATGAACAGGATGACATAGACGAAGCGCAGACCGAAATCGGTCGCCATCGGCATGGCGACATTGGGCAAGATTTCGCGGGTAACGATCCACCACAGCCCCTCGCCGCGGACCCGCGCCGCCTCGACGAAATCGCTGACCTTGACATCCAGCCCGAGCGACCGGGCGATCCGGAACACGCTGGAGGCATAGATCAAACCTGTCAGCACAATCAGTATGGGGATGGTGCTGCCTATGGCGGCGATCATCACGAGCGCCAGCATGATGCTCGGAATCGACAGGATGGCGTCGTTGAAGCGGCTCAGCACGGAGTCTGTCATGCCCCCACCAACCGCTGCCGCAATGCCGAGCGTAACGCCCACGAGATAGGCGAGCAGCGTCGAGGCGAGCGAGATGCCGATGGTCATGCGCGCGCCGAACAAGGTGCGTGAGAGCGTGTCGCGGCCAAGATAATCGGTGCCGAGCCAGGCGACCGAACCCGGCGGCTGGTAATCCGTCTCGGGATAGGGATTGTCGCTGCCTGGCACGATGAACAGCGCCTCGTCCAGGATGTCGGCCTCGTGATAGGGCGAGATCGACGGTCCGATGAAAACGATGGCCATCCAGAACGCAACAATGCAGACCCCGAGCTTTCCACTCCAGGAGAGTCTCAGCCGGCGCCGCGGCGGAGCGTCCGGCAACTCCTCGAAGGTCGTTGCGGTATCGGTCCTGTCGATGGGTTCGGCCATGGGCGATCTCTCTATTTCGGATGCCGGAGTCTCGGGTTCGACAGGATCGACACCATGTCAGCGACGAAGATCAGCACGACATAGGTAGCGCAGAAGATCATCGCGCAGGCCTGTACCAGCGGCAGGTCGCGTGTCTGCACGGCGTCGATCATCAGCTTGGCCAGTCCCGGATAGGCGAATATCGTCTCGACGATGACGACCCCGCTCACGAGATAGGCGAGGTTGAGTGCGATGACATTGGCGATGGGCCCGATGGTGTTGAACAGCGCATGGCGGAGAATGATCCGCCTGCGCGGCACACCCTTCAGGATCGCCATTTCTATATAGGGCGAGCTCATGACATTGAGCACAGTGGCCCTGGTCATGCGCATGATCTGTGCGGAGGCGACGATAATCAGCGTGAGTGCGGGCATAGCGAGCGCGCGCACCAGTTTCATACCGGTCTCCTGCCCGCTGATATAGGCCGTGGCAGGTAGCCAGCCGAGCTGGACCGCCACCACCAGCACCAGCAGGGTGGCGACCAGGAATTCGGGTACCGAGATAAGCCCTAGCGTGGTAAAGGTGACCGCTCGGTCGAGCTTCGTGCCGGGATACATGGCGGCCAGCAGCCCTACAGTCACCGCGAAGGGCACAGCGACGACCGCTACCGCGCCGGCGAGCTGCAAGGTATTAGCGAGGCGGGGTATGAGCATTTCGGAAATCGGCGTGCCGACGGTGCCGGCTCCAGCACCTGCCTTGGAGACGCCAAGATCCCCAGACAATAGGTCGCTCAGCCAGATAAAATAACGGATATGCGCCGGCTCATCTAGGCCAAGCTTGGCGCGCAGCGCCGCCAAGGAGTCCGGCGTCGCCATCTGACCAAGGATGATGTTGGCTACATCGCCCGGCAGGATGCTTGTGCCGATGAAGATCAGCACCGACACAATGAACAGTGTCATGATGCCGAGCGCCGTCCGGCGCAGCATTGCGGTCAGCAGCGTCATTCTATAGGCGATCCGGAGCGGTCCGCCATGCGTCATCCGGAAAGCGGTCGGGGCGAAGGACCCGCGTGGTGAAAGCCCCGCGGGTCCATGTCATCCAGACGACGTCACGGGCGGGCTTACTCCGCCATCCACGCGAACTCGGGCCACTCATAGGCGCCGACTGCACCGAACGGCGCATTCGGGATCCCCTGGATCTTGTTGCTGGCGCCGTCGACCTCGTTCACATGGCAGGGAATCACCATACCGCTGCCATTGTGGATCAGGGTCTGCATTTCACAGAGCATAGCATGGCGCATGGCGGGATCGGTTTCGGCGAGCTGGAGCTGCAGCAATTCGCCCATCCGCTCATTGTTCCAGAACGTGTCGTTCCAGGCCGCATTCGGTGCGAACTGAATGGCCATCTGCGCATTTGCGGTCGGACGCATGTTCCAGGAAACGACATTAATCGGCTCCTTCATCCACACCGCGCCCCAGTAACCGTCCGCCGGCACTTTCTTGACCTTGAGGTCGAAACCAATCTTCTTGAGGTTCGCCTGCATCAGAAGGCAGATTTCTTCGATGCCATGGCGCACCGGCGCGACATACAGTTCAGCGGACGTGACGCCCGACTTCTCGAGATGGAACTTGGCCTTGTCCGGGTCGAACATGCGCACCGCCAACTCATCACAATGGTCTGGACCGAAGGCGGGCCCAATCGGGTGGTCATTGCCGACAGTCCCGTGGCCCTTGAGGATAGACCGCACGATGCGCTCGCGATCCTGGATATATTGCATCGCCTTGACGAAATCATCGTTTTCGCCCGGTGCCGTGTTCTTCAGGATGCAGATGCCGGTATAGCTGCTGCTCGGCGTTGAGATGACACGCACCCCCCCGGCCTGCTCGATCCGTGCAATCGCCTTGGGGTCAACGCCCGCGATCAGGTCTACATCGCCGGCGATCAAGGCATTAGCCCGAGACTGCGGGTCGGTGATGGCGGTGATCTCGACCGCATCGAAATTCGCCCCGTCGCGCCAGTAATTGGGGTTGCGCGAATGGAGGGACCTCACACCGGGTTCAAAGGAGTCGAGCACAAACGGCCCGGTACCGTTGCCCTTACGGAAGTCCTGCGTGTCCATCTTGACGACCTTGGCCTGCTTCTCGGTCAGCTTGGCTGGAAGGTCGGAATCCGGAGACATGAGGATGGCCTTCACGGTGTAGTTGTCTACCCGTTTCCATTCCTGGACCGAGGCAAACAGCGCCTTGGCCGTGGAGGGGGAGTCTGGCCCGATATGGCGGTTCATGCTCCAGACGATGTCGTCGGCTGTCAGCGGCGAGCCGTCATGAAATTCCACACCCTTGCGAATCTTGAAAGTGTATTCGGTCGCATTCTTGTTGGCCGACCATTCCTCGGCCAGCTCGGGTGCGAGCATGACGTTGTCGCGCATCTGTACGAGGCCGTTATAGGTGGCCCTGCCGCGCGTATAGTCGATGCCTGAGGTAAAGACGATCGGGTCCATCTGATCGTCAGGCCCGTGGATATTGTTGGCGTAGCGCGCTGTGCCGCCCTTGCGCGGCGTGGCCGCGAGCGCGCTGGACGCATTCAGGAACCCAGTAGCAGCCGTGCCTGTAACGCCGAGAGCGCCTAGGGCGGTGAGGAAGTCGCGGCGGCCCATCTTGCCGTCCCGAACCATCTGCTGGAACTTCAGGATATCTTTCATGGTCGTGCTCTCCTTGCTGTCTGCCCCGGCTCCGTTATGGGCTACGATGTCCGATAGAGATGTCTTCCATCGGGCAGACAGACAATTTGTCGAATTCCCTGCGATGGCATTCGCGAGACGCCGCCGCAGCGCAGCGCAGGAGCATTGATAGTCAAGACAGCCCCGGTCCTGCAGCCGCTATGCTGATACCCGGCGCACCGCCAGGCTCCGCCGGCTGGGCGCGCCGGCAGCGGGTTTATGGCAGTATCGGGCACTCCCGTCAAATCGCTGGCCTGTTCCGGCAGTGCCACCAGGGCCGCAAGCCCAGTAAACACAGGTGGAAGCGGTGGTTGACCTGTGGTTCGAACGCCTGCAAGCGGATCCGGCGTCGCTGTGCCCTGCGGTGCTCGCTCATTCGTCCGCGACGCTTTATGCTGGCGATGATCGAGACTGGGGGGTCGTATGGGCGTATTAGCAGGCAAGGTTGTTCTGGTAACGGGTGCGGGCCGCGGTATTGGGCGCGAGGTGGC
>JAPORR010000183.1:0-11732 GCA_026710105.1 Alphaproteobacteria bacterium
GGGCAGGCCGTTCTCACCGTCCGCGCCCTCATCAAGTCTGGGCGCTTCGATCGCGCCTGGGACACGCTCATGGGCGATCACGATACCCCGGCCAACGACAACCGTCAGCCCGAAACTAGCGACAGCCGCGCCGCATGAACCCCGACACTCACCCCAGCGGCATCATCGCCATACGAGATTCACTCCCCATGGCGCTTCCGGAATGTGGCAATGCGGTTCATCATTTGGAATCGATGGTAGCTGCACGATTAGCGTGTCAGCACTCAATACAGCAGGACCTCCCACTTATATAGCAACCGGAAGTTGGTTCTTTACACCAGATGGAAACAACGCCGCGCAGATTGTCGAACAAGACTCCGACCACATGCATTTCGGATGGTGGGTTGAAACTCCTACCAACGCGAAGTCCGGTGGCGAGTTCCTGTATGATGTCCACGTGTTTCATGATGGTACAGTATTTCAACCAACCGGTGCATCAAGAAATGCTCTAACGGGAAAAGCCACTTATAATGGTTCGGCGGCTGGTCTCTATGCAGTCAAGGCACACATGGATGATGGAACTTCTGTTGAAGCCACACGTGGCGAGTTCACGGCGGATGTCTCGTTGACCGCGGATTTCAAGACAACCGCAGCCGGCGATGTTAGCGGAACGATCGAAGATTTCGTTCGTGACGATGGTGTTGAAAATACCTGGAGCCTTAAACTAGAAAAAACGACCATAGTAACGGCATCTGACGCGACTACCACCGGTATCAGCACTGGAAGCATTGTTTCTGATGGTGAAAATACAGGTCAATGGGAATACAACCTTTACGGCACCGGAAAGGACAATGCGGACCCAACCGGAATTGCAGGACGGTTCAACTCCAAGATTGGCAAGGACACAGCGGTTGCAGGTGGTTTCGCTGCAACTCGTCAATAACTACCATCTCTAACTAGCGACCAACCCGAGTCCCCGGCGTGCTTGAACGGTGCGTCGGGGATTCTCTCACATAGCCGACGCTGGCTGATAGTCATCCCCGACATTCGTCCCGGACCAGCCGCCGGAGGGGCGATTCATAGCCCCGCCAACACTGGAGCGGGGGCAAGGGGCAATATAACGAGTTTGGCCCGCGCCTGGAGGCGGAGCGCCGGCTGACACCGCGCCTCACCGCCCATGGCGGGCTCTCCTGGCGTGACCGGCGCCATGATCGCAGCAAGACACAGGACGGCCCGATCAAGAGCCTGCATACGGGCCTCTCATGGGTTGCGACCCCAACACTCCGGCTTGACCTTTCAGGCGGCCTCTCGCGCGAGCGCCCCAAGACAGAGCGCTACCGCAATGAAGGTCGCTGGGCCTCGCTTGGTGTCTCCTGGGCGCTGGGCTGGGGGTTCAGCCCTTGTTCAACTGCCGTTGACAACCAAAGGCAAAAGCAAACTTCAAGCGCTCTCGTAGAGCCTTGTTAGCACGAACTCTCGGTGTCCTAGGGCTTCCGCTGCCGTGAGCCTTCCGTTGGCAGTACGAATCATCATTTCGAGCAAGGCGTCGCCCGCCTCGTCCGGTGTCATCTCGCGGCGCAGCAGGCCCGAGACGTCCACGTCTACATGCTCGCTCATGGTGCGTACGGTGCGCGGGTTGGCACAGATCTTGATGTTCGGCAGGATTGGGTTCCCGATGATGTTGCCCTGTCCAGTGGGGAAGAAATGCACCACGAAACCGGCCGCGGCGCACAGCGTCACCATCTCGGCGGCTGCGGACGATGAATCCATGAACCAAAGGCCCGGCGCGTCGGGTGTTTCCGCTTTGTCGAGCACGCCGTCGATCATGCACTTGCGGCCGATCTTCTGGATATTGCCGAGCGCCTTCTCCTCAATGGTGGTGAGGCCGCCGGCGATATTGCCCTTTGTTGGTTGGGACTCTGACAGATCGCTCGTCTTGTGCCGCTCCACGACTTCTTGATAGCGGTCGAACATATACATGAAGCGTTCGCGGATTTCCGGGGTGCGGCAGCGCTCGGCGACGAGGTGCTCACCGCCGGTGAGCTCGGTGGTTTCGCCGAAAACCAGGGTATTGCCCAGCGGATAGAGCTTATCAAAAGCGTTGCCTACAGTGGGGTTGGAGGCGCAGCCGGAAGTGGTATCGGACTCGCCGCATTTGGTCGATACCCAGAGTTCGGAGACAGGCGCTTCCTCGCGCACCGCTTCCGACGCCCATTGCACGTATTCGCGCGCCGTCCTGGACGCCCGCATAATGGTCTCGTGGTCACCATGCAACTCGATACCGTAGCCGGTGACCGGCTTGCCGGTGGCGGCGATGCCTTCGACCACGCGCTGCGTCCAGCCCTCCTCAATGCCGATTACTACGACCGCAGCGACATTGGGGTTTGCCCCGGCGCCAATGAGGGTCCGGAAGTGCAACTCAAGATCCGCTCCGAACTGCAGTCGTCCGTAGGGGTGCGGGATCGCCACGGCACCCTTGATGTTGTTCCCTACCGCCTCACAGGCCGCGTTCGACAGATCGTCGACGGGAAGGACTATGACGTGGTTGCGTATGCCCACCCGGCCGTTTTCACGGCGGTAGCCCTGGAAGGTCGTGGTCTCGAGGTTACGGGCCATAAGATAGCCTCCTACCAGCGCTTGGTTTTGATATTGTGCACATGGGCATGTTCACCCACCGCGATTTCCTCCACCGCGAGGCCGATATCGACGCCGTATTTGATGACGGTGTCGCCGTTCTTCATGGGCCTGATTGCGAGCTTGTGTCCGATCGGGATGTTGTTTGCTGCCCGAAAGACGATGTCTTTGTCTTGGTCCATAATCCAGCCTCTGAGTTCCGCTCCCGCCTCGACCCCCTCGACAACAACGACGCCGACGCTGTCGTCTTCGTCATGCACCACGAAATCGATCATTGCCCTTCTCCATGTTGGTGTAAGCATGGCCCGGATCCGCTACCATGCCGATATTCATTTTCGGGGCGGAGCCAGAGATCCGCGCTCCACCAGCGTAGTTTCGAAGACGACGTTCCGTACCTCCGCATTCCGCATGTGCGGCGTGAGCAAAAGCGAGGCGGCAGCCTCTCCCATGCGACGGTGCGGTACATGCACGGTGGTGAGCAAGGGGTCGAGGACCAGCGCAAGGTCGATGTCGTCGAAGCCGGTTACGGACACGTCCGCCGGTGCTTCGAGGCCGAGCGAGCGCACGGCGTTCAGGGCGCCGGCAGCGATCACGTCATTGCCGCAGACGATTACGGTCGGCCGGGGTGTCGCCGCGAGCAGGTGCCGTGCCGCTGCTGCGCCAGCCTCAAGGTTGTAGGGTGTTTCGATCAATCTAGACGCATTGAGGTTGAGGCCGTGTTCGCGCAAAGCATCGCGTACGCCCTCGACCCGGGCGGTGGCGCGGTCATTGTCCCGCGTGATGCCGGCGATCATGGCGACCTGCCGGTGCCCGAGCTCAAGGACGCGTCGCGCCATCGCCCGCGCTGCCGCCCGATTGTCGAAGCCCACGCAGGGCCAGGGACAGTCCGCCCGCCACGACCAGACCAGCACGAACGGTGTGCCGCGGCGCTCCAGCATCGCGTAGATGGACGGGTCCCGCGCCTCGCCGATCAGTACCAGCCCATCAACGCCGCGGCCAAGCAAGGTACGGATCTGGTCCGCCTCGCGCGCCGGATCGTAGTTCGCAGTCGCCACGACCAGCGTCACAGCTTCTTCGGCCAGCGACTCCTGAAGTGCCTGAAGGCCGCGAGCGAAAATCGCGTTTTCCATGGTGGGAATGACTGCACCGACCGTGTTGGTGCGGTTCGAGGCGAGCGCACGCCCGCCGAAATGCGGCGTGTAGTCGAAATGAGCCACTGCGGCCTTGACGCGACTGCGGGTTTCAGAGCGCACTCGTTCGGGTTGATTGAGGACGCGTGAGACGGTTGCGGTGGAAACGCCTGCCATGCCGGCAACATCCTCAAGCGTGGGTCGGGGTTTCATCGTCTGGCTACTTCCTCTGCGGGATTTTACCATGTCTTGAAAAGAAAGCGCTTGCATTTTCTGGGGACCGCCATGATGCTCGTCTTCTGGGCAAGTCAAATGCTGGCCCGTTGATGGGCAAGGAGGCATGTCGGTGATCCGCAATGGCCAAATTGTGCTGGTCGCCGCACTGACCTGCTTCCTCGTTTTCTTCGCCAGCGTGACTGTCGGCGCCGCCGGGCTGGGCCCAGTCTTCGACGATGTGACCGAAATGCTCACGCTTTTCGGGGCCTCGCTCCTGTTCGTGGCTGGCGTTCTGATGCTCGAAGCCGCCGAAAAAGGCAACGGCGGCTCCCGCCCATCGATCAACCCAGGGAGGTAGCAAGATGACGGACGAAAAAACCAGGATGGAGATCGCCTCTGTCGAAAGGCGTAATTTCCTCAAGATGGCCGGCGCCGGCGGCTTCACGGCCGCCGCTGTGGCGGCAGCAACCGGAACGCTCTGGTCGAACGAGGCTTCGGCGCAGACAGCCAAGGAAGAAGACGACCGCATGAAGGCGGCCGCCCACATCATGACGGTTGCGACCGCCTATGTGCTGACCGCGGACCGCAGCTATCCGATCATGCAACTCGACTTCAAGGAAAACGTCCAGAACGCCACTAACGGCAAGGTCTATGTCAAGCTGGCGGCGGGCGGCCAGCTCGGCGTCGGCAGTGCGCTGGCCCAGAAGGTACAGGGCGGCACGATCCAGGCGGCCCAGCATTCGCTTTCGAACTTCGCTCCCTTCGCGCCGGTGGTCGACCTTATCAACCTGCCCTATCTGTGCGGTGCCAACCAGCGGTTCGTGAACCTCGTGACCTCGGAACACTGGAAGAAAACAGTGCATCCGAAGGTCGAGGAGCGGGGTTTCAAGCCGCTCTACTATGTGGTGATAGACCCGCGCGTCGTCGCGGTCCGCAAGGGCGGTGCCGGCGCGGTAATGACCCCTTCGGATCTCGCTGGCGTCAAATTCCGTGTGCCGGGCTCCAAGATGCTCCAGCAATACTACCGTTTGGTGGGTGCCAACCCGACACCGGTGGCTTGGGGCGAGACACCTTCAGCGATCAAGCAGGGCGTCGCCGACGCTCTCGATCCGGCGGTCGGCGCACTCTATGTCTTTGGCTTCAAGGACATATTGAGCCATGTGACATTTACGAGGGCAGTGCCGGACAGTCAGGTCTATTCCTGCAATCTCGAATGGTTTGATGGTCTTCCGGGCGACGTGAAGGAGGGGATCGAGTTTGCCTCGGAGATCACCTCGCAGCAGAACCTTGCCAAGGTGCCGGCGGCGCGCAATTACGCGATGGCGGAACTGCGCAAGTCCGGCGTCGAGTTCCACTCGTTGAGTGCGGACCAACTGGCTGAATGGGAAGCGGCGGGCGGTTACCAGCGCTCCGAGTGGGACAGCTTCAAGACCGAGTTCGCAGGCTCGATGGACGCCTTCGAGAAACTGGTCGAAGCCGCTGGCACGCAGAGCCGCTACTACGTCCACGACGCCTGACCAGCGCGGCCCGGCGGTCGCCGCCGGGCCGCAACCGTTCGTCCGGCACCGATTGCGGGAGGTCGACGTTTGCTTGCGCTGCTGAACAGGAATGCCGAGCGTCTGGCGCTCCTGCTTTTCTATTCGATGCTGGTCGTCACCATGGCGGTCGAGGTCGTACGCCGCGAGATCTTCGCCTATTCGTCGATCTGGGGCGAGGAGATCGTACGCTATGCGTTCATCTACCTCGCCTGGATCGGTGCTGCATCCGCGGTGCGTGAGCGCGCGCATATCCGCATCGACGTGCTCTTCAATTATGTCGGGCCGCGCATCAAGGCCTTGCTCTACATCTTTGGCGATCTGGTCATGCTGGCGATTGCCGTACTCGCCGTCTGGTGGTCGCTCGAAACGGTTTCGGTCTCCTGGAAGTTCGGATCGGTCAGCCATGGGCTGCGGGTTTCGATGGTTTGGTTCCTTGCGGCCGTTCCCATCGGTTTTTCGCTCATGGCCTTCCGTCTCATCCAGTCTCTGATCCGCGACATCACCGATCTGCGCGAAGGGCGCCCCGTCCACGAGGGCACCCGCCTTTTCGACTGACCAGCAGCCGGTAGCGGCCCGATGCTGTGGAATCAGCTCCAGCAAGCAACGCCAGAGGTCGGGTGGGACTTCTTCGGTCCCGTCATCCTGCTGGTAATCCTCATCGCGCTTGGCGTGCCGGTCTGGGCGGCCATCGGCGCCGGCGCCGTAGCGATGTTGGTCATATCGGGTGTGCTACCCCTTTCACTCCTAGGCGAAAGCCTATTCGACGGCATTGATCATTTCGCGCTCACAGCCGTGCCGCTGTTCATCCTCACGGGCGACGTCCTGGTGCGCACGGGCCTCAGCCGGAAGTTTCTTGATGTGGCCGAAGCGCTCACCTGCTGGGCCAGGGGCGGCTTCGGTTCGGCCACCGTGCTGGTCTGCGGCATGTTCTCGGCCATTTCGGGCTCCGATGCAGCGGGCGCTGCCGCAGTAGGGCGCATGACGATCGCCCGGCTGGTGGAGTCGGGCTATCCACGCCCCTATGCCTGCGCGCTGGTGGCGGCAGGTGCTTGTACGGGTATCCTCATCCCGCCGTCCATCGCCTATATCGTCATCGGGCTCGTGCTCGGCATTTCTGCCGCCACGCTGTTCCAGGCGGCACTGATTCCGGGCGTTCTCATCCTGGCTTCCATCCTCATCACCAACATCGTCGTAAACCGGCGTTATGCCTATGAGGGTGGTGGCCTGATGTCGTTCGGCGAATGGGCCGCCAATCTGGGCCGCGCGCTCGGTAAAGGCTGGTATGCATTCCTCGTTCCCGGCGTGATTTTCTGGGGCATTTTCTCGGGCCGCCTGACGCCGACCGAGGCAGGCGCAACGGCCGTTGTCGTCACTATGTTCATGGGCTTCGTGCTCGGCACGCTCAAGCTCTCGGACTTCCCGGAAATGCTGGTGAGTTCGGCCAAGGTGAACGGTGTCATCCTGCCGATCATCGCTCTGTCGTTGCCGCTTGCGCAGGCCATGGCGGCGCTTGGCGTTCCGCAAGGCTTCGTCTATGCGGTCACGTCGTTGACCGACAATCCCTATGTCCTGATCTTGCTGATGATCGCCATACTGATCGCCGCCGGATGCGTGATGGAGACGACGCCCAACATCGTCATCCTGGCACCGATCCTGAAGCCGCTTGCCGACGAAATCGGCATGAACGAGATCCAGTTCTGCGTGATGATGATTACGGCGCTCGGCGTCGGATTCATCACGCCGCCGCTGGGCCTCAACCTGTTCGTCGTTTCGGGTTTGACCGGGGATTCGATCCTCAAGATCGCCGTGCGGGCGGTGCCGTTCGTCTTCTTCATGCTGATCGTCGCACTATTGATCGCCTACTTGCCGTCGATATCGACGGTACTGCTGCCCGAGGCCTACAAGTGAGAATGAAATGACGGTCACTTTCGTGAAACAAGCTACCCGGCGCGCGAGCGATGATTCCGGGCAGGTTGCGGCGGCCGTGGCGGCGATGCTGGAGGAAATTGAGGCCGGTGGGGAAGCCGTGGCGCTACGCTACGCGTCGGAGTTCGACCGTTATGACGGCAATACCGTCCTGACCCAGGATGAGATTGAAGCCGCTTCTGCCGAGGTCCCGCAACGGCTCAAGGACGACATACGCTTCGCATGGGACAATATCCGCCGCTTTGCCGAGGCGCAGAAGGCAACCATAAGGGACATGGAGATCGAAGTCACACCCGGCATGGTGGCCGGGCAGAAGACGATTCCCTGCCGGGCGGTCGGCTGCTATGTCCCGGGTGGCCGCTACAGCCACGTCGCCTCGGCGCTCATGACCGTAACCACGGCAAAAGTCGCCGGATGCGGGCATATTGGCGTCTGTTCCCCGCCGCGCCCTGGCGTCGGCATCCCCCCGCCGATCATTTATAGCGCCGATTTGTGCGGGGCCGACAGGATCCTGGCGCTTGGCGGGGTGCAAGGCCTCGCGGCGATGACATTCGGTCTGTTCGGCCTGCCGGGCGCCGACATTCTGGTCGGGCCCGGCAACCAGTTCGTCGCGGAAGCCAAGCGGATCCTCTTTGGCCGGGTCGGCATTGACATGTTCGCAGGCCCCACCAACAGCCTGATCCTCGCCGACGAGACCGCCGATCCGCATATCGTCGCCTGGGACCTGATCGGCCAAGCCGAGCACGGTTACAACTCCCCGGTCTGGCTAGCTACAACGCACCGCCCGCTCGCCGAGCGCGTTCTGGAATTGGCACCGCGCTATATCGAGACCCTGCCCGAACTCAACCGCGACAGCGCCGCCGCGGCCTGGGAGGCTATGGCGGAGGTCATGGTAGCGTCCGACCGCGAGACGCTGGCCCGGGTCGCGGACGACTACGCGCCGGAGCACCTCCATGTCCAAGCTGCGGATCCCGACTGGTTCCTCGGCCGCCTGCAATGCTACGGCTCGCTGTTCCTCGGCGAAGAGACGACGGTCGCCTACGGTGACAAGTCGGCGGGGCCGAACCACGTGCTGCCGACATCGGGTGCCGCGCGCTATACCGGCGGCCTCTCGGTCCACAAATACATGAAGTTGGTCACATGGCAGCGCGCAACACGCGAGGGAGCCAGACCGGTGGCCGAGGCGACCGCCCGGATTTCCCGGCTGGAGGGGATGGAAGGCCATGCCCGGACTGCCGATATCCGGCTGGAAAAATACTTCCCTGGCGAGAGTTTCGACTTGTCCGGTGGCAACTGAAGCAATGAAGACGCTCTACCGCCCAGACCTGTTCAGCGTTGCGGGCCGCATTGCCTGCGTGACCGGGGCGAGTTCCGGCATCGGCCGCGCGATCGCTAGCGCACTCGCGGAGGCCGGCGCGCACGTGGTCGGCGTCGCGCGTCGCGTCGGGGTTCTGGAGGAGTGGTGTGACGAAGTAGACGGTGAAACGGCGGTAGTCGCGGCCGATCTTTCGAACACTGCCGAGGTGGAAGCCGTCACGGCGTGTATCGCACAGCCCTTCGGGGCGCCGGACATCCTGATCAATGCCGCCGGGATAAACCCCCGCGAGCCCGCCGACACGGTGACGACGGAAGGCTGGCGCATCACCATCGACCTCAACCTGGCAGCGCCGTTCTTCCTCGCCCGTGCATTGGTTCCCGCGATGCGAGACAAAGGCTGGGGCCGGATCGTAAACCTCGCCTCGCTGCAAAGTGCCCGCGCCTTTCCCGCCGGGCTGGCCTATGGCGCTTCCAAGGGTGGCATCGCCCAGCTCACCCGCGCTATGGCGGAGGCATGGTCGCGCGATGGCATCGCGGTCAACGCAATTGCCCCCGGCTTCTTTCCGACCGGGTTAACGGCCCCCGTATTCGATGATCCGACGCTGGCCGCCAAGCATGCGGCGCAAACCTGCATAGCACGGAACGGCGTGCTCGCCGACCTGGTCGGGCCGGCGCTCTTTCTTTGCTCCGACGCGGCCGACTACGTTACCGGCCAGGTTCTCTATGTCGATGGAGGGTACACGGCCAAATGAAAGCACTGGTCTATACCGGTCCGGAGACCCTCGCCTACCGCGAGGCACCGGATCCCGAACCCGGCGGGGATACCCTGATCCGGGTCGCCCATGTCGGTATCTGCGGTTCGGACATGCATGCATGGGCCGGACATGACGAGCGCCGCCCAGCACCGCTGATCCTGGGCCACGAAGTTTCGGGCATTGTAGCCGAGGGGCCGGGCGCGAGCGCGCGCGTCGCGGTCAATCCGCTGGTGACCTGCGGCACCTGTGAGGCCTGTCTGTCGGGCCGAGAGAATCTTTGCGGGACACGCCAGATCATATCCATGCCGCCGCGTGAAGGGGCGTTCGCGGAATTGCTCACCATGCCGAACGGTAACCTGGTGCCGATCCCAGACGGGGTGCCGACCGAGAAAGCAGTCCTCACCGAGCCGCTGGCTTGCGGCTGGCACGCGGTGCGTCTGGCTCAGCAAGCGCTTGATCGGCCGATCGAAGACGCGCGTTGCCTCGTAATCGGCGGCGGTGCCGTCGGCCTCGGCGCCGCACTGGTGCTCGGTGCGAATCATGGCAGGGAAATCCACATCGCCGAGACCAACCCTGCACGCCGCAGCATCGTCGCGCGTGCTGGCAATTTCCGCGTCTACGACCCGGCGGCAGGAGAAGATCCGGAAGACGTCGACCTGGTCATTGACGCAGTGGGGTTCGAGGTGACCCGGGCGCTGGCCTCCAGAGCGGTCCGGCCTGGAGGGGCCATCATGCATATCGGTCTCGGCTCGGCGGCAGGCGGGCTCGACATCCGGCGCATGACCCTCCAGGAGATAACCGTCATCGGCACCTACACATACACCGCAGCGGATTTCCGGGACACGGCCGCGGCGATCTTTGCCGGCCGCCTCGGCGCGCTCGACTGGACCGAAATCCGGCCGTTGTCGGAAGGTGCCCGCGCCTTCGCCGATATCCAGGCCGGCCGCGCCGCTGCCCCGAAGATCGTTCTGGCTCCCTGAATACACGCGATCTCGTACCTCTTGACGCCGTCTGGCAAAACCCGGTGCCAGGATCCTGGCTGTTCCTCGGGCCCGTGGCACGCTCGGAAGACCTATAGGAGTGCCTGAGCGCCTCCGCGCAGCCTATCATCTCGACGCTCTGCCCAGTCGACTCGCACAACAAACGCCACGCCCTCGGCACGCTGCGCCGCCCCTGGAGCCCGGTCTTCGCCAGGCACTCGGCGGCGCCGTTCGCGCTGAACTGGAGAAGCCGCACTTCCGGTTCGAGACCGGCGGCGGTCTGCCCGACTTCCTGCTGACCGTCACCCGCGGCCACATGCCCGGCCAATCCGACCGCGCCGACGGCCGCTACGACGGCATCCTGCGCTATGTTATCGAGGTCATGGGGTTCGACGATGCCGAATACGAAAGCGGCAAGGTCGACATGCACGCATGCGCACACTCGGGCGCCACGGGCGCTCCAAGGACCGCCGTCCGGACTGCCGCCAGATGGTGCTGGGCCTGGTGCTGACACAGGACGGACGACCGGTGTGTTCGGAGATGTGGCCGGGGAACGTCGCCGACGTGACGGCGCTGGAGGCGGTGGCCGGGCGTCTCCAGCACCCCATCCGCTCGGTGTGCCTGGTGGCGGACCGGGGGATGATCAGCAAGGCGACCATGGCGGCGGGCGCGCGGCTGGCAATACATCCTGGGCGCCCGCGCCAGCAAGGAGGTTCGCGAGGAGGTGCTATGGCGGCGCGATGAGTGCGTTCACGGTCGCGCGCGCCCACGACCCGGAGCCGCTGACGCTGGAGATCAAGGAGGTTGTGCTGCGCGGACGGGGAAGAGCCGGGCGCGCGGCAGCGCTACATCGTCTGCCGCAACCCGGTCGCGGCGCGATGCGGCGAGCCGGGCGGCGATGGTCGCCGATCTGGAGGGCAAGCTGAAGGCCAGGGCGCTGATCGGCAACCGCGGCTACCGGCGCTATCTGAAGGCCGAGGGCTTCCGGCCCCGACAAGGTAAGCGCGGAGGAGAAATACGACGGCATCTGGGTGCTGCGCACCAACACCAACCTTCCGATGCGCGAGGTGGCGCTGCGCTACAAGGAGTTGTGGCAGGCAGGCGTTCCGCACCACGAAATCGCTGCTCGACACACGCCCCATCTTTCACAAATGCGACGAGACCATCCGCGGCCACGTGTTCTGCTCGTTCCTCGCCCTGCTCATGCAGAAGGAGCTGTTCCTGCGCATGGCCAAAGCCGGCATCGAAGCGGAATGG
>JAPORR010000183.1:11823-11930 GCA_026710105.1 Alphaproteobacteria bacterium
CGAGATCGAAAACGGCGCCAGACGCTTCCTGGTGCGCTCACGCGCCAAGGGCTCAACCGTCGCCATCCTGCGCTGCGTCGGAGCTGCCGATCACCATACGACGCATC
>JAPORR010000117.1 GCA_026710105.1 Alphaproteobacteria bacterium
GGCACCAAGGAACATGAAGACTGTTATGCCGCGCCATGATTTTTCATGACGGTTCTTTATCCCCGTTGCACGCATACTTTCAGTCCCAGTTTATGGCTGCTTCTGCGATGCCAAGTCCGGCACCGGCTTCAGGTCAGGTCGCGTGCCCGTTCGCGGAGTACGAATTTCTGCACTTTGCCGGTGGATGTCTTGGGCAAGGGACCGAACACGACATGGCGCGGAGCCTTGAAATGGGCCATGTTGTCTCGGCAGAAGGCAATGATTTCCGCTTCCGTCGGCTTGATACCAGAAAGCGGTTCCACGAAAGCACAGGGCGTTTCACCCCATTTCTCGTCCGGCCTGGCAACGACTGCGGCTTCGAGCACCGCCGGGTGCCGGTAGAGAACCTGCTCGACCTCCACGGAGGAAATGTTCTCCCCACCGGAAATGATAATGTCCTTCGACCGGTCTTTTAGCGCGATATAACCGTCATCGTGCATGACGCCGAGGTCGCCGGTGTGAAACCAGCCGCCGGCGAATGCTTCGGCACTTGCGGCCTCGTTCTTGAGATAGCCCTTCATCACGACATTGCCACGCATCATCACCTCGCCGATGGTCTCGCCATCGCGTGGGGTCTCCGCCATCGTCTTGGGATCCATCACCGTCAGGCCTTCGAGCACTGGATAACGAACACCCTGCCGTGCTTTCATTGCCGCGCGGTTGGCACTGGGCAGGGCATCCCAGTCCCGGTTCCAGGCTGAGACCACGGCCGGGCCGTAACATTCTGTTAGCCCGTAAGCATGGGTGATGTCGAAGCCCATCTCCTCCATGCCCTGGAGTGTCGAAGGCGGCGGCGGTGCGGCAGCCGTCATCACCTGCACGCGATGGCTGAAGTTTCGACGGTCCACGTCCGATGCATGCAGTAACATGTTGAGCACGATCGGGGCACCGCAGAAATGACTCACGCCCTCGTCGGCTATCGCATCGAAAATGTGCCGTGTCTCAACCCGCCGCAGGCAGACATGCGTGCCAGCCTGCGCGGTGACCGTCCAAGGGAAACACCAGCCATTGCAGTGGAACATCGGCAATGTCCATAGATAGACTGGATGCAGTGGCATCTGCCACGCCATCACATTACCGGTCGCATTCAACCAAGCGCCGCGATGGTGGTAGACCACGCCTTTCGGATTGCCTGTCGTGCCGGAGGTGTAGTTCAGTGAGATTGCGTCCCACTCGTCCGTCGGCGGCACATAGGCGAAGCTGGGATGGCCTTCCGCTAGGAGTGCTTCGTAATCGAGGCTGCCGATATGGTCTCCCGGCCCGTCATACTCCGGATCGTCGATATCGACGGTCAGGATGTCCCGCTTGAGCATGCTGATTGCCTGCCGGACCACGGCTGAAAATTCCCGGTCGACAAGAATGGCTTTCGCCTCGCCATGTTCCAGCATGAAAGCGATGGCGGTGGCGTCGAGGCGGATATTCAGCGTATTGAGCACAGCGCCCGTCATCGGCACGCCGAAATGACTTTCCAGCATTTCTGGCGTGTTCGCAGCTATGACGGCAACAGTGTCACCCTTACCGACGCCTCGCCGAGCGAGTGCATCCGCCAGCTTGTGGCAGCGGTCGCGCGTTTGCCTCCAAGTGAAGCGGCGCTTCCCGTGCAAAACCGAAAGGTGGTTCGGGAACACCCAGGCAGTGCGTTGCAGAAATGACAGCGGCGTCAGGGGCTCGTAGTTCGCGTTCTGCCGGCCGAGGCCCCGATCATAGGCGCTCATGGGGGCGCTAGTATCCCTCCCGCTCCATGCGTTTGCGCATCATTTTACGATGACGGCGGACGGCCTCTGCTTGTTCTCTTGCGCGCCTTTCCGAAGGTTTTTCATATGAGCGGCGCAGCTTCATTTCCCTAAAAACGCCTTCACGCTGCATTTTCTTTTTCAGCGCCCTCAGCGCCTGATCGACATTATTGTCGCGGACGGTAACATGCACGGGTGCTCTCTGCTCCTTTAGCTACGGTTAGAGGAGCCTTATCTATAGCACGGGAAACAGTATTGCAGAAGTCCGGCCCGCGCCGGACACCGGCTAAAGGGGCAGGTTGATCGTGGTTGAACAGGAAAGCCGGGAACGGTTGCGTGAAATCGTGCTGGAGGCCGCGCTGCCTCATATCGCTTTTGACGGCTGGACGGTCGCAGCGCTTCGCGCTGGAGCTGCGGCCGCGGGTCTTGAAGAAAGCGAGGCCACGGTGCTCTTCCCTCGGGGACCGCTGGAGGCCATTGAGGTGCACATGACGCTGGCAGACCGGCATATGATCGAGGATGTGTCAGCGCTTGATCCCCAGCCGCGGGGGGCGGCAGCAATGGTCCGAGCCGCGTGTCATGCGCGGCTGGAACGGCATGCGCCGCATCGCGAAGCTGTCCGGCGGGCGGTAGCGCGGCTCTCCTTGCCGCAGAACGCACCGTTGGCGTTGCGGTCATTATACCGCACAGTGGATGCAATCTGGCTTCTGGCCGACGACCGGAGCACCGATTTCAGCTATTACACAAAACGCGCCACTCTGGGTGCTATCTATGCGGCGGTCCTGCAGGTCTGGTTGAACGACAGGTCCGAAGACCTGAGCGCGACCTGGGCGTTTCTGGACCGCCGGCTGGAGGAGGTGGCGATTATCGGCAAGACACGGTCGCGGCTGCAGCGATGCGGCGCGCAGCTGTCACGCTTCCGGGCCTTTTCGCCGCGCTTTCGGTGAGAGGCGGTTAACATGGCCCATCTTGCGGCCGGGTCGGATATCGTGTTTCCCGTATAGGTGAAGTCGGGCGCCCGGCTCGGCGAGCAGATTGGGCCACGCATGGACATCGTCTCCAATAAGGTTGACCATCTCGGCATCGCTGTGCCGGGCCGGGTCTGCGAGCGGCAGGCCGGCGACGGCACGCACGAACTGCTCGAACTGGTCCGCCCCGCAGGCATCCTGGGTCCAGTGACCTGAATTGTGGGGCCGGGGTGCGATCTCGTTTGCGAGTAGCTGACCCGAGCGCGTGACGAAGAATTCGACTGCCAGAAGCCCAACAAGGTCGAGGGCTTCGGCCGCCCGCGCTGCCAGTGTCTGCGCCTCGGCCTTAATGGAAGATGAGACCGGTGCGGGCACGAGGGTGCGCCTCAATATGCCGCCCCGATGATGGTTTTGCGCGACATCGAACAAGGCAACTGAACCATCGGTACCCCGCGCCACAATCACCGAGACTTCATGCGAAAAATCCACCAGCATCTCCGCCACGCCGCGTTCCGCGCCAAAGATGGCCCAGACGGTCTCGGCATCGAAGCCTTCTTGAAGCTGGACTTGGCCTTTGCCGTCATAGCCGAACCTTGTTGTTTTCAGAATCCCGGGGCAGGGTGCCTGCCGGAGGTCGGAGGCGGAGCGAATTTCGGTCCAGCAGGTCGTTTCGAGCCCGATGCTGTTGAGGAACCGCTTTTCCACGGCGCGATCTTGGCTGGTTCTGAGCGCTTCCCATCCAGGCCTTACGGGCATTCTAGCGGCGATACGGGCCACGGCTTCGTAAGGCACGTTTTCGAATTCGAAGGTTGCTACGTCTATGGATGCGCAGAAGCCATCAAGCGCTTCTAGGTCATCATATCCGGCAATCGTGGCTGCGGCCGAGATCTCAGCCGCGGGGCTGTCCGCCTCCGGGCAGAAGACATGGCAGCGATAGCCGAGTCGGGCCGCGGCAAGAGCCGTCATGCGGCCAAGCTGACCGCCACCGAAAATGCCGATAGTGCCGCCCGGCGCTATCCGTGTCATTGAGGACTGTCGGCGACTACGGCGGTCTGCCGGTCGCGCCAAGCTTGGAGCCGTTCGGCAAGCGCTGGGTCAGACAGTGCCAGCACGCCTACTGCGAGTAGGGCGGCATTGGTTGCACCAGCCTCACCGATGGCGAGCGTGCCGACCGGCACTCCGGCTGGCATCTGCACGATGGAAAGCAGGCTGTCGAGGCCCGATAGCGCCCGGCTCGGTATCGGCACGCCAAAAACAGGAAGAATGGTCATCGAGGCTACCATGCCGGGCAGATGCGCCGCGCCGCCAGCCCCTGCAATCACGGCCATCAGGCCTCGGTCGCGGGCCGAGCGAGCGTAGCTGTAGAGGCGATCGGGCGTTCTGTGTGCGGACACGATGCGCGATTCGTACGGCACTTCAAGCGCTTCCAGTGTTTCCGAGGCGTGTTTCATCACTGCCCAATCAGACTGGCTGCCCATGACGATGCCGATGCGAATAGCAGCCTCTCCCATGATTCCCTCTTCCTCGTGATTGGCAGTTCGCCGACGCCAGGCCCGCGCATGAAATATCGTTCAGGCAATCAGGTCGGGATGGTCCTGCGCTTCCAGCTTCGCGATCATGTCTCGCAGCCACAACTTTCGCTTCTTGAGCCGCTGCACCTGCAATTGGTCGAACGGAACCTGTTCGGTCAGCGCGGCGATGGCGTAGTCGAGATCGGCATGTTCGGAACGCAACGCGGCAAGCCTTTCAGCTTTTACGTCAGCTTCCATCGGACCGGACATTCCACCTATGCTCTGTCTCTTCAGACACTATAGCAGAGGCCGGTGTGGTGAGCGAGATACGGCGTATTGGAATCCTAACCAGCGGCGGTGATTGCGCCGGGCTGAATGCTGCTGTCCGCGCTGTGACGCTGCATGCGCATGGCAATCACGGCTGGACAGTGGTCGGTATCCAGAAAGGCACGCTCGGCTTGTTGTCGAGGCCGCTGCAATACGAGGTGCTGGAGCCGAAACGCTTTACGGGCCAACTGCTTCGGCTTGGCGGCACCGTGCTAGGCACGACCAACAAGGGTGACGCCTTCGACTATCCAATGCCTGACGGTACCCGGATCGATCGGTCTGGAGAGATTATCGAAGGCTATCGCCAACTCAGGCTGGACGGGTTGATCGGCATCGGCGGCGACGGCAGCTTTGCGATCTTGCGCCGGCTGGCGCAGCAGGGCGACATACGGCTTGTCGGCATACCGAAGACCATCGACAACGATGTCGGTTCCACCGAGACAGCTGTCGGCCATGCGAGCGCTGTTGCAGCGGCCACCGAAGCGCTCGACCATCTGCAGCCGACGGCGGCAAGCCATGACAGGGTGATGGTGCTAGAGGTGATGGGCAGGGACGCCGGTCATATCGCGCTCTCGGCGGGTATCGCTGGCGGGGCGGACGCCATCCTGATACCGGAGATCCCGGCGACCCTCACGCATGTTGCCGAGAAGATCCGGACGCTGAAAGCGCATGGGCGCAATTTTGCACTGGTGATTGTTGCGGAAGCCGTGCGCACCGAGACGGGCGAAGCCATGCGCCAGGCCGCCAGGGACAGCGCCAGCTATGGCGGTATCGGACATTGGGTGGCGGCCAAACTGGAGGAGATGACCGGTGCCGAAACCCGCGTCGCTGTGCTGGGACATATCCAGCGCGGCGGTAAACCGATTGCACAGGATCGCCTCATCGCATCCGCCTTCGGCGTCCACGCCGTGGATGTGCTGGCCGAGGGACGCCACGATAGGCTGGTCGCCTGGCGTGACCGGATTGTGATCGACGTGCCGCTTGAGGACGCGATCAGAACCTACAGCGCAGTCGATGTGAATGGCCCGCTGGTGCATACCGCGCGCGCACTCGGTATCTCGTTTGGCGACGGTGTTGCTATGACCTGAGCCGCTCGTTCCCAGGGGCATGGGGCGAATCCGGAATGACGCGAGCTGTCCGGCGGCTACCCAGAATGTCGATAATGAGTTCCATCCCGACGGCATCCGCTTCCGGGCTGACATAGGCAAGCGCCAGACTGCACTCCGCAGTGTGCCCGCAAACGCCCGATGTTGTCCGGCCGACCATCTCTTCGCCTAATCAATAGCCTTATCGAAGGCTTCCCAGGCTAATTCTACCAACGGGGAGAGATTGCCTCTCATCTCAAGCTTCGGCACCCGCGTCCTCGGTCATGGAGCTGCCAGGGACGATCAAATTCTTCGACCCGGCGAGGGGGTTCAGCTTCGTCGTGCCGGATAATGGCGGCCGCGAGGTGTAAGTCCATTCCAGCGTGCTGTTCCGCTCCGGCATGACTTGGCTCCGGGGCAGCGCGTTTTCGTCCGCGCCGAGAGTGTGCCTCGCAGACTCTAGGCCACGACTTCCGAGCGCATGAAAGCTCGCCGCGCACTCATGGCTTTCTCCCTCCATTCTGCGCTCTCCAGTCGCCCCTCGTCGCCGACTGGATCGGCGAAGGCAGCAAAGGCGATTTCGCGCGCATGGTCGAGCAATGCGTCGAGCGCGTCCACCTGACGAAACAGGATGAGATTACCCTGGAAGGCGCGTTCGGAGACGGCTGTCATGCCTGCTTCGCATCGATCAGGTTGCGCCTGATTTCACGCGAGGCGTCGATCAGGCGCTCGATCTCTTCGCCCTCGCCCCAGCGTATCGCTCGCTGTAGGCGGGAAATGTCCTCCAGCAACCGGCCGCACACATCCAGTAACGCATGGCGGTTGTGCAGGAAAATGTCGCGCCACATGGTGGGATCACTGGCTGCGATGCGTGTGAAGTCCCGGAAACCACTCGCCGCGAATTTGATGACTTCCTGGCGGAGGTCCTGTTCCAGGTCGGCGGCGGTTCCGACGATCGAGAAGGCGACCAAGTGGGGCAGGTGTGAGGTGATCGCGAGCACATGGTCGTGATGCGCGGGGGTCATGGTTTCCAGCATCATGCCGGTCCGGCGCCAGAGTGCCCCCACTTTTTCGACTGCTTCGGGGGCGGTACCGGGCAGCGGTGTCAGGATGCACCAGCGGCCCTGGAAAAGCTCGGCGAATCCGGCTTCTGGCCCGGAATGCTCGGTGCCTGCCACTGGGTGTGCCGGCACGAAATGCACACCGTCCGGGATATGCGACCCCAGGTCGCGAATCACTGTCTGCTTGACCGATCCAACATCGCTGACGATGGCTCCACTGCGCAACCGGGGTGCGATCGCCTCGCCAATGCCGGCATAGGCGCTAATGGGCGTGCAGATGACCACAAGGTCGGCTCCATCGGCGGCTTCGGCAGGGTCATGGGTCGTGTCGTCGGCTATTTTGAGCCTTCGGACGGCGGCGAGCGTTTCCGCGCGCCGAGCGCAGGCGACGATGCTGCCGGCAAGCCGCTCCTGTTGTATCGCCCGGGCCAGGGAGGATCCGATCAGACCGACGCCGATCAGCGCGACCCTTTTGAACATCGGGCCGGTCACGAAACAAGCGTTCCGAGAGCGGTGATAACGGCGCGGTTGTCCTCCTCGCGCCCCACCGTTATGCGCAGACCGTCCGGGAAACCGTAGCCGGCGACTCGGCGCGTTATCACGCCATGACGTTCAAGGGCGGCCAGGGCCGCTTTAACATCCGAGAAACGAACCAGGATGAAATTGCCGACGCTCGGGAGTGCCTCGAACCCCAGCGCGCGGACCTCATCGGCAAGCCAGGGGAGCCACTTGTCGTTATGGGCGCGTGAGAATTCGACATATTCGGCATCCCGTATTGCAGCAACGCCCGCAGCCTGCGCTGCAGCGTTGACATTGAACGGTCCGCGCACCCGTTGCAGCACATCCACCACATTGGGCGGGCAATAAGCCCAGCCGAGCCTGAGTGCCGCCAGCCCGTAAATCTTGGAGAAGGTACGTGTCATCACAGTATTACCACTAGCCTCGACCAGTTCGCGCCCGTCCGCATAGTCATTGCGACCGACATATTCGGCATAGGCCGCGTCCACTATCAGGAGCACGCCCGGCGGCAGTCTCTCGCGCAGCCGGGCCAGTTCTTCGCCAGAGATATAAGTACCTGTCGGGTTATTCGGGTTGGCGACAAAGACCAGTTTTGTACGCGTCGTCACTGCCGCCAGGATGGCATCGACATCCGTCGTGAAGGCGCGCTCCGGCGCGACGACGGGGTGCGCACCTGCTGCGCGCGCTGCGATTGGATACATGGCGAAGCCATGCTCCGAGTAGATGACCTCGTCTCCTGGTCCGGCATAGGCATGGGCCAGCAGGGACAGCAATTCATCTGATCCAGAGCCGCAGACGATACGTGCCGGGTCGAGGCCATGGACCTCGCCAATAGCAATACGAAGTTCATCCGAAGCGCCGTCTGGATAGAGATGCAGAGAGGATGTAAGCCGCCCGAATGCTTCCATCGCGCGCGGCGAGGGGCCCAGCGCGTTTTCGTTCGAGGAAAGTTTGATGATGTTTTCGACACCCTCGATATCGCTTTCGCCGCCGACATAAGGCGAAATCTCCAGCACGCCGGCGCGGGGGGCGGGCACGGTCATCCTGTGGTCTCCTTGAGAAGGATCGGTACGGCATAGCCGCCAATGGGGACCATATCGGCACGAACGGCCGTTACGGCAACAAGAAATCGTCCGCCGCAGGAGGCCAACACTTCGCCTACAGCCTCAGACGAGGTCGCAACGGTAAGATCGTCGCCGCTCGGATCTGGCGGATTGCGCGAGATTGCAAGCGCGTCGCTGCCCTCGACCGGATAAGGCTCGGGTACGAAAGGCAGGCGGGCGACGATATGGAGGGGAGGGTCGAATTCGGCCAGTGTCGGCCACCAGAGTGTGTCGTCCTCAAGCGAAACCACGCCGATAGAGGCCTCGCCGGCTGCGACTGCGTTCAGAGCGGCGCGGGCACCCAGAGTCTGAGAATGCCGGGCGGCGCGAAAATGGGTGCGGGCGCGCTCCCAAGCCTCGGGGCTAGCACTGGTCACATGCAGCGGTTGTCCCTCAATGGCGAAACTCGCCCCTATGACCTCGCGCCAGACGCCCAGCAGTGAAGCGGTTGGGAAGGGCGCGCTGTCGGCCTCGGCCAGACGGCGCATCAACGCGGCCTCGCGACCGGGGCGATAGACGTCGGTCAGGCCGCGGGCGCGCTTGTCCATGCCAACGAGCGTAACGGTCCGCGCCCGCTCGCGCAGGCTCTCCAAAATCGCGAGGTCACAGCAGTCAATCCGTTGCCGGAAGCTGGCTAGTGCTTGTTCAGCGGGGTTGTCAGTCATGCAAGCGGGTCTTAGACCCGCATGGGCGGGTTGACAATGCGAGGGACGGTATTGATACCGGCGCGGCCTAATCGTGAAAAGAGTGTCTCATGCCCCGTTATCGTATCGCGTCGATTCCAGGAGACGGAATCGGCAAGGAAGTCGTGCCTGAAGGCATCGGGGTCCTGGAAGCGGCCGGACGGCGTTACGGCGTCGATTTCGTATTTGAGACTTTCGACTGGTCCTGTGAACGCTATGCCGAGACCGGTCGTCTAATGCCAGAGGACGGCCTCGACCGTCTGGCGGAATTCGATGCGATTTTTCTCGGTGCAGTTGGCTGGCCAAGCGTCCCGGACCATGTGTCGCTCTGGGGCCTCCTGATCCCGATCCGACGGCGATTTGATCAATATGTGAACCTCCGACCCGTCCGCCTTCTTAAGGGGATTCGTTCGCCTCTGGCGGGCCGAGGGCCGGAGGATATTGACTTCTATGTCATCCGCGAGAATTGCGAGGGTGAGTATTCGGAAATCGGAGGCCGGCTTTATGCTGGTACCGATGCGGAGACGGTGGTCCAGGAAACGGTGTTCACCCGGCGCGGCGTGGACCGCATCCTCCGCTACGCCTTCGACCTAGCGAAGACGCGGCCGCGCCGCAAAGTGACCTCGGCGACGAAGTCGAACGGCATCATCCATACCATGCCCTATTGGGATGAACGCTTCCGTGCCATCGGCGCCGACTATCCCGATGTAGCCACCGATCAATACCATATCGATATCCTGACCGCGCATTTCGTCCAGCATCCGGACTGGTTCGATGTTGTGGTCGGGTCCAATCTGTTCGGTGACATACTCTCTGACCTCGGGCCGGCCGTAGCGGGGTCGATTGGCATTGCGCCCTCGTCCAACATCAACCCTTCGGGCGCCATGCCGTCGATGTTCGAACCTGTGCATGGCTCGGCCCCGGACATTGCCGGCAGGGGGATCGCCAATCCTATCGGCCAGATCTGGTCTGGCGCGATGATGCTGGAGCATCTGGGCCATGAGGACGCAGCAAGGGCTATCGAACGGGCCATCGAAACGGTCCTGACTGGTGCTGGCCCGTTGACCCCGGATATGGGTGGCAACGGCACCACCGCTGAACTCGGTCGCGCCATTGCCTCCGCCCTCTAGCAGGCGGCGTTCCCCCGGTCTATCGGCTTGCGTTAACTCCTGAAACACCGACGACAAACATTACAAAGCTAAAGTTATCTCCGTTCCCATGAAGCTATCTGGCAGGCGATATCCGGCCGCCAAGATCAGCCACGTGACGATGAAAATCGCGTACATTTCTCGGGAAGCGCCGCTGTTGAAACAGCGGCAGGCAGGGCGCTATCCTGCGCAGGCGCCACTGCAAGGAGCGCTCCTTCCGTGAGACCCTATTCCGCTGCCGCAGGATGGCGTGAAGAGCCGCGTTATCCCGACCCGCTGGTCGAAACCCTGGACCCGCGCTTCGAGCACTACCGCATTTTCAGCGCCGCCGTGGAGCGGCTTTGGACGGGATGCCGCTGGGCCGAGGGGCCTGTCTGGTTCGGGGACGGGCGCTGCCTGCTCTGGTCCGACATTCCGAACAACCGAATCCTGAAATGGGAAGAGGAAACCGGGCGAGTCTCCGTCTGGCGTCGGCCCTCGAACTTCGCCAACGGCCACACGCGCGACCTGCAGGGTCGGCTGGTGACCTGCGAGCATGGCGGGCGGTGCGTCACGCGCACCGAATATGATGGCAGCATCACTATGCTGGCCGACAACTGGCAGGGCAGACGTCTCAACTCGCCCAACGACGTCGTCGTCAAATCGGACGGCTCCATCTGGTTCACTGACCCGCTATTCGGCATTCTCGGCGATTACGAAGGTCACAGGGCCGAGAGCGAGACGCCGATGGCGGTCTATCGGATCGACGGTGCCACCGGGAAGATGCGCCTCGTCGCCGACGACATCGCCGGGCCCAACGGGCTCTGCTTCTCGCCCGACGAACGCATTCTCTACATCGTCGAGTCCCGCGGCGAGCCGACCCGCAAGGTCCTCGCCTATGATGTGGGCGATGGCGGCGCGCTCTCCGGCCGGCGCGTAGCGATCGACGCCGGCCCTGGCGGCACGCCGGACGGCATGCGCGTCGATAGTGACGGCAATCTCTGGTGTGGTTGGGGTATGGGCGCGCCCGAGCTTGACGGCGTGATGGTGTTCGCTCCGGACGGCACGGCCATCGGGCGCATCGCCCTGCCGGAGCGCTGCGCCAATGTCTGCTTCGGCGGAGCGCAACGCAACCGGCTGTTCATGGCGGCCAGCCGGTCGCTCTACGCGCTCTATGTCAACACAAGGGGCGCACACCACATTTAGCGCAAGGCCGTTCTGACGGGCCCGGATAGCCGGTTTCGCAGATGCCTGAGGCGCTGCACGGCGTCTCGGCTGCTGGGTTGGCGGGGCGGTCGTCACACGCTCGATAAGTGGTGCCCTCCCAGCCTCAAAAAAGGCAAGTTCAAGGGCGTGCAGGACGAGTTGCTCGCGATGCTCGCGGGCACCTGAACCTGCCATTCTTATGGGAACCTGAGCCGCGACCAATCCCTTGAAAATCAACGCCCGCTACGGCTCAGGTTCCCAGAATCATAAGGTTCCGATAACATGGGGCTCGCGACGCTGCCTTGAGGCGTTCCCTGCGCGGTGTCCTGCCATCGGCCATCGACCATGACGCCGGCTTTCAGCCACTTGGCGATCAGCCGGATCACCCGACGATCCCCGATCCGGTGTTCGAGGAATCGGACCAGCCAGTCCCGCGAGACGGTATCGAAGAACGCCCGGATGTCGCAGTCGACCACCCAGTTGACTTTCCGCCGGTCGATGGCGACGGCGA
>JAPORR010000020.1:0-7975 GCA_026710105.1 Alphaproteobacteria bacterium
GGTCGCCAGCATCAACCCGACCGTCGCCCAGGCCGTGATTTCATCGGGGTCCATAACGCTGCTGGTGTTTCGCTTTGCTCGGCCGATGCCTCGGAAGCCTGAAGATTCCGGGCGATGATGTAGCGTTCGATGAAGTCGAGCTTGCCGAGGATTGTGCCTTTCAGTTCGGCCTGGGCGATCTCAAGGGCACGAAGGCGCTCGTCGAAACTGCTCATACGGACTTCCAGGCCATCAATGCGGTTGCTGACCTCGTCTATGCGTTTGCTGAGGTTGCTGTTGACCTCGTCTATGCGTTTGCTGAGGTTGCTGTTGACCTCGTCTATGCGTTTGCTGAGGTTGCTGTTGACCTCGTCTATGCGTTTGCTGAGGTTGCTGTTGACCTCGTCTATGCGTTTGCTGAGGTTGCTGTTGACCTCGTCTATGCGTTTGCTGAGGCTGTTGTTGACCTCGTCTATGCGTTTGCTGAGGCTGTTGTTGACCTCGTCTATGCGTAGACCCAATCCGTACTGGCTTCGCAGCATCAAGCCGGCAAGTGCGACGCCGACAGCGAGAATAGCAATCATCTCAGGGCTCATGCGGGTTTCCTATCAGGTTCGGGGTCGGGCGTCCATGCGGTTCGGGGACGGTCGCCATCACGGCGGAAACCGGACGAAGGCCTGACGCATGCGCCCTTGAGCGGCTTTGCTTCATCTCGGAACAGACGATGGCGATGCCTGTGCTCGGGTGTGGTCAGGCCTGCAGCGGCCAGCGGGCGAAGAGGCGTTCGAGAATATGCGGAGCGGGGGCGAAGACGCGCGCCCGCCAGTTGATGATCTCAATGGTGAAGCCGAGCTTCTGGAGCGCGTCGGTATCGGTGTCGTCCGGTCCTTCGAGTTCCACGTGATCGATATGGGCGACCATGCGGCGGGTGAGGCGCCAGCCATTGGCGAGCGGGAGAGACGAGCCCCGCTTGAGAACGGCGCTCCAGGCTTCGGCGCCGGTGAGCTGGGTGGCGCCGTCCAGATTGAACGCGGCGCGGACGGCGCGAACCTGTTCCGCGTCGAGGACGCGCCCGATGAGCTGCTGGCCTTCATCGGTTGTAAGCCTGCGGACGCGCATGTTGTCGGACGGCAGGCGATCCCAGATCGGCAGGAGCAGACCGTTGGTGATCCAGAAGCGGGAGTCGGCGTGGGACGGCAGGGACGCGATTTCGGCGTCCCAGAGCGGGCGCCAGACGCATTCGTCGGCAAGCGTCCAGTTGGAGGCCTCGAGTTCGGACCAGGCGAGGGTTTCGTTGCTTGCCGGTCTCACGAGGCGCACGCGCTTCTGGACGGCTCCATCGTCGAAGATACGGGACGGAGCCGAGACGAGGACGGCGGCGCGTTTCGAGCGGGTATTGATGAAGAGGCGGGGCTTGCCGTTCATGTCGCCGTAGTGGAGCGGGATGCCGATCGCCTCGTCGGAGGCAAGTGGCATGAGACGGTCGCGGCGCGCGATCTCCACGAGCTCGGTCGCAGTAGAGGTGTGGGGGTGCTCGTAGATGGTTTCCCGTGCGGTGATGGTGAGCGAGTCCGCGCGGATCGTCTCGACCCCGACTTCATAGGCGCCGGCTTCCTTTGCCCGGTCGACATTCTCGGCGATGCGGATTTCGAGTTCGGTGAAGAGTTCGTTCTGCTCGTCGATCGGTAGTGCCAGTAGGCGGTTCAGGAACTGCGGCATGGGGGGCAGGTCTTCCTTGAGGTTCCCTTCATGCACGATCTTGAGGCCGGTAGCCTTCTGAAAGCGCTTGATCGGCCAGGCTTTGATGACGCCCTTGTGGAGAGCGGCGTAGAGCTGACGCAGGGCGGCTCTGGCGTAGGGGCTTTCGAGATTGTCGCTGTCGTGGAACAGAGTCTGCTTGTCGTTGCCGAGCGCGGTTTGCGAGTTGCGCTGGCCGCGCGTGATGGCGCCGAGGGAGTCTAGCCGCCGGGCGATGGTGGCGATGAAGCGGCGCTCGCCCTTGACGTCGGTGGTGACGGGGCGGAAGAGCGGGGCGGAGGCTTGGTGCGTGCGGTGGGTGCGCCCGAGGCCCTGGATGGCCTGGTCGGCACGCCAGCCGGGTTCGAGAAGGTAGTGGATGCGGCGCCGGGTATTGGGGGCGCCCAGGTCGGCGTGGTAGCTCCGTCCGGTTCCTCCGGCCATCGAGAAGACGAGGATGCGCTTGTCGCCCTGCATGAAGGCGGCCGTCTCGGAGTAGTTGGAGGAGGCGGGGCGGCTGTGAAGCGACAGGCGCTCGCCCCTGGCGTCCCGGATGCGCAGAACGCGGCGTGAGCGGCCGGTGATCTCGGCGACGGCATCATGTCCGAAATGCTGCACGATCTGGTCGAGGGCGGAGGCAACAGGCGGGAGTGCGGCAAGCTTGCCGATCAAGGCGTCGCGGCGGGCGACGGCTTCCTGACAGAGAACCGCATGGCCGTCTTCGTCGAAGACGGGACGCGAGAAGGGGTTGCCGTTGTCGTCGGTGAATTGCTGCTGCAGTTGGACCGGGAAGGAGTGCGTCAGGAACTCGATGACGGTTTCGCGGGGCGTGAGGTCGATCGAGAGGTCGTCCCATTCCGAGGGCGGGATCTCGGCGATGCGCCGGTCCATCAGCGCTTCGCCGGTCGAGACGAGCTGCACGACGGCGGCGTGGCCAGCGTCGAGGTCTTCGTGGATCGACCGGATCAGAGTCGGGCATTTCATGGCCGTAAGTAGATGGGCGAAGAACCGCTGCTTGGCGCTCTCGAAGGCGGAAAGCGCAGCGGCCTTGGCGCGGCTGTTGCGCGTTTCGTCATTCTTGACGATGCCGGTAGCTTCCAGTGCCTTGTCGACATTGGCGTGGATGATCTTGAACGCGTCCGCATAACTGTCATAGATGCGCCGCTGGGACGGCGTAAGGGGGTGTTCGAGGATGTCGACCTCGACGCCGTCATATGAGAGCGCGCGGGCTTGGTAGAGGCCGAGGGCCTTGAGGTCGCGGGCTACAACCTCCATGGCGGCGACGCCGCCCTTTTCCATGGCAGCGACGAAGTCGTTGCGCTGGTGGAAGGGCGTGTCGTCGGTGGACCAGAGGCCGAGTCTGGTGGCGTATGCGAGGCCGGGGATGGTGCTGGCGCCCGTAGCGGAGCCGTAGAGGATGCGCGCGTCGGGGAGCGCGTTCTGGAGGCGGAGGCCCGCTCTGCCCTGCTGGGAGGGCTTGGTGTCGCCATGCACGGATTTCGAACCGGCGGCGTTGGCCATGGCGTGGGCCTCGTCGAAGACGATGACGCCGTCAAAGGCGTGGCGGTGGTGCTCCTGCAGAGAGCTGGCGAGCCATTTCACGATCTGGTCGAGGCGGGACATCTTGCCCTGGCGCGCGGGCGAGCGAAGCGTGGCGTAGGTCGCGAAGAGGATGCCTTCGGAGAGCGGAATATCGATGCCTTGGCGGAACCGGGAAACGGACACGATTTGGTGGGCGGCGCCTCCGATGGCGGTCCAGTCGCGTTCAGCGTCCTCTACGAGCTTGTCGGATTGAGAGAGCCAGAGGGCCCGGCGGCGTCCCTGTAGCCAGTTGTCGAGGATGATAGCAGCGACCTGGCGTCCCTTGCCGGTGCCTGTACCGTCGCCCAGCATCCAGCCGCGGCGGAACCGGACGGGGAGGGATAAATCCTCGCCGTCTTGCGTGTGGACGATGCCGTTGTCGTCATCGTCCTCGTAGTCGCTGGCGCGCTGGATGGTTTCCCAGCCTTGGCCAATGCGGTAGCGGGCGGGGAGGTGGCGGCTGTGGGCGGCGCCGGCCAGTACGATGGATTCGAGTTGAGCTTCGGAGAGGACACCGTCGCTGAGGAGCCTGGTTGGGAGCTTGGGCCGATGCTCGGGGAACGGGTGGGGGACGGCGGCCATGGCGGCGGATTGTACGAGCGGGGTCGGGTGCTCGTGGGCGCCGGTGATGTGGAAGGAGGACGGGCGCCAGGGGTGATAGGCGGCGCCGGCGGAAGGCGCGGGTTCGGAGTCGTTCGCCGGCGCCGGTTCGACCGGGAGTGGCGCCAAGGAGTCATTGGCAGGCGACTGCCGGGTGCGGGTCCTGAAGGAGGAAGGAGCGCCCGGGACGGGATTGCCGAAGAGGTCGGTGAGGGCACCGTATGCGCTCGGGCCGACGGGGCGGGCCGGCAGGGCGCGTGTGAGGGCGGAGAGGAGTTCGGCGCTGGAGGATGCGCGGTCGGAGACGTCGATCCTGGCTGAGGGGTCGGAGGAACGCTCGATGACGGTGAGGCGGGTGTCGGTGGCGGTTCCGCGCCGGGAGTAGAGGCGGCCGTCGATGACGACGGTGAAGAGGATGCGGGGTGGCTGGCCGGCGAAAGCAGCGTTCCAGGCGTCTGAGCCGGGAATGCAGCTGGGAGAGGTGATGGCCGAAAGGCGGCCTCCGGGCGCCAGCATGGCATAGGCCGACTTGAGATGCCGGAGATCGGTGCCACGGCTGATCTTGCCGACGCCGATCGAGGCCGAGAAAGGCGGGTTCATCGCGATGACCGTCGGGCGGAGTTCGGTCATGCGGTCGGAAAGTGATTCGGCGTCGTGGGCGGTGACGGTAGCTGACGGAAAGAGATTGCGGAGAAGGAGATAGCGGGTCTCTGCGATCTCGTTCAGGTGGATGGCGGGCTTCGCGGAAGGCTCTGCGGCGATGTCGACCATGGCGGCGAGGACACCGGTGCCGGCGGAGGGCTCGAGAAGGATGTCGCCCCGGCGGATCGCAAGTGCACTGACGGCGATGCAGGCAAGCGGCAACGGCGTCGAGAACTGCTGCAGGCGAACCTGGTTCCCGGAGCGGCGGGTGTGGGATGGTTCGAGCCCGGAGATCTGCTCCAGCATGGCGAGCAGGTGTGCGGGGCCGGCATCGCCGGCGTGTGTGCGCAGAGCGGAGCCGAAATGCTGCAGGAAGAGCACGATGCAGGCTTCGGCCGCTTCATAGGCTTCCTTCCAGAGCCAGCTTGCCGGATCGGAGCCGAAGACCTGTTGCATGGCCTTGCGGAGCGCGTGGGCGTCCAGGGGCCTGCCGGCGGAAAGGGTCGGGAGCATTAGCTGGGCGGCGGCGAAGATGGCGGCGGCCCGGTTGCGGGCGTGCCGGGCATCGGTGTGGGAGAGAGGAAAGCCGGCGAAGGGCGCGGCCGTGTCGAATGCAAGCATGCGTCTGGTCCCGGTCGGTCAATGGGCGCGCCGGGCTTACGGTCGCCCGGTACGGTTGGATTCGGGAACAGGTCGCTTTCCTAGACTTTCTGATCGGAGGAACGTGAGGTGTCAGATGGAAATTCGGTGAATTCCTGGCCTTGTCTGGAGAAGTTCCGTCGCGGGGATATGAGGGGTTGAAGGTCGGCGATTGCTGACAGAAATGAGAATGAGGACGGGGATCGTTTTCAGGTTTTGCTGATGTTGGGTGCCGCGGTCGACGGTGACAAGCGCATCGAAGGAGTGGGCTGCAGCGCGGCGCAGGAGTTCTCCGTTGGATATTCCCGCCCATGATTTGCGTGGTGATGACGTCAAAGTGAGGCGGAAATAGAACGGCGAATCGGCAGCGATTCGTCAAGCAGCAGCTTCATCGGGAGAGCCGGTAAGGATGCTCTTGGCGTGTTCGAGAACTGCGACGGCCTGTTCGCGCGTGACTGTCGGGAAGTCGTAAAGAAACTCGTGAAGTGGGTCGCCAGCTTCGAGATATTCGATCAGGGTCCGGATGGGAACCCTGGTTCCGGCAAATACGGGCGTGCCGGCGAGTATTTCCGGATCGCGATTGATGGGATTGTCGATCATGGACCTGGCATCCTTGTCATGGTGGTGAATGCAGACTGGTTGGTCAGATCAAGCCGGTGTGGGCGAGGCTGCAATGATCGTGCGGGGTGATGACGACATGGTCGATCACCTTGATGTTGAGGCAGGCCGCGGCAGTTTTGAGTTTCCTGGTGTTCTCGATGTCGGCAGGGGAAGGATGTGGATCGCCGCTCGGATGATTGTGCGTCAGAACGAGGCCGCAGGCGTCGAGTTGCAGAGCGCGGGCGATGATGTCGCGGAGGTCGGCGGCGACCGTGTCGATCGTGCCGGTCCGGTGGAGTTCGCAGGCGATCAGCCGTGTCTTCCTGTCGAGATAGAGGACATGCAGCTCCTCGTGGGTTTTGTGGCCGATGCGCGAGCGACAATAGTCGATGACGGTCCTGTAGTTGTCCAGCATCGGGTTGATATTGGTCGCCAGACGGGCTGCGGCGTGCCGTATGGCGAGGGCCTGTGCCGTCTTGATGGCGACAATGACGTTGTCGTCGATCCCGGGAACCGTGCGCAGGCGGCCGGGCGTGGCGGCGAGGATGCGCGCAGGGTTGTGGAAGGCGGCGAGAAGGGAGTGCGCGAGGGTTTCGGCTTTGTCAGGGGGCTGGTGGCCGGAGACGAGCAGGGTGATCAGTTCGAGTTCGTCGAGGATTTCGGGACGGTCCTGGATGAGGCGCCGGGCGGCGGCGGACTGCCGAGCTGTGGAAGAAAACGCAGGCAGTGGAAGCCCTGGGGCAAAGGGGAGCGCAGGCTCTGGAGAGGGGCACTGGTCGAGTGGGGGCATGGGCTGGACTCCGTGGCGCTGTAAAGTATTTCCGCCCGCAGCGGCGGACCGCTCGCGAACGGGCTTTTCTTCACTTGGAGCTTGGATAGAGCCGGGGCACATGGAACAGCATGAGCCAGGGTCCGGCGCAGAAGTGGCCTTTCTGCTTTGGCCAGCTGTGGTGGATGACGTTCCGAACATGAAGCGCCCGGGTGGCGCCCGGGTGGAGGAAGGCTCCGTGCGGCTTATGCTGGCGTGGGGCCTGACTTGTGAATTGATCCGGTTACCGGCCGGGTTTGGAACGCCATCGCGAGGACTGCTGCAAGTGTTGCGAGACTGGTGGCGATGTTGATGCCGACAATCCATTGAAGACTGCTCACACGGCTTTGTAGGCCCTCGAAGCGGCCGTCGAGGCGGGAGACTCTGGCCCGCAGGTCGGCTTTGGTGGCAAATTGGATTCTGTCGGCCGTGGCGGTCGCCTACTTCATTGATTTGCGTTTCCCACGAGCGTGGCGAGGGCAACAGCGATGCCGGCGAGTGCAGTTATTGCGCCGACAATTCCGGCAGCTTGCAACCATAAGGCGCGGTACAGGTCAGCCCGGGCTGCTTGGCGTAGTTCGGCGAGACCGGCCTTGGTCCCTTGACGTAGTTCGGCGAGCTCGGCCTTGGTTGATTGGCGTAGTTCGGCGAGCTCGGCTTTGGTTGCCTGGCGCAGTTCGGTGAGATCGGCCTTGGTTGCCTGGCGTAGTTCGGCGAGATCGGCCGTGGTTGCCTGGCGCAGTTCGGTGAGATCGGCCTTGGTTGCCAATTGGGTGTGGTTTGCAGTGGCAGCTTCGGCTGCGCTGTCAGCGACTTCGCGGACGGTGGCCGCGATGGCTGCCGCGTGCTTGCGATCCAGGCCGGCATTTTCCATGCGCTGGGCAGCGGCCAGAGTATCGAAAGTCGTTGTCATGGCGCGGTCTCCCTGAATGGTTCCGGGATCGGGGTGACGGTTAGGTCAGGATGCAGGCGGGGTCAAGGCAGTCCTGCCGGTCTCGACGGTCCGGGCGTCGGAGGGGATATCGAGTTGCATCTGTCCGCGCTCGGTGAGGAGATGGGGAATGTCGATCCGGGCAGCCGATGCGCTCGGGTCGCGGCTGGTGCCGTTGCAGGCGGCGGCGATGAAGATGGGCCCCTCGTAGTCGAGCTTCTTCCAGCCGACGCCGAAGTTTGCGTCCTCGATACCCCTGTTGAGGGCCGCGTCGAGGTCCTCGCCGTCGCGGATCTCGACCTGGACGATGGTCGACATGTAGGTGGCGAAGCAGCACTGGATGGAAACGATGTGTGGCATCAGGCAGCCTCCCCGGCGTTGTCGCCCAGGGTGACGGTGATGCGGCCCTTGCCGAGCTCGATGCGGGCGGATCGGGCCTTGGGAAGAAGCCAGGTGAG
>JAPORR010000020.1:7985-11862 GCA_026710105.1 Alphaproteobacteria bacterium
CGACGGCGAGCGATTGGCGTATTGCTTCCTCGGGGCCGCACAGGATGCGGGTGGCGACGCTCTGGGCGTCGTCCCGGGCACGGTCGGACTCGGTTTCGTAGGAATCGGCCTCGCAATCGTCCGAGTAGCAGAAATACGCGGCGTAGAGGATATCGGCGAGTTCGTGAGCCTCGATATCGCTCGACTGCGTGACGATGGGACAGGTGTCGCCGACCCAGCTGTTCGGGTTTCCGGCGAAGGCGAGATCCGCATCGACCATGATGCTGCGCACGGCCTTGTTGGCGGCTTCGACAGCGAGTGTGACGCGGATGGCGCGGGGCCGGTCCGGGATATCGTGGCCTTCAGCGCCGGCGGGGCCATCCCCGGGGGCGTCGCTGTTCTCGGCGAGGCTGCCTGTCGCCACGATCTCGACATGGCCGCTATCGATCGCGGCTTCGAAGCGGACCCCGGTTATGCGATCCAGGCGGTCATACCAGTCGAAGCCTTCGAGGCGGTAATCGGCACCGAGAATGCGTCCGTCGAGGCCGGCCCGGGTGACGGCGCGCGCGAGCGCCTGGGCGTCGGGCGGTTCGAGGCTGTCGGCCATTCGGAGGCTGTCGGGGGTTGCCGGAACGGCGGTGGGCTGTCGGCGGTTGTCGTCGAGTTGCGCGATGTCCGGGCGCCAGGGACGGAGTGCGGCGGCCGGAGGTTTGATGTGGATGCCGGCCTGGCGGGCCTTGAGCCAGTCCTTGAAGGAAGGCATCGGAGCAGGCTCCGCCGCCATGGCCCGGAAGATCGCGTGCAGGGCTGCCTGGCGCATTTCGATGAGGAACGGCGTTTCGACGACTTCCTTGCGTGCGGGCAGGACGAATTGCAGTTCGGGGCAGTCGTTGACATCAATGCGGACGGTCCAGTCGGTGGATGTCAGCGAGGAGAGGCAGGGGAGAGCGAGATGCAGGACGAGACCGTGGAAGTTCAGGTTGGGGTCGTGGAAGGCGTGGCGGCGGTTTCTGAAGACGCCGATGCGCAGGCCCCGCCAGGTCTCGATGCGGACGGCCCCGCGGAGGAAGTCGCGCCGTTCCAGTTGCTGTCCTTCCGGAGGCGAGTCCGGCAGGCCTTCAAGGATGACGGGCAGGGGATAGTAGCGGGCGGCGGTTTCGGCGGACTTGCGGATGGTGGTGATGTGGTCGTCGGCGGGGAACCGGATGACGGTGCCATGCGGCCGGGGCGCCCGGTCATCCCGTAGGACGGTTGCGGGTTTCTCGCCTGCGAAATGCTCGAGGGCGAGCTGGACCGTCCAGCTGGGGATGCCATTGGCGGCGCGCGGCCGGGAGGAGATGGCACAGCCCCGCTGCGCGAGGCTGAGAAAGCCCATGCCGGCGGCGTCTTCGCGCTGGACAAGGCCGTTGTCCCAGCCGTTCCGTCCGTAGGAGAGCAGGATGGCCGGGTCCTCGATGCCGGTGCCATCGTCGGCGATGGAGACGGTTGCGGGGGCAGTTTTGGTCCGGTGACGGTCGAAGGAGATGTGGACACGGCTGGCTCCGGCGCGCCGCGCGTTCTGCAGGGTCTCGTTGAAGATGTCGACGAGGCCTGAGGAGAACATGCGGGTGACGCGCGAGAGCGCCTTCTCGTGGATATGGGCCTGGATGGTGTGGGGCGTCGTGGATGAAGAAGAAGTCATCGCGGTTCCTGTACTGGAGGCAAGAAAGGAAGCGCCCCGTCAGTGGGAGGAACTGGCGGGGCGCTGGTGAATGTCTCCTGCGGGGATCAGGAGACGTTGCGGAGGAATTCCGGGACCTCCGGCTCTGGAGCGATATCGTCGTTGGCTGCCGCGTCGCCATTCACGGCATGCAGGGTGGTGGTGGAGCCGTTCTCGTCGGGCGTCTCGGTCGAGGGATCGGTGGCACCGTCGAACGCGACGAAGCCGGGTGGTGCCCAGCCGAGCGCGGCGGCGTGGCCTCCGGCACTGACACCGATGGGAAGGGTACCGGCCGCGAAGGCGGTTTCCATGGCTTCGGCGAGTTCAGTCTTCTTCTGCTTCGCGTGATTGTTTGCCCAGTCGGTGCCGAGGGTGTCGCCGGCAATGTCGAGAACCTGGCTCTTGTTGATGCGCGACCAGAACATGTCAGCGGTTGGCCGGACCTGGCTGGCGAAGTCGATATCGAGCCGGGCGACCGTCGCCTCGAACTCCGGCAACGCGTCGTATTCGAAGGCGAGTTGGCCCTTGAGCGTGCGGGCGACCGCTGCTGCGAACAGCGTCTTCCTGTCGTCCTCGGGAAGGGCACGGAAGGCCTCGAAGCAGGTCGGACTGTCGGGTTGCGCCATCCAGTCGAACGGCAGATGCGAGACATCCTCGAGTTCGACGCTGGCCGGGTTCCAGACGGGAAAGTGCTCGTCATTGACGCGCGGCTGGTCGGGCGTGGCCGATGCGGAGATATCGAGCGCCCTGGGCCTGTAGTTGTAGCCGTCTGTGAAGACAGAGCGTGCCAGCTGGAAGGCGAGCAGATCGAACGCGGCGTTGAAGTCCTCCTGCAAGTGCTTCTTGACGATGGCGGTGCGAATCGCTCGCATGTCGTCGGCAAGGCCGATGCCCATGCCCGATGTCTTGCGTGCCCGCGCCCTGGGGTCGATGTCCCGGATGGCCGGCAGGGCGACGTGCTCGCTGTCGTTGGCGGCACCGGAGGTTATGTCCTGTTCCGGTATGTCCTCGGGACGGACGAGGCCGGGGATCACGCGGAGCGAGCCGTCGCGGGCTATCGTGACGATGCAGCCGGCGATGGCCCTGTCCTCGTCACTGTAGGAGGTGCGCTGGGCGATTTCGTCCTCGATGCGAGCGATTTCGGCGTGATTGATGGCGAGTTCTTCCGCCAGCTCATCTGTCCAGTCCTCTTCGGCGATGGCTTCGATCTCGATCATCCGCTGCTGGTGGCTGGCCATGGCAGCTTGTTCGTCATCGGTGGGCGCGTCCGGAACCGGATGGACATGGCCGAACTCGGCAGTGGTCTGCCAGTCGACCTCGATCATCGGGACCACCCAGCTCCAGTCGCCGGCAAGCCTGTCGGCCTCCCCGGTGAGCTTCTTCATGGCGAGTTCGTTGAGGAGGTCAGGATTGTCCAGCCAGGTGTTGGAATTGGTGGAGAAGAGGTCACGGAGAAATGTGCCGCCCGCGGCCTTGTATGGATTGACGCCGACGAAGGTGGCGACGCCGGCGCTCGAGGGCACGCGCTCGGCGGTGAGCAGGCGCTCGACTTGGTAGGAGTTCGCCCGGTAGCCCATGCCGGAGAGTTGTTCCCAGACGGCCATCTGGCGGGCATGGTCGGTAGTCAGGCTGAAGGCCTGCAGCGTTTCCATGTCGAGACGCTCGTCGCGGTATGCCTGGATGATTTCGGGTGCGATGTTGCCGAGGCGCATGCGCTGCTTCACCAGGCGCTGCGAGACACCGAAGCGGGTGGCGACCTCGGAGACGCCGGCACCGGAGTTCAGCAGTTTCGAGAACGCGGTGACCTGATCGGCCGGGTGCATGGGAAGCCGGACAGTGTTCTCGGCAAGCGAGATCTCCTCGGCCGGCGTGTCCGACGAGGCAACGATGCAGGGGATGGGGTGGTCTGCCGGGATCTTGTCTTCGGCGGCAAGTTCCGTGAGGACACTGAGGCGCCGGCCACCGGCAAGGACGGCGAAGCGCGGATTGCCGTCTTTCGCGGATCCGGCTTCGCGTACGACCAGGTTTTCCAGCAGGCCGTGGTTGTAGACCGAGGCTTTCAGCTCGGCATCGGCGCTCTTGCTGGGCGGAGTCGTGCGGACGTTCTCCGGCGCGAGGAAGAGATGGGCAAGGGGCACGGTCAGCATGACCGCGACGGAAGCGGGTGTCGCCATGGGGCACTGCCTTGTGGTTTGCGAA
>JAPORR010000208.1 GCA_026710105.1 Alphaproteobacteria bacterium
AAGCGGACGTCGCTCTCGTCGATCAGAACGTGCAGCACGAGTTCGCAACGCGGGTAGCAGCGCTACCAGAGGTAAAAGTCGGTCGCAGCAAGGTCCCGGTCGCAACGGAGAGCTTCAAGCGCAGCCTCGAAGGTCTTGAAAACCTTTACGTCAACCTGCCGTTCGTTACGTTCCCGAACGAGGCGGGACCTCATCGAGCCGGCCTCGCCCCCGACGGCAGCCCGTTATCCGCTAAGGTAGCGCTCTAATTCCTAGTGCTATCTACGGGCGAAAATCCGTTGCTGTTTGGCATACCTTGACCCGGCCGCGTTTCAGCGTCAGTGCCAGTTCGCCGCGCAGGAGGCGCTGGGCATCGACACCGAACAGTTCACGGCGCCAACCGCGCAGCAGCGGACCATCCTCTGCGCCGCCGGCCAGGTCTTCCAAATCCTCGCTGCTGGCAACCAGCTTCTGGGCTACGCCCTCATGCTCCACGCGGGCCTTCAGCAGCACGCGCAACAGCTCCATCGCGGGGCCGACACCCTTCGGCCGCTCTCTTTGCGGCGCTGGCTGCGGACGCTCTTCCGGCGGGACGGCCCTACCTTCGGCGACGGCCGCCAGCAGGCCGGGGCCCAATCGCCCTGCTGCCATGCCACGCGTCACGCCCCGGCACTGGGCGAGCGCGTCCACGTCTGCCGGCATCTGGGCCGCAACATCAAGTAGGGCATCGTCGCGCAGAACGCGGCTGCGAGGCAGGTCAAGCCGCTGCGCCTCATGCTCCCGCCAGGCCGCGATCGCGCGGACCACCGCAAGAAAAGCCGGGTCGGCGCTGCGGATCTTGAGGCGCTTCCAGGCATGTTCAGGGTCGAGCCGGTAGGTATTCGGGTTCAGCAGCACGGCCTCCTCCTCCTCTACCCAGTCGGCACGGCCATTGCGGCGCAGCTCCGCCGCGAGCCCTTCATAAACCGCGCGCAGCCAGATGACATCGGCGAGCGCATAGTCGATCTGCCGGGCGGGAAGCGGGCGGCGCGCCCAGTCGGCGAAGCGGGCGTGCTTGTCGAGACGCCGCCCGGCGAAGTGGTTCACTAGCGTGTCGTAGGCCGCCTGATCGCCAAAGCCGCAGACCATAGCCCCCACCTGTGTGTCGAGCAGAGGCTCGGGAATCACCCCACCCCGATGGAAGAAGATCTCGATGTCCTGGCGGGCGGCGTGCATGACCTTCGGCACCGGCGCGGCCAGCAGCTGCCAGATTGGCGCGAGGTCCAGGCCGGGCGCCAACGCATCGACCGCGCACGCGGTCTGCGCATCCGCAAGCTGAATCAGGCAGAGCTGCGGCCAGTAGGTCGAGTCCCGCATGAACTCGGTATCGACCGTTACATAGTCCGCTTCATGTAGCCGGGCGCAGAAAACCTCAAGGTCCGCCTGGGCGTCGATGAGGCGCGGGTCGGGGGTCGGCAGTGTCGAAGAAGGCATGGGCGGGCTCATAAGCTCCACTTCGCGGCTTGACAAGCAGGCCCTGCTCATTCCATTCCCGCGCCATCTTCGCGAGACGAGCCCCGATCCCATGCACCCCTATCGCACGCACGATTGCGGCGCACTCCGCCGCACCGATGTCGGCCACACCGTGCGCCTATCCGGCTGGATCCACCGCAAGCGCGACCACGGCAACCTCCTGTTCGTGGACCTGCGCGACCGCTACGGGTTGACGCAATGCGTGATCGATTCGAGCCAGGGCGAAACCTTTGCCCTGCTCGAGGCGGCGCGCAACGAGACGGTGCTCACCATCACCGGCGCGTGCCTGGAGCGCGACGCGGAGACCGTCAATCCGGCACTGCCGACCGGCGAGGTCGAGGTCGCCATCCGCGAAATCGCCGTGCTAGGCGAGGCCGAGCCACTGCCGCTGCAGGTGAACAGCGAGGAAGACTATGGTGAGGAGACACGGCTGCGCTACCGCTTCCTCGATCTGCGCCGCGACAAGATGCAGCGCAATATCGCGCTCCGCTCGGACATCATCGCCTCGATCCGCCGGCGGATGATCGAACAGGGCTTCCGCGAGTTCCAGACGCCGATCCTGACGGCGGAAAGCCCCGAAGGCGCCCGCGACTTCCTGGTGCCTTCGCGGCTGCATCCGGGCCAATTCTATGCCTTGCCGCAGGCGCCGCAGCAGTTCAAACAATTGCTGATGATCGCCGGGTTCGACCGCTATTTCCAGATCGCACCCTGCTTTCGTGACGAGGATGCGCGTGCCGACCGCTCACCCGGCGAGTTCTACCAGCTCGATTTCGAGATGGCGTTCGTGACACAGGAAGATGTGTTCGCCGCCATTGAGCCGGTGCTAGCAGGTGTGTTCGAGGAGTTTGCCGACGGGCGCCACGTCACCCCACCACCCTTCCCGCGCATTGGGTTCGACGAGGCCCTGCTGAAATACGGCAGCGACAAGCCGGACCTGCGTAACCCCGTTGAGATCGCCGAGGCGACAGAGATCTTCCGAGGGTCCGGTTTCGCGATCTTCGAGCGAGGCATTGCCGGAGGCAGCGTGGTGCGCGCCATTCCCGCCCCCGGCGGGGCGGCGCAGCCGCGCAGCTATTTCGACCGCATGCAGGACTGGGCGCGGGACCGGGGTGCCGGCGGCCTCGCCTATGTCACCTTCGACGAAAACGGCGCGCGCGGGCCGATTGCACGCTTCCTCGACGAGGCGCGCCTCACGGCGCTCCGCGCGGCGACAGGCACTGGTCCAGGTGACGCTGTGTTTTTCGCCACCGATAGACCGGACAAAGCGGTAGAGCTCGCCGGCGCGGCGCGCACCAAGCTCGGCGAGGACCTCGGACTCCTAGAGAAAGACACTTTCCGCTTCTGCTGGATCGTCGATTTCCCGATGTATGAGTGCGACGCAGCCACGGGGCGCATCAGCTTCAGCCACAACCCCTTTTCCATGCCCCAAGGCGGGCTTGAAGCGCTGGAGGGCAAAGACCCACTGGAGATCAAGGCCTTCCAGTACGACATCGTCTGCAATGGCGTGGAGTTGTCCTCAGGCGCGATCCGCAACCACGACCCGGCCATTATGTACAAGGCGTTCGAGATCGCCGGCTACGGCCCGGAAACGGTGGAGGCGCGTTTCGGCGGCATGCTGTCCGCGCTCAAGTTCGGCGCGCCGCCGCATGGCGGGTCCGCACCTGGCATTGACCGCATTGTCATGCTGCTCGCCGACGAGCCCAATATCCGCGAGGTGATCGCCTTCCCGATGAACCAGCAGGGCCAGGACTTGATGATGGGCGCCCCCGCATCGGTCGAAGCCACCCGGCTGAAAGAACTCGCGATCCGCCTCGACCCGCCACGGAAACGCTGAGGCAGCAGTTACGGGCAGCGGGTAAATAGCGAGTGCCCATATTCGCCGCCGATGCCGGCATCGCCTGTTTTCCGAATCTTCGGACGCTTGTCCACCTACCTCATGCCACCGCTTTGCGCCGCGCCTCCAGCGAGGCAGTCAGTAGGCACAATATCTCGAACAGGATATTGGCACCGGCGAGCGCAGTGATACCGGCAGAATCAAAGGGCGGAGACACCTCCACGAGGTCGCCCGCGACGAAGTCAATGCCCGCAAGCCGGCGCAGCAGGACGAGCACATCGGCGGTGCTGAAGCCGCCGATCTCCGGCGTCCCCGTGCCAGGGGCGAAGGCCGGGTCGAGGCAGTCGATATCGAAGGACAGGTAGGTCGGACCGTCGCCCACGACCTCGCAGGCAATGGCGGCCGCACCTTTCGGCCCGATCTCATAGACCTCTTCCATCGGCACGACGCGCATGCCAGCGTCGTAGCTGAACTGCCACCTGTCGGGCTCAAAGAGCGGGCCGCGAATGCCGATCTGCACTGTCCGCTTCGGATCCAGTAGCCCTTCTTCCACCGCGCGGCTGAAGGGCGCACCGTGATGAAAGCGCGAGGGCCCGTCGTCATCGGCCGTGTCACAATGGGCGTCGATATGGACCATACCGACCGGCGGGCCGCCGGCAAACAGCGCCCGCATGATCGGCAGGCTGATCGAATGGTCGCCGCCGACCGCAAGCGGTGCGGCCCCCGCTGCGCGCACCTTCGCGAAGCCCTGCTCAATGTCGGCATGGGCGTCCTCCAGGCGATAGACCCGCTCGGTCCAGACATCGCCGCCGTCCACGATGCGGGCGGCATCGAACGGCGCGGCCCCAGTGGCCTGATTGACTTTGCGAACCATGCTCGACAGGTCGCGGACCGCGCGCGGTCCGTGCCGGGCACCTGGCCGATTGCTCACGCCGCCGTCGAAGGGCACACCCAGCACGGCGATGTCGACACCCTCCAATTCCTCCGAATAGGGCAGACGCATGAAGGTCGGCAGGCCGAGATAGCGCGGGCGGGTCTGGGGATCGCTGGTCACGGGCCGGGTCTCCGTTATCCGGTCTGGAACGGATATATGTAGCGGATTCCGGCGATGAAGGGAGAATCAAGATGACCGGGACGGACACCACCGCCGGCGACAGACGTGACGGAGCGACGCGACGGCCGCTCGAGGGCGTGTGTATTATCGACTTCACCCAGATCCTCGCCGGGCCGTATTGCACACAGCAACTCGCTCTGCTCGGGGCCAATGTGGTGAAGATCGAGAACCGTTCTGGCGGCGACCAGGGCCGCAGCCTTGGCCCGGCGACCGACCCACGCCTCGTCGACCACGCCATGTCCACGCTGTTCCTTTCCGTCAATGCCGGCAAACGGTCAGTGACGCTCGACCTCAAGCACCCCCGCGCGAGCGCAGTCATGCACCGACTTGTGGCGTCCTCCGATGTCGTGATCCAGAACTTCAAAGCCGGCACGATGGACCGCATGGGCTTCGGCTATGAGGCGCTGAAGGGGGTCAATCCACGTCTAATCTACTGCTCGATTTCGGGATACGGCCAGTCCGGTCCGCGGGGCCCCGCCGCCGCCTACGATCCGTCGATCCAGGCAGCATCCGGCATGATGGCAGTCACCGGTCTGCCGGAAACGGGGCCTCTCAAGACCGGCTACTGGCTGACCGACATGGCGACCGCTACCCAGGCCTGCTTCGCCATCTCGGCAGCGCTCTACCACAGGGAGCGCACCGGCGAGGGCGACCATCTCGACCTCTCCATGCTGGACACTGCCGTCGGCATCATGGCGCCAACGATCGCCTCCTGGCGGGTGAACGGACAGGAACCGCGGCTGAACGGCAACAGAACCCTGACGGGCAACCCGACCTCCGACACCTTCCCGACCTCCGACGGTTTCTTGATGGTGGCCGCGCCGACCGAGCGCCAGTTTGTCTCGCTCGCCCGCACACTCGGGCGCGACGACCTCTGCGAGGATCCGCGCTTCGCCACGGTTGCAGACCGGATCGCACATGCTGAGGCGCTTCGCACAGAGATCATTGCGGCGCTGGCGGCGGCCGATGCCAGCAGCTGGGAAGCGCGTCTTGCTGAAGCCGGCGTGCCAGCGAGCCGTGTGGCCTCCGTGCCGGAGGTCTATAAGGACCGCCAGCTCGCCCATCGCGGCGTGTTCCAGCCCATGACACGCCAGCAGGCGCTTGGCAGCAACGAGGATGTTTATGTGGATCTGCCCTTCCACGGCACCAACACCGCCCGCGGCACGGCCCACCCGCCGCCTTTGCTCGGCGAGCATACCGACGAGGTTCTGGCCGAGTTCGGCTTCTCAGGGGCGGAAATCGCCGCCCTGCGCCGCGAAGGAGCGATCTGAACACTGACTCCGAGGCAATAACGGGCGCCCGATGGCGCGGGGTCAGGCCTCCGGGACGGCGCGGTCCGAGAACAGGCAAGCGTCGGCATGGCCGGGCAGATGCTCGACCAAAGGCGGCGTTTCAGCCGCGCACCCAGGTGCGGCGAGCGGGCAGCGCGTGCGGAACCGGCAGCCCGAGGGAAGGTTGCCGGGGTCTGGCGGCTCGCCTTCCAACCAGAAGGTATCGGTGATCCGCTGCTTGCCGATCTCCGGGATCGCTGAAAGCAGTGAGCGGGTATAGGGATGGCGCGGGGCCCCGAATAGCCGCTCCGTCGTTCCCAGCTCCACCACTTTGCCGAGATACATGACGGCGACACGGTCGCAGATCATGCGCACGACGCTGAGGTCGTGCGAAATGAAGACATAGGTGAGATCGAACTGCTTCTGCAAATCGAGGAACAGGTTGAGCACGGTCGCCTGGACCGACACATCCAGCCCGGAGGTTGGCTCATCCAGCACCACGAGACTCGGCTTCAGGGTAAGGATGCGGGCAAGGCCGACGCGGCGCTGCTGGCCGCCAGAGATTTCATGCGGGTAGAGATCAAGATGGCCCTCTGGAAGACCGACGGCCGAGAGAATGTCATGCACCCGCTCGCGGCGCCGTGCGCTGCTGAGGTCCGTATGGATGACCAGCGGTTCGTCAAGCAACTTGCCGATCTTCCAGCGCGGGTCGAGCGAGGCACCGGGATCCTGGTAGGTATATTGCAACTCGCGCCGGAGTTCACGCGACTGGTGCGGTTTGAGGTCGGTAATGTCATGGCCCTTGAAAACGATCCGGCCGCCGGTCGGGCGGTGGATGCCCATCACCGTCTTGCCCAGGGTGGACTTGCCGCAGCCCGACTCACCGACAATGCCCAGGATTTCTCCTCTCTCGACCGTAAGCGAGACATCGTCCACAGCCTTCAGCCAGCCGATATGGCGCTTCCAGACATTACGGATCGGAAAGTATTTCTGCAGCTTTTCAAGCTGCAGCAGCCCCCCGCTGGGCGTCGTCATGGAACGGCCTCCACCGGGTGGTGGCAGCGGATGAGATGAGCCGGTCCCACCTCCGACACATCCGGTCGGACGGCGGCGCAGCGCGTTCCCGTGCGATCGCAGCGCGGATGAAAGCGGCAACCTGTCGGCGGGTCTATCAGCGCCGGAATCTGCCCGGGTATGCCGCCGATACCGCGCTCACGCGATGGCAATGATTCTAGTAGGCGCTTCGTGTAGGGATGGCGCGGGGCGGCGAAGAAATCGTCCGAGAGCGCGCTTTCAACCTCTTGTCCCGCATACATGACGGTCACACGGTCGCAGATTTCATAGGCTGTGCCGAGATCATGCGTCGTGAAAAGTACCGAGACACGGCGCTCGGAGGCGAGGCGTTTCAGGAGCTTCAGGATCTGGGCCTGGATCGTGACATCAAGGGCGGTCGTCGGCTCGTCGGCGATGATGAGTCGAGGCTCCGGCAGCAACGCCATGGCAATCATCAGGCGCTGGCGCTGGCCGCCGGAAACCTCATGCGGGTATTTCTTGAGGATCCCTTCGGGGTCCGGAAGCTGGACCGTGCGCAAGAGGTCGAGAACGCGAGCTCGGTCTGCCCGGCGGCGCGCGCGGGGGTAGAAGCGGGAGGCGGTGGTGGGTTCGGCGTCCGGTGACTTCCACTTCATCAGTTCCTCGATCTGGGCGCCGATGGTGAAGACCGGGTTGAAGGAAGAGAAGGGATCCTGGGGCACGAAGGTGATCTGCCGGCCGCGGACTTCCGTTGCGAGGTCCCATGAGCTCTCCGCAAGCAGGTTGCGGCCGCCGAAGTCGATGACGCCGGAGGAGATATGCGCCGAGTTGGCCGGCAACACGCCCAGAATCGCACGCGCGAGCGTGGTCTTCCCACATCCCGACTCCCCAACCAAACCTACAATCTCGCCACGTCCAACATGGAAATTCACCCGGTCGAGCACCCGAGCAAGGCCGCGGTCCGTCCGGAAGCCGACTTCGAGGTCGGTGACGGCCAGAAGCTCATCCATCGGTGGACCGCCTTGTGCGGGGGTCAAGAATATCCCTTAGGCCATCACCGAACAGGTTGAAGCCCATGACGACGAGGAAGATGGCGAGGCCCGGCGCCGTGGCGTACCACCAAGCCTCCGGCAGGAACTCACGCGATTCGGCAATGGTTCGACCCCATTCAGGAGACGGCGCCGGCGGGCCAAGACCAAGGAAGCCGAGCGTCGCAGCGGTCAAAATAGTGCCGCCCATGCCGATCGTCGTGCGGACGATGAGGGAGGAAGAAATATTGGGAAGCACATGCCGCAGCATCACCCGCCAGGGCGAGGCACCGAGCGCGATAGAGGCTTCCACATAGGTCTCGTTCAGTGCCGAGCTGGTTTCCGCATAGACGAGCCGCGCCCAGAAGGGCCAGTAGGTAGCCGACAGCGCGAGGATGACATTTTCTATGGAGGGGCCGAGGGTCTGGGCAATCGCGATAGCAAGCACGATCTGTGGCACGGCGAGGAAGATGTCGGATATGCGCATCAGCGCGTCCGAAACCCAGTTGCGGTAATAGCCGGCGACCAGACCGACCGGTATACCGATCAGCACGCTGGCGCCGATGGCGATTACGGCAATGGCGATGGTGATCCGCGCACCGAACAGGATACGCGAATAGATGTCGGAACCCATGCGGTCTGTGCCAAAGAAATGTTCGGCCGAAGGCGGCTGAAGGCGGCCCGGAGGGTTGAACTCAGAGATGTCCTGCGGGTGCGTGGAAAGCACCGGTGCGGCGATGGCGGCGACGACCAGCAGCACGATAATCAGCGCACCCAGCGCGGCCGTTCTGTCGGCGACAAGCCTACGTAGCAGGAACCGGGCGGTTTCCATCACCCGCGCGGGTCGATCAGGCCGTGGACGATGTCCACAAGCAGGTTCGCAATGATGAACACCGCTCCCATGATGAGGGTGAAGCCCATGATGGCGTTATAGTCCGATTGCAGGATCGAGTTGACGGCGTAGAGACCAAGGCCCGGCCAGTCGAACACAGCCTCCACGACCACTGCATTGGCGATCAGATTTCCGAAGATGAGCCCGAGCTGCGTCACCGTACCGATGAGCGCGTTCCTCAGCACATAGCGCCAGATGATGACCCGGCGGGGCACGCCCATGGCGTTCTGGTAATCGACATAGTTGGAATTAATGGCGTCGAGCACGCCAGCGCGCGTAAAGCGCATCACCGTCGCCATAGCAGGAAAGGCGAGCGTGATTGCCGGCAGCACCATGTGGTGCACCGCGGAGCGGAAAGCCGCCCAGTCACCGGCCCAAGCCGAATCGATCAGGAAGAATCCGGTAACGGGATCGGGGCCCCATCCATCGATCCGGCCCTGAAGGGGCGTCACGCTCCACTCCATCGCGAACAGCAACTGGAACAGGATAGCGAGCCAGAAGGCGGCAATGGCGAGCCCGGAGACGGTGAAGACGCGCAGCGCGTGGTCGAGCCAGGAATTGCGATCCACTGCCGCCAGCACACCAAGCGGGATGCCAATGACCGCCGAGAGCAGAATGCTGACAGAAGCAAGCTCCAGCGTGGCAGGTAAGCGAGAGGCGAGGTCGTCGGCAATTGGCCGCTGTGTGTAGAGGCTGACGCCGAAATCCCCCTGGAGGACACCGATGACATAGTTCCAGAGTTGCACTGGGATGGGCTTGTCCACCCCGAATTTGGCCTTAAGCGCGGCAATCTGCTCGGCGCTGGCATTGTCACCGGCAATGAAGGCGACAGGGTCGGCTGGGATGACATGACTGATCGTGAATGTGATCAACAGCAGCCCAAGAAGCGTGGGCACCAGCCAGAGCAGGCGGTTGAAAGTGAGGGCGAGTTCGCGCATTGGACTGAGGCCATCCTGCTAAGCGGGCGATGGAGGCCGGACCCCGCCCTCTGACGTCCAAACCGGATCTGGAGCGCGCGCGGGTTGACCCGCGCGCGCTCTGGAGTGGGCTGGCTATTCCATCGAGACCCAGCGCATCTCCTGGCCGTTGCCGATAGGCGAGAAGCGGATGCCCCTGGCGTTCTTGTTGAACGGCCCGAACCACTTGGTGTTGTAAACGAAGATGCCGGCGGCATCCTCCATCAACAAGCGGTTGGCCTTCTCGTAATTAGCCCGGCGCCGCTCCTGGTCGGTCGACACACGCGCTTCCGACAGCAATTTGTCCACCTCCTCATTGCAATACCAGGAGTTATTGCGGGCCCCGATCTGCTCACAGGCATACATCTCGCCGAGCCAGTTGTTCGGGTCGGCATAATAAGTGGACTTCCACAGGAACAGCAGGTCGTACATTTGCTGCTCGTCGCGCATCTTGCCGGAAGCCACGGGCCAGGTCTCAGCGACGATCTTCGTCTTGACGCCAATCTTGTTCAGACCGTTCTGCAGCAACGCCGCGGCCTGTTCGGTCTGGCCGTAGCCGGCAAGCGCGCCGAGCGTGATCTCGCGAATGTCACCCTCGACCATGGCGAGATGCTCCTTCGCCTTTTCAAGATTGAGCATGTAACCGCTGGCATCCTTGGGCGACCCCCACATATTGTTCGGCAGCGGCGCCGGGTTGCGAGCGACCGATCCCGACAGGATGTTGTCGATGAACCCGTCATAGTCGAAGGCATAGCTCAGCGCCTTGCGGAAGTTGATGTCGTTCATCGGCGCACGGCCGTTATGGATGATCGAGTAGAAGATGCGCATCGACTCTTCTTCCTGCACGACCACGCGGTCGCTGGCACGCAGCCGCTTGACCTGGTCCTGCGGCAAGTAGCCATCCGTGCCATGGAAGTCGCCGTTCATCAGCCCAAGCACCCGGGAGTTAATCTCGACGACTGTACGGAACTCGATCTCATCCAGAGGGTTGTCCACCATGTCCCAGCCGAAGAAATGGTCCTTGAAGCGCGTCGCCTGCCAGCCGATGGCCGGGTCATAGCGCTTGAGCTGGAAGGATCCAGAACCGGCGTCGTTCTTCGACAGCCAGACCGTACCGAGATCGCCATCCGCCTCATTAGCTTTTACGAGCTCGGCATTGACGACATGGATTTCCGGCACCGTGGCGAGAAAGATCGCCGAGGGCTTGGAGAGGCTGAAGACGACCGTCTTCGCATCGAGTGCTTGCGTCGAGCCCGGCGCGACTGTGCCTTCGAAGAGCGAATAAGCACCCTTCTTCATCGCCAGGATGCGGTCGATGGAATAGACCACATCGGACGCTTCCACCGGCGAGCCGTCATGAAACTTCGCGTCGCGGAGCGTGAAGGTGTAGGTCCGGCCATCATCCGAAATATCTACTTTCTCAGCGAGCCAGGGCTCCAGATGCGGAGGATTGTCGAACCAGCGCATCAGCCCGTCATAGAGGTTGATGCGCGAGGCCACGCGGCCGACATCGAAGACAGCGTGCGGGTCCAGCGTGTCATAGGCAGAAGAGTTGGCGAACACGAATTTGCCGCCGGCAGACGCCGTCGGCATTGCAGCGCCGAGCGCAAGCACCGCTGCAGCGGCGATACGGCAAAAACGGAATACATGGCAAACGGGCATCATCTGTCTCCCTGTTATGGTTCTCTGGGGCGGCCCCACCTCCCTGTCTCCAGGTCGCGCCCGGTGGGGCCTGCGGCTCTCAGCGGTTCCACTGGAAGCCGTCTATGGTGATGTCCTGCCCGGTCACGAAGCAGGGCTCCACGGTGACGAGGAAAGCCACAAGTTCGGCCACATCGCGCGGGCCTCCGGTGCGGTTGAGCGCGATGCCCCGGATCAGCTCCGGCTCGCGCGCAGCGATGACGGGATTTTTCTGCGCCAGTTCGGTTTTGATAAGGCCGGGGCAGACGCAGTTGACGGCGATATGCGGGCCTAATTCCTTTGCCAGCGCCCGGGTCAGACCGATGATGCCCGCCTTGGCGGCGGCATAGGCCACCTTGGAGACGGCGGCCGTCACGCCGCCGGAATGCGCGTTGAGCGAGGACATCGAAACGATGCGCCCATATGCGCGCTCCAGCATGGCAGGGGCCACGGCCTGAATATAGTTAAAGC
>JAPORR010000155.1 GCA_026710105.1 Alphaproteobacteria bacterium
CCGCATGGATCGGCAGGATTTCGGGATGGCCGTCCGGGCCAGGCCGGAAGGGATGGCACTGACTGATTTTGAAAAATAAAAGTTGAATTTTCAAAATGAACCATGTTACTAAGTGCCATTTATTGACTGATCATTGATTTTAATTCATATTAGAGCAAGCATAGCGGAACGATCACTATGCTTGCTCTAGAATAGAAGGGAGGTGATGCCCTATGTCTCCACATGACTCAGTTATAAAGCAACGGGCGTAAGGGAGGGAAAGATCGGGAGAATTGCTATTCTCCCGATCAGGTCTTCTTAGCCCATTTTCACTCACCCATCTATTCATATCAATACTTTACCATTTTAGCTTTTAGAAAGAGCTTTCTTTATCCTTAACGCTTCCATTACTTTACGGCGACGTTCAGTTGCTGCTCTCATCTTTGTACCATGTTGCTTTCGTTTCATTTCTAGACTTTTATTATAAGTTTTAGGTCGCCTCGGTTTAGGTGCTCGCTTATCGATCAAACCAACAACCCATTCTAAATCATACGATTTATCGGCAATACCTATAACTTGTGCTGGTGTCATATCCCCCAAACTACCATGTGGTTTGCAAAAATTATAATAGAGAAAATATAGTGAAACCGAACATTTATGAAATTCTATTCGCTTTGAAAAAGCATTAGTTTTTCGCCCGTGGCGACGATTCCCCATACGAAGCGCCAAGTTTGTACGCTCTATATAGGATGTATTGATATGATTAGGATCTGGATTACCAGTAATAGTTCGAGCGTCAATAGTTGGATCTCCATCACTTTGAAAAGTTTTGACCAGAGTAGCATAGTCTATATCATCGCCAAAGGCTTTGGATACTGCTCGCAAATATGGTTTATGACCATCTGTTGTTAGTTGAATGCGCTCACCATTCAATCTCTTTTTAAGACCGCGCATTACCTTATGTGCCATCTTAGTCGATCTATCACCAATCTCCCATGTCAACATAAAACGGCTATCAACATCCATAGCGGTCCAAGTCCATACACTACCAGCAAAATTAGGGGCATTAGTAGCTGTTTCTAAATTACGATCTTTAGCATAGATGAACGACCATATTTCATCACATTGAACTAATCTAACATTGAGATTTTTAGCTACCTTCTTGTGATAAGCTAAAGCGACTTCACCCGCTTCGGTATGAAGCCTATATATCGTGTTGAGTGATATTTTAAGCGTTCGTTCGATTGAACGTATAGACATACCTTCTACTAGGTTATGCAGTGCTAAGGCTCGTTGCTCCGTAGATAACTTATTGACCATATGTACGTCTCCGATAACAGCGTGATTATGCCGTTATCGTATAGCACGATTTTCAAAATAAGTCAAGCAATATTCTTGAATTGACTAGGTGACGTGAGAGTATCAGATCTGCACTTGACACAGCCCATCCTTTATGCTGGCATGGTCAGGCAAACACCTTGTGGTGGCCCTGCGTCGGGCCGCCCACTGAATAGAACAGCCAAAAATCCCGACCGAAGGGGTAGCTTCCTACGGTCCGGCGAATAGGTGGGGACCCTCTCGTTACACCACGAGGTGTTTGCAACGGCCCGACACCCGGGCGCGGTGCTTGCGTGTTGGTGGCCTTGCCAAGGGAGAGGAACAATGATGAAGATCACACGAATCAATATAGAATCACAAGAAACGGGCGAGGGTTCGCCCTTTGATATGGAAGTAGCGAGGATTGATGCTGAATGGCAAGGCAAGCCAAAGAGGAGGGCCGAACATTCTATTGACTGCAATATTGATATAGAACTGGAAATAGGTGAAAGTGTAGCCTTTACGGTTACTGTTCCCTATAGTAGCGGTATGACCTTATCCAAACAATGGGAAAACATTATCAAAGAAGCCAAGGTGTCCTTAGAGAAAGCAACTAATAGCTTACCATCAACGAATCTATCCCAATACGTGGATCTAGTAGAAGCATCCACCAAATCTTAAAATAAGGAGAAGAACGATGAATACTACTAGTGAAACCCCATTGGATGAACAAGGCAAATGGCTGGTGATCTTGGGATCGCAGGGTGAAGACTACGCTAAATTCATAGCGGGATTACAACGACTAAGGGCTACACCCATTACGGGAAATGCATGGCTGATCCATCAGGACGAATATAGCACTGCCGAAGATCTCATAGCAGACATCGGCCGAAAGTCTGGCAGCACGCCCGACAAAATGATCGCGACTTGGTATTTCACCCATGCTCCTGATTATGGCCAAATTGTTGGATTTTCTGAAGAATTCAAGAATCCACCTGAGATACGCTCAGTGAGTTTGAGGGGTCGCGGCGTATCGCGGAGCGGGGCTTGACATAGGGCTAAGTAACATATAGAAGGTGTGGGGAAGCGCAGGGGGCTGCGCTTCCCCACAGTAATCACAGGTCAGGAGAAATGACCCATGATAACTTACATAGACTCCAACGGAAATCAGAGACCGCTCTCCGAAATCACACCGAGCAAGGCCCATGAAATGCGGAGAGCAGAAAGGGAACGAATGCTAAACGACGCGATCCAACAATTGCGTCGTACAACTTCTGATTAAGCCTCGGGCTTACTTTTGCGAGCGGCTGAAACTTTTTCTTTGGAAGCAACCGCTCGCATTAATACTTCATCATCAGTCCAAGGGCGATCATTGGCGTATTGTTCGCTCATTTCGCCAGTAGCAATTTTGGCTACCATGATCGCCGCAGCGTTGTGCCCTGCTGGTCGTTTTTCACCTCTTGGTCCTATTGGCACCTTGAGTTCCTCCCATACGACTGATTGATTGTGATCGAGCTTCGCTGCATGTCAAATTATTTAATGGATCATTTTGAAAATTCAACTTTTATTTTTCAAAATCAGTCAGTGCCGAAGGGATGAATATGCAGCTCCCCGAAGCGCCGACCGAAATCCTTGTGCTGGTCCAGCGTCATCTCCTGATCGCGGAAGAACACGACCTCGTGGCGCATCAGCGCGTCATGGATTTCCGTGAACTGGTGATTGCCCATCGGTTGGGCGAGATCGACGCCGTGGATCTCGGCCCCGACGGTCGGCGTCAGCGGGCGGACATCAATGGTCTCGTATGTCATGACTGTCGGCCTCCCTCGCCTCAACTCGCCTTGTCACCGACCCAGCCGAGCCTACACCATAGCTTCGTGTTGGCGGCGCAGCAACACGGTGGGCCTGTGGACGTCGAGCACGGCCAACACTTAGCAACTCCCCCCATCACATCAGACCACGCCCTTGCGGGCGAGTGCGGCGATCTCCTCTAGGGAAACACCGAGGGCACCGTAAATGGCCTTATTAGCTTCGCCGAGCGCAGGGCCGAGCCGCTCCACCCGCCCTGGCGTGCGTGATAGTTTCGGCACGACGCCGGGCACGGCGACCTCGCCGACATCCTCATCGCTGATCCGCAGGATCGCTTCCCGGGCCGCGAAATGCGGATCGGCGAAGATTTCGTCCACGGCGTTGACCGGGCCGACCGGCACTTCCGCAGCGAGGCAGCGTTTCATCGCTGCGTCGCGGTCCATCGAACCGAGCCACTCCGCGACGGCGCTGTCTACCTCCTCACGCGCCGCCAGCCGCGCAGGCGCGGCGCCGTAACGCTCTTGCAGGTCCGGCCGCATCATGGCGCTGGTCATCCGCTCGAACATCTTGTCGCTGGTGCAGGCAATGGCAATCCAGCGTCCGTCACCACACTCGAAATGGCCGTGCGGGCAGGCATTGAGCGTGTTGGCCCCCTCGCGGCCGCGCACCGTCCCCGCCGCGTTGTAGGCAGGTGCGAGTTCATCCAGAACCCGGAACACTGGCTCGAAGAGCGCCAGGTCGATGACCTGCCCGTGCCCGGACTTTTCCCGCTCGCGGAGCGCCATCAGCACGCCGAGTGCCCCATACATGCCTGTCATGTAATCGCCGAGCGAGGTCGAGCCCGGTGTCACCGGTGGACCTCCGGGGAAACCGGCGAGATGGGTCAGGCCGCCGAAAGCATGGGCGATGCGGGCGAAGCCCGGGCGACGACGATAGGGCCCAGTCTGCCCATAGCCGGTAACGCGCAGCATGACCAGACCCGGATTGGCAGCGGCAAGCTCGTCATAGCCGAGGCCCCAACGCTCCATCGTGCCGGGGCGGAAATTCTCGCACACCACATCGGCGTCGGCCGCCAGCCGACGGAACAACGCCGCCCCTTCCACCATGCTCAGATTGAGCGTGACCGAGCGCTTGTTACGCGCTTCGCTGAGCCAGGCGAGCGAGCTGTCAGCGCGCGCGCTTGGCGTGCCATAGCGCCGCCAGGGATCGCCGCCGGGCTGCTCGACCTTGATGACCTCTGCACCGAACTCGCCTAGGATTGTTGCCGCATGGGGTCCTGCAACAAAGCTCGCCGCATCCAGAACCCGGATGCCGTCCATCGGCCGTGCGCCCATTCGCTCCTCGCCTCTCCTTCAAACCACGACTTTATAGCAGGCGTATGAACGGATAGAGTGTTGCCAATGTTCACCACACGCCCCGAACTGCTCGGCACTTTCGGCGTCGCCGCCTCGACGCACTGGTTGGCAACGGCCACCGCCATGGCCGCGCTGGAGGAGGGCGGCAATGCCTTCGACGCCGCGGTCGCCGCCGGCTTCGCGCTGCAGGTCGTCGAACCCCATCTCAACGGCCCCGGCGGCGACATGCCGGCGCTCATCTGGAGCGCGGGCGAAGAGCGGCTGCGGGTCGTCTGCGGCCAAGGGCCGGCACCAGCGGCTGCAACCATCGACGCCTTTCGTACGCTTGGCCTCGACATCGTGCCAGGCACAGGGCTGTTGGCCTGCTGCGTGCCGGGCGCCGTCGATGCCTGGCTGTCGATCGCCCGCGACTACGGCACGATGGACCTCGCGCGGCTACTGCGCCCCGCGATCGAATTCGCTGCCGCCGGCTACCCGCTGGTCGGCCATGCGGTCGCCACCATCGCGTCCGTTGAGTCCCTGTTCCGCGAGGAATGGCCGAGCTCTGCCGCTGTCTATCTGCCGGGTGGCCGGCTGCCGGAGGCTGGGACGCTCTTCCGCAATCCTGCGCTTGCCCGGACCTGGACGCGCCTTGTCGCCGAAGCCGGCGGCGGGTCACGGGAAGACCAGATCGACGCCGCCCGGCGTATCTTTCGGGAAGGCTTCATTGCCGAAATGATCGTTGACTTCGCGGCCGGCAACGAGGTCATGGACAGCTCAGGACGCCGACATCACGGACTGCTCTCTGGCGAAGACATGGCCAATTGGCAGGCGAGCTATGAAGAGCCACTGACATATGATTACGGGCGCTACCGGGTGGCCAAGGCCGGCCCCTGGTCTCAGGCACCGGTGTTCCTGCAGCAATTGGCGCTGCTCAAGGGCTTTGACCTTGAGGGCATGGACCCGCTCGGCGCGGACTTCGTCCATGTCGTCGTGGAATGCGCTAAGCTCGCCTTTGCCGACCGCGAGGCCTTCTATGGCGACCCGGCCCATGTCGAGGTGCCGATGGAGCGCTTGCTGTCAGACGATTACAATGATGCCCGGCGCCGGCTGGTTGATGCGGACGCCAGCCGGGCAATCCGGCCAGGCGCCGTCGAGGGCTTCGCCTCGACAGTGCGGGTCGGCGGGCGGCGCGGTCCAGTGCCGGGCACAGGCGAGCCTACAATCACGCTGTCAGGCGGCGACACCTGCCACCTCGATGTCATCGACCGCTGGGGCAATATGGTGTCGGCGACCCCCTCCGGCGGATGGCTGCAGAGCTCTCCCGTCATTCCCGAACTCGGATTCTGCCTCGGCTCGCGCATGCAGATGTTCTGGCTGGAGGAGGGTCTGCCCGGTTCCCTGGCACCGGGGAAGCGGCCACGGACCACGCTCAGCCCTTCATTCGCTTTCCGAGACGGGGAGCCTTGGATGGCCTTCGGTACGCCAGGCGGCGACGGGCAGGACCAGTGGTCGTTGATCTTCTTCCTGCGCCATGTCCATCACGGCATGAACCTCCAGGCAGCGATCGACGCGCCCACCTTCCAAAGCCATCATTTTCCGTCATCCTTCTATCCCCGCCAGGCCGATCCCGGCCGGCTGGCTGTGGAGGAACGCTTGCCTACAGAAACCGTCGCCACACTCTCCCGGCGCGGCCATGAGGTGGAGGTCATCGGCCCCTGGAGCATCGGGCGGATCAGTGCCTGCACCCGGGAGGACGGGCTGTTGAAGGCGGCAGCCAATCCCCGCCTCATGCAAGGCTATGCGGCAGGCCGGTGAGAGTGCTTCTTGTCTTTCTCCTGCTGGGCATGGCCGCGAGCGCGGCGGCAGAGCCCGGAGGCGACCCAAGGCCCGAGCCACTCATCTTCCAGGCCGACAGGATCGAATTCGACCGGGAACGCAATCTTGTCGCGGCCACAGGCGATGTCGAGCTTGCCCGCGAGGGGCGAATCCTGCGCGCCGACCGGATCGTTCTCGACCGCAATACCGGCATCGCGCGTGCGCATGGCAATGTCACACTCATCCAGCCGGATGGTGGGGTCATGTTCGCTGATTCGGTAGAGCTTGGCGAAGACCTGAAAGATGGCTTCGTCGAGCAGTTCAGGGCTCGGTTAGGATCCAGCTCGCGGCTGGCGGCGAGTTCGGGGCAATTGCAAGGCGGCACACAGGCCGATCTCAATCGCGCGGTGTATTCCGCCTGCGAGCCCTGCGCCGATAACCCTACCGCGGCGCCGACCTGGCAGGTGAAGGCCCGACGCGTCACCCACGACCGGGTAGAACAGAAAGTGACCTACCGCGACGCCGTGCTGGAGATGTGGGGCGTGCCGGTGCTCTACACCCCTTATCTCAGCCACCCCGATCCGGATGTAGACCGCAAGAGCGGGTTCCTCACGCCGTCGGTCGGGCTCGACAGCGACCTCGGGGCCCGGATCGAAACGCCCTGGTTTTGGAATATCGCGCCGAACCGGGACGCGACCCTCATCCCGGTGGTCGCCAGTGACCGCGGTTTCGTGGGTGCCGGCGAATACCGGCATTTGTTCGACCGGGGTCATCTAGAATTGTCTGGCAGCCTCGCAAGCCTCGACAAGGAGCCCGCGGAGCGAGCAGGAAGCGGCCCGCGCGGCCATATCCGCCTCAAGGGTGAGGTAGATGCAACCACAGCATGGCGGTTCAGGGGCGAGTTCTACCGCACGTCGGATGACGGTTATCTGGACCTGGTTGATTTCGACGGCGCCGACACATTGCCCAGCTTCGCGGAAGCAGAGGGCTTCTTCGACCACTCTTATGCGCGCGTGGGCGTGTTCGACGCACAGGAATTGCGCGAAGGCGTATCGGGAGACAAGTCCCCACTGGCGGCGCCCGAACTCTTCTATGAATGGCGTGGCGAGCCGTCGCCGGACGGCGCCTGGTCGCTGCGGGCTGCAGGGGCTGCATTGCACCGCCGCCGCGACGACGAAAACCAGCGCGTGATGCTCGAGGGCGGCTGGCGGCTGGAGCGCTTCACCGATGGCGGCCATCGGCTCGAAGTCGGTGCCGGTCTGCGGGGCGATGTCGCGCATGGGGACCTCGTGCGCGGTGACGGGAATGCAGATGACAACAATGCCCGTCTGCTGCCGCAGGCCACGGCGGGCTGGAGCTACCTGTTGGCCGGTGGGATGCAGGACATGCAGGTCACGATAGAGCCCAGGGCACAGCTCGTGCTGGGCCGCAACAGCGCTGACTCCGACGAATTCCCGATGGAAGACAGCCGGGCGGTCGAGTTCGAATTCGCCAATCTGTTCGCGGTCAACCGGTTCCCCGGTCTGGACGGCGTGGAGACCGGCCAGCGTATCGACTACGGGTTCCAGGCCAGCCTACATGGGTCCGGCGACTGGCATGTCGACGCTGGCCTTGGGCAGAGCCGGCGCCGGAAGGCCAATCAGGACGCACCGGTGGGCTCCGGACTCGACACCGCCGTGTCGGACATCGTTGGCAAGGTGGACCTGACAGCAGGGCAGATGACCGCACTCGGCTACCGCTTCCGCCTCGACAAGGACGACTTGACCGCGCGGCAGACCGCTCTCGATCTGTCATTGGATCTAAACCCGCTGCAATTCGATGCCCGCTACGCCAGGGCCGTCGGTGTTTCCGACCCCGACCCCAACACGGCAGGCGGCGAGCGCGAGCAGGTCGATCTCACCCTGCGCGCGACCATGGACATGCACTGGTCCGCCTTCGGCCGCTACCGGCGGAACCTAGATACCGGGCGCTCGATGCTCGGCGGCGTCGGTCTGAAATACGAAGATGAGTGCGTGTTGTTCGAGACGGCATTCGAGCGGGAATACAAGATGACCGGCGGCGATGTGGACAACCGCATCTCGGTTCGCCTCGTCTTCCGAGACTTGAGCGGATCCTTTGCGAAACGGGACCTTCGGCCGGCAGCCGGGCAGGCTCAGACGACGCCTTCGGCCCGGAGCGCCTCGACCTCTGCCTCCGAATAGCCGATTTCGGTGAGTATCTCGTCGCTATGCTCGCCGTGGCGCGGCGGCGGGCGAGCCGTTCCGGGGCCGTCGGGACAGGCGAGGAAAGCCGGGTTGATCGTATAGACCTCACGCCCGGTTTCGGCTGGCCCGGGGCGGCGTTCGATGAAGTGCCTTTCGGCGAGCGCCGGATGGGCGAGTGCCTGGGAGAGGTCGTTGATCGGCGCGGCCGGCACACCCTCGGCTGCCAGGCGTGCTTCCCAGCCCTCTTGTGTGTCGTCCGCGAACGCCGCCTCCAGCGCTGCCCGCAGCGCGTCCCGGTTCGCCTTGCGCGCCCCATCGTCGGCAAAACGCGGATCGGCGGCAAGGTCCGGCCGGGCCAGCGCCCGGCACAGGCCCTGCCATTGCCGCTCGGTCAGGCAGGTCATCAGGATGGCCCCGTCCTTCACAGGGAAGGAGTCTGCCGTCGGGATCCGCGCCGGCGAAGAATTGCCGGCCGGTACGGCCATAGTGCCCGTGGTCAGGTAATTGATCAGCAGCGGAGCCAGCATGGACAGCGACGACTCATACATCGTCACATCGAGCCGCTGGCCTTCGCCCGTCACCTTCCGGCGGAAAAGCGCTGAAGCACAAGCGAAGGCGGCGGTGATACCGGTGGACAGATCGACCGCCGTGAAGCCCGCCCTGACAGGGCCCGTATCGGGATGGCCCGTGACCGACATCATGCCCGACGCCGCCTGGATCGCCCCGTCATAGGCCGGTGCGCCTGCATAGGCGCCGGTCTGCCCATATCCGGATATCGAACAGAAGACGAGGTCAGACCGGACCGCTTTCAATGCCTGATAGCCGAAACCCAGCCGCTCCATAGTGCCGGCCTTGAAATTCTCCACCACGATATCGGCCCCGGCGACGAGGCGATGCACCACCTCGCGAGCACGGACGTGCTTGAGGTCCAGCGTGAGCGCCCGCTTGCCGGAATTGATCGACAGGAACAGCGGCGACATGCCGATGCGGCCGAGATCATTGTCGCCGATCAGGTAGCGGCCCTGGTCGCCGCCATTGCGCTGCTCCAGCTTGATAACATCGGCGCCCATCATCGCCAAATGCTGGGTGCAGAACGGGCCGGCAATCACCTGTGTGAAATCGATTACCCGCACCCCGTCAAACGCCTTCGCCATCGGTGGCCCTCCCCGTTCTCACTGCGTCAATTCTAGCCCCTGTCAGCGGCGTCTGGAATCCGGCAGAGTCGCGGGCGTCAAAATTGGGACAGCCTTATGCGACCGCGCGATGCCGCCACGCTGATTCTCTACCGCCGCAAAGCGGAGGATATCGAGGTGTTGATGGGGCGCCGATCTTCCCGCCATGCCTTCATGCCCAACACCTTCGTGTTCCCCGGCGGCCGGGTCGACCCCGAAGACGGACGCGTGGTACCGTTGGCCGATCTCCGCGCGCCCGTGCTCGAACGGCTGCAACGCAACGCCACGGTGAGACGCTCACGGGCGCTCGGTCTGGCAGCTATTCGGGAGGCGTTCGAGGAAACCGGTCTCGCCGTCGGCGGGCCGCATGGCGGAGCGGCGTACATGGACCGTATCCCGGACTCCTGGCGCCCGTTTTATGAGACCGGCCTCGCGCCCAGGCTCGATGTGCTCGACTATGTGTTTCGAGCGATCACACCGCGCGGCGATGTACGGCGTTTCCATGCGCGCTTCTTCCTTGCCGACGGCTGCCACGCCCGGGGCGAGCTCGGCGGCAGTGGCGAGCTTCAGGACCTACAATGGATCGCCATAGATCGTGCCGTTGCGATGCCCGCCACGCCCGGTGTTACCGCTAGGGCGCTGGAAGAGGTGCGACGGCGCAAAACCGGCGCTCTTGCGGGTGAGTCTGCCCCGCCGGTGCCCCTCTATCACGGCACTCGGTATGGAGACCGGGTGCGCCTCGACCCCTGACCCCTACAGAGGAGCACTGCTCTTTCCATGTTGATCGAACAGCGCAGTTATGATTTCCGCCCCGGGAGCATGGAGGCTTGGCTCGCAATTTACAGCCGGCTCGGCATGCCCGCTTCCGACCGTCATATGGGCCCGAGCCTCGGCTGTTTCACCAGCGTTATCGGCCCCGTCAACCGCTTCGTCTTTCTGCGCGGCTATGACGATATCGATGCCCGCGATGCCGGCCAGGCCGCGCGGGCGCAAGACCCGCAATGGCAGGAATTCTTGAAGGAAGCGCGCGCGCTCGGAGCGCTCGCATACCAGGAGAGCAAGTTGCTGCGCCCGACCTCCTTCTCACCCGTGCAGAGCGAGGCCGACCTGCCGTTCAAACGCACCCTGCCCGGTGCCGGCATGATCGTCGATCACCGCACCTATGACATGTATCCAGGCAAGGGCACGGCCTGGCTTGAAGCCTATCGCGATATCGGCCTTGCTGTGCAACGTCGGCATCTTGGACAATTGCTGCTGTTCGCGACCACCGAAGTCGGCCCGATCAACCAAGCCGTCTTCATGTGGGCCTATGAAAGCATCGGTGACCGCGAGCGCCGCCGAGCCGGCATGGAGCAAGACCCGGGCTGGGCCACATTCCGCCTCCGCCACCAACCTTTTCAGAGCCTCAAGCAGCAGACCAACCAGCTTCTGGAGCCAACTTCCTTCTCGCCAATCCGCTGACCACTCGCTTTTCGCCACCACCGGCTCATGATGTGCGTGGGGTGTGTATCCCAACCGCCGAAGGGCGTTCCTGTCCCGCTTCCTGACCGCTCAAGCTGTCGGGCGATGAAAGCCGTTGTGCAGCCGGCGTTTAGCCCGAGCGGCGCTTGAGCGGCAGCGCCCGCCGCGCACTTGCGGAGACAGTCCCCGAACCGCCGCGCGGCTTCCAGGCGGCACTATAGGAAGCACGAGGTAACGGATCAATGCATGAAGGCGCGCGCGCCGACAGCCTCACCTACTCGGCCCTCACTGCCGGCGTCGGTGCGCGCTCGCACGTTACCATCGCGCCGCAGCGGTCGCCGCACATGTTCCCGCAGCGCGGGATCGGGCCGTGTACACGTCACCGCTCCGCAGTATCGCCGCCAGTCACGACGGCACGGTGGGCGATTGCGGCGTGTAACGCGGCGCGCTACAGTGACGCATGAGGATCAGGCACAGGGGACTGCGGGCGCTGCACGAGCGCGACGACGCAGCGCGGCTGCCCGCCGGTCTCGTGCCACGGCTTCGGCGTATCCTGTTCCGTCTGCAAGAGGCGACGCATCCCGGGAGCGCGGACGCGCCGGGCTTTCGGCTGCATCCCCTCAAGGGCGACCGCGCGGGCCAGTGGAGCGTTCGCGTCTCCGGCAACTGGCGTGTG
>JAPORR010000079.1 GCA_026710105.1 Alphaproteobacteria bacterium
CCTAGGTCTCCCTAAGGAGGGATAGGGTGGCGCGGGCGGCTCCCGTTAACGCTGCGCCGCGCGCGGGCCCGTCATGGAAATGCAGCCTCCCCGACGCGCCGCCAACGCATGGACTTCCGGCTCAAGAAGGCGGCGGCAAGCCTCGACCCGGACTCCCTGGAAGCCCTGTAGAAGCCCGCCAGAGTCTATTCCGGGTCCTTCCCCCCTTGATCGTGCCCGAAAGCGCCTGACGGCCTTCCTGACGCGCCTGCGCCGCCATTCCTGACAGCAGAGAACCCGTCCGCATGTCACCTGGCGGCCCCGCACGACGTCCAGACGCCGGGCGCCGCACACCGGACGGCCTATAACTGATTACAGGTATGGTCCCAAATGGGGGCATTTGGTGCGGACCGGCTGCACCGCGACCGCGCCAGAAAGCTGCGAGCGCCGGCCTTTCCGCCGCTTTCCGTAAGCGGACCGGAGCGCGGATTGCCGCCGTGGCGGAGCAGGAAGCCGCCGCTAGTGTCCGCAAGGGCCGTTCCGGGTATCGAGGTATCGAGACCCCATCCGGAGCCGGAAACGCGCTCACGAGCGATTTATGGTGACGGCCCCGGCCGCCGCATGGACTTCCAGTCCGCTGTCTGCCAATCTTCGCCCTGCTTGCATCACTGGCCCGCTATGTCGGGTCGCCCGCTGAATAGAACAGCCGAACCCGGCAAGGGAGTCATGACCCGTGCCTGGCGAATAGGCGGGGCGCACTCTTCCAGTGATGCAAGCAACGACCCGACGCCAGCCGGCGCGGGCAATGCAACCGGAGAACTGCGTCCATGCCTACCCGCCTCGCCTTTGCCGCCGTAGCTCTCGCCGCTTGCGGCGCGGCCCAGGCGGACAGCACGACCTTCAACACCGTTCCGGCCAATATCGCCGATGCGCCCGTGAAGGAATGGCGCGGCGTAGAGAGGCGGGACCAGAGCAATGTTTCCAGATGGCAGGTGCGCTTCCGGGGCGGATCGGTCTGGATTGCCGCAATCCATCCGGGAAAATACTGGCAGGCATGGTCTTACCAGTCGGAATCCAGGGCCCTCAAGGCGTTCAGGAAGGACGGCTTCGACAACTTCCGCCGGGTCGAGAGCACAGCCTACGCCGGGAGCCAGTGGGGCTACATGGCGCTGGCGGAAAGAGGCGGTGCCGATTGCATGGTCGGTGTGGTCCTTGACCAGGACAATCTCGATCACGACGGCTCCAACGACGGCGGGCGGCTGCGGGCGTATGCCTATGAGTGCACTTCCGGAGCCGTCGGCCGCTTCGATGACTGGCTGACCTGGTTCCGCTCGTTCAAGCGCGTGCCGCTTGGCTACAACGCCCATCTCGACCGATGAGGGAAAATCCGATGCGCATCATCCTCGCCCTTGCGTCGGCCGCGTTCATTCTCGGAAGCTGCGGAGGCGGAGGCTCCAACTCTGTGCAGCGCCCGTCCGGGCCGCAGACACAGCAACCGCCGGCTCAGCAGAACGTTAATCCCTACGACCGCAGCCAGGCGACCATGTCCTATGGCGCTGCTGCGACCAGCGGACAGCGCGGGCCAAGCAGCTACGCCAGCAACGAGCCAGCCAACTCCGACGCGACCGGCCAGTTCGCTGTCGTCGGTAGTGTGGATGTGTCGAAGATGATTGAGCGGTTGGAAGCCGAAGACCCGCGCGGCTGCTTGACGCAAGTGCAGCGCTGCTATCCGCCCAGTCTGCATACCGTGCATGGTGGTGCTGAGGTCGGCCATATGCGCCTGCGCGACGGCGTGAGCGCAAGCGAGCTTATCCGCTATCTCCGCACCGACGCCCGCTTCAATGATGGACTGGTCCGACGCTGGGGCAATACGCCTCCGACGGTCCGCATGGTCGAAGGCGTGGCCACCGAGCAGGACTGGTTCGAGACGCTGATGGCCGTTCGACTCATAAACAGCGCACTGCCGCCGGATTGGCAGTTGCGCTTCAGCGATGAAGCCGCCGCACCCGATGGCCAGATCAATTCCGGCTTCATTGAGGTCGGGTTTACCCGCAGAGAGAATTGGCCAACGAGTTGCGGCGCTTCATCAAGGGCCGTTGGATGCGCCTGGTGGCAAGCAACGACCGACGGCCGGATGACAGGCGCTTCCATAGCGGTGGATCCGATCCGTGTGCTGGGCGTACGGGATCGGGCGCATGTCCTGCTCCACGAGCTTCTTCATGCTCTCGGGCGCGGCCATGTTAGCCCCGCTGACTTCCCGGACACCATCACGCACCCGAGCGGGGACGAGGGACGGTCCGACTGGCTGATCCTCTCGCCGCTCGACGAGGCGGCCCTGTATGCGGTCCATGACCGTCTGTCCGTCGGAACGCGGGGCAGCAGTCTCGATATGAACGATCTCGGCCCGTGGAGCGATGTATCCACGCATGTCTTCGGGCGCATCGACTATGTGCCTGGGCGGCAACAGACCGTGGTGTTCGGGGCCGTCTGGCAGAACGGGCTGTCGCGCCCCTACGCAATCGCCCTGAACCCTTCGCCGCTCTCAAGGCAGGTTTCCGGCAGCGCGAGCTGGTCGGGACGGATGCTCGGCCTTACGCCTCAGGCGGAAGCCGTCGCCGGCGCGATGGACATGACGATCCAGCTTGCCTCGCTGCACGGCGAGCTGGATTTCACCGAGCTGGAGAAATGGGCTCCCCATGCGGGGCCGGGCGCGCTCGGCACCGGAGCGCGGTGGGGCGATGGCGACCTGCACTATGTCCTCGCGCTCGATAATGGAGGGCAAGTGTTTGTCGAGACCGGAGGCGATGCCGGCGAGATCACCGGCGTATTCTTCGGGAACCGTCACCAGAGGGTTGGCGGCACACTCCGGCGCCGCGACCTGTCCGCCGGCTTTGGTGGAACGCGCCGCCAGTAGCGAATCGCCCGACAAGGAAACTCCGGCACTCTATCTGAGAATGATCTACGAGAGCCTGCGCCACGATCCCGGCAACGATTTCGCTCATGACACCAACATCGAAGATAGAAGGAGCAACTCCCAATGACGACAATGAGCGACTACAGGTCGATGCTGCTGAGACACCTGGAACAGGACGACCCGAAGACACTGGCGTATCTGCGGAGGACGGGGGAACTGGAGGACTTCCTGGGGATACAGTTGGACGCGGTGAAGTGGCTGCGGGAGAGCAGGCCGCCCCACGAGGGGGAGACGGGCGACCAGAAGTGGATCCGGCAGGAGATCGAGAGGGCGACGCTGCTGGAATACCAGAAGCCATACCTGGACCCACTGGAAGACCTGGCCGAGCAGACGGCCCAGGAAAGGGATCAACTGGCGTCAATGTTGTTCGGCTGACCGAAGACGACCTGCTGCTGGAAGGGCGCGGCTTGAAACAAAAGCGCAAGCATTTCTGGTCCCTGCCTTGCATCGGCAGCGGTGCGCCGCATGAGCTATCCGAGCGGATCGTCCGCACGGAGGAGCGCATGAAGACCATAGCGGGCCGAATACACGACCGCAATTGAGCGTATCGCCGGGGATCAGAAGGCCGCCTTGGCGCGCCTGGCCGAAGACATGGCCAAGCGCGAAACCCGGCTGATCCTAGCGCTGGCTGCCATGATCGCGCTGGCGATCCTGAAATTCGTCTGAGAGCGCCGCGACGGCCTTTCCGGCGCTGTGTCGGACCGTGACAGGCAACCTTCAACACCGTTCCGGCCAATTTCCCACGGAATCAATATCTTAGGGGATGGGTGTCACGATTGCGGCTGTTTTTACAGAAAAGGCCCTCCAAACAGCCGCACCGATCCCCCCTCCCCGCGCCCGCGAGAGAGCGCTCCGCGCTGGGTCTCCTCTATGCGCCTCCCGACCTCCCCTCATCACTTTCCGTATATCGTTGCATGGTTTCTGGGGTTCGAACAGTAGGGGCAAGGTTGCCCTAAAAAGTCGGATTGGTTGTGGTTGTGGGGGTCTCCCTGGCCGGTTTGGTGCTACATACTTAACAATCATGGCACCCTGTTCGTGGGTTGGGCTTCCTATCCTTCACGCCAGTCGTGCAGGCGCGCGGCATGGCACGTCCTGCATGGTGAGGCGCGGCACCGGCCAGGGGAGGTCCTTGCTGGCCGCATAGCGCCGCGCCTGGCGCTCGCAGGAGGCGGCGTTCTTGCTGCCGATGCGGGCGGCGATCTGCACCCATGGCTGCTGCATTGCATAGCGCTCATGGTAGGCGCGCGGCCCGATGGCCTTCGACTTGCAATCGTCGCAGAAGGCCCGTGCCGCGCGCTTGCTCCCGACCATCTCGGCGATCCTGGGCCACCGTGCCTTTTCCGCATGCCGATCTTGCGGTCATCCCGCGATTCCCTTGGGAGCGCAGCTTTGTGCGGCCTCTCATTCCCCGATAAAGCCCCTCCAGGTCTCGACGGGTCGATATGCGTCGATGATCGCCTCCAGAGCCGTGAAGAGAATGCCTGTCTCGGCGTTTACGCCCGCATGTTCGTATCCGTATCTCCAGTCCACGAACAGGTTTCGGTTCTGGAACAGTGCCGTTTCGATCCCTGGCGCGGCTTCCAGAAAAATGGCCGGAGCCGCAGCTGCCGGCATGCGGGCGGATATCCGTCTTTGCGTGTCTTCCGACAGGGTTTTGAACAGCTTGAAGAGATCATGCCCCTTGCCGGGCGGTGCACCAGTCTCCTTGCGCAGCCATGCCTTCAGGGCGATCTCGACGGCGAGAGCCAGCAGGATCGGGACAGCCAGGAACAGGCCCTCGTTCCCCTGCGCTGCCTCCAGCGCCTCCGAGCCGGCCCGCCGGTTCATGCCGGCGCTGGAGGGGCCTTCTACATTCCTTGGGGAAACCCGGCTTCGAGCCTATAGCATCCCCTTATCGGCTCCATGCCGGATCGGTATATTGCACGCCACTGTCTCCGATGAATATCAGGGGTTCAGCCTATATGGCGAAGCAGGCGAGCAACAGCGGCGCCACTCTCGGGTTCGAAGCCAGGCTCTGGGCGGCGGCGGACAAGCTGCGCGGCAATATGGAGCCGTCCGACTACAAGCATGTTGCCCTTGGTCTGATCTTCCTCAAATACATCTCTGACGCGTTCGAGGCCAAGCGCGCAGCGCTGCTCAAGGAGGAGCTGGCCGACCCGGAAGACCCTGAGGAGTATCTGGCCGAGAACGTCTTCTGGGTCCCGAAGGAAGCACGGTGGTCGCATCTGCGGGCCAGAGCCAGGCAGCCAACCATCGGCAAGGACATCGACGACGCGATGCTGGCGATTGAGGCCAGGAACGTCTCGCTCAAGGGCGTTCTGCCCAAGGAATACGCCCGCCCGGCGCTCAACAAGGTCATGCTCGGCGAGCTGATCGACCTCGTGAGCGGGATCGGCATGGCCGAGAAGGCCGACCGCTCCCGCGACATCCTCGGGCGCGTCTACGAATACTTCCTGGGCAGCTTCGCCGGGGCCGAGGGCAAGCGCGGCGGCGAGTTCTACACGCCGCGTTCAGTCGTCCGGCTTCTGGTCGAAATGCTGGAGCCATACAAGGGCCGCGTCTATGACCCGTGCTGCGGCTCCGGCGGCATGTTCGTCCAGTCGGAGAAATTCGTCGAGGAGCATGGCGGGCGCATCGGCGATATCGCCATCTACGGGCAGGAGAGCAACTATACGACCTGGCGGCTCGCCAGGATGAACCTTGCGGTGCGCGGCATCGACGCCGACATCCGATGGAACAACGAAGGCAGTTTCCACAAAGACGAACTGCCCGATCTTCGGGCCGACTTCATCCTCGCCAATCCGCCGTTCAATGTCTCCGATTGGGGCGGAGACCGGTTGCGGCAGGACGCTCGCTGGACGTTCGGCGTTCCGCCCGCGGGCAACGCCAACTACGCCTGGCTCCAGCACATTCATCATCACCTTGCCCCAAACGGTTCGGCGGGTGTGGTGCTTGCCAACGGCTCCATGTCGTCGTTGCAGTCTGGAGAAGGCGATATCCGCCGCGCTCTGGTCGAGGCCGACGCGGTGGACTGTATGATTGCTCTGCCGGGACAACTCTTCCACTCGACGCAGATTCCCGTCTGCCTCTGGTTCCTGGCGCGCAACAAGAATCCCGGCGGGGACTGTCGCGACCGGCGTGGGGAAGTGCTGTTCATCGATGCTCGGAAGCTCGGTCACATGGTCGGCCGGACCCGCAAGGAGTTCTCCGACGAGGACATCGCCCGGATCGCCGGTGCATATCATGCCTGGTGCGGCGGGCCGGCCATGCCCTCCTACGAAGACGCCCCAGGGTTCTGCAAGTCTGCCACGCTGGAAGAGATCAGAGAACATGATCACGTCCTGACGCCCGGCCGTTATGTTGGCACGGCGATGACGGAAGATGACGGCGTGCCGTTCGAGGAGCGATTCGCGGAATTGAAGGAGATGCTTGAGGAGCAGTTCGCCGAGGCTGACGATTTGACGACGACGATCCGGGCACGTTTGGCGGGCGTCACAGTATGACCACAGGTTGGAGGCACTCCAGTTGGGGGGGTGAAATCAGCCTCGAATACGGTAAGGCCATTCGTGGTTACCATAATGCCGAGGCTCCATTTCGAGTTTTCGGTTCCAATGGCCCAATTGGTTGGACTGACACGGCACTGACCGATGGCCCGGGAATAATCCTCGGTCGAAAAGGGGCCTATCGCGGTGTCCATTTCAGCCACGACCCCTTTTCCGTTATTGATACGGCTTATTTTGTGAAACCCAAGGTAGATGCTGATATGCGCTGGCTTTACTACGCAATCATCTACCATAAGCTTGGCGAAATTGATGATGGCTCACCCATTCCGTCCACGACACGTGCAGCGGTGTATGTGCAGGACCTGGAGGTTCCTCCCGTTCCCGAACAACGCGCCATCGCCCAGATCCTCGGTGCCCTAGACGACAAGATCGACCTGAACCGCCGTATGAACGAGACGCTGGAGGCGATGGCACGGGCGCTCTTCAAGGACTGGTTCGTCGATTTCGGCCCGACCCGCGCCAAGGCCGAAGGCCGCGACCCATACTTGGCCCCGGAACTCTGGAACCTATTTCCCGACGCGCTGGATGACGAGAGGAAGCCGGTTGGGTGGGAAAGAAAACCTCTGGATGAAGTCGCAGATTTTCTCAACGGCTTAGCTCTCCAGAAGTTTCCCGCTTCTGATCCCGAAGACAGTTTGTCTGTCATTAAGATTGCCGAACTACGGGGCGGGGTAACAGCAAAATCGAACAGAGCCTCGTACGAACTACCTGAAAAATATATCGTCACTGATGGTGACTTTCTGTTCTCGTGGTCTGGGAGCTTAATGGCAAAGTTCTGGACCGGGGGTGAAGGAGCTCTCAACCAGCACCTATTCAAAGTGACTTCAGACCGATATCCAGCATGGTTTTTCAGTCAATGGGTTTATCATCATTTGAAAGAGTTTCAAGCGATCGCCGCATCAAAGGCAACGACGATGGGGCATATCCAACGATGGCATCTGAAGGAAGCCATGGCGACCTGCCCTCCCGATGATGTTCTTTCCATCTTGGGGCAGATGGTCGGTCCGCTTGTGAAGCACGCAATCAAGAACGAACTAGAGACTCGAAAGCTAGCCCAGACCCGTGACCTTCTCCTACCGAAGCTCATGTCCGGCGAAATCCGCCTTCGCAACGTCGAAAAGGCAATGGAGGCAGTGGTCGAGGAGGGTAATGAAGGAGCGATCATATGAAGCCCTTGGAACCTATTCCGTCGGGCCAAGATAACGGCCAGAAGACGCAACCTCACCGCTCTGCCGCGCCGAATGACGGAGATGCCTGATGGATACACGTGCTGCCCCCGCCCGCATTGAACGGCTGACGGTCAGAAATTTCAGAGCCATGGCAAATGTCGATATCAACAAACTGACACCACTAACGGTTTTGCTCGGTCCGAATGGCAGCGGCAAGTCCACGGTCTTCGATGTCTTCGCGTTTCTCTCCGAGTGTTTCCAGAACGGGCTTCGTCATGCCTGGGACAGGCGCGGACGTGCCCGTGAACTGAAGACGCGCGGGCATACGGGTCCGATTATGATCGAGATTAGGTATCGCGAACGAGCCACGGCGCCCAAGACCCCACTCATCACCTATCATCTGGAAATCGAGGAAGAAAACGGAAAGCCCTTGGTTCAAAAAGAGTGGTTGCAATGGAGTCGTAAGGGGCGGGGCAGACCTTTTCGGTTCATGGAATACGAAAAAGGGGCCGGAAGGGTCGTCTCCGGCGAAATGCCGGATGAGCAGGACCAGCGCTTGGATGATGTCCCGCTCAGTTCAGCAGACACCCTGGCGGTGAGTGCGCTCGGACAGTTGGCCGAGAACCCCCGCGTCGTGGCACTACGGGATTTCGTCATGGGCTGGCATCTCTCCTACCTGTCAACGGATGAACCCCGGCGTCAACCGGAAACCGGACCGCATGAACAGTTGAGCCGAACCGGCGGGAACCTCGCCAACGTGATCCAATACCTTTCCGAACAACATCCCGGAAATCTGGAAAGCATTTTCACAAAGCTGCGGGAAAGGGTGCCGAGGATCGAAAAGGTGACGGCTGATTTAATGCCCGACGGTCGACTGCTGTTGCAGATCAAGGACGCACCTTTCGATGATCCGGTCATGGCGCGCTTTGCGTCCGATGGTACGCTGAAGATGTTGGCCTACCTTGTGCTACTTCATGATCCAGAAAAACCACCGTTCCTGGGCATTGAAGAGCCGGAAAACTTTCTACACCCACGTCTGCTTCAAGGTCTTGCAGAGGAATGCCGTGCCGCAGCAGCGACAACGCAGGTGCTGGTGACGACACACTCGCCATTTTTTCTTAACGCATTACGCCCCGAGGAGGTGCGGATGCTGTGGCGCGATGAGCAAGGCCATACGCGGTGTGATCGGATTGCTGAGGACGAAAGAATTGTGGCTTTCGTCGAAGCAGGTGCTCAGTTGGGCGATTTGTGGATGGAGCAGCAATTTGGCGTTGGCGATCCGCTCACATGCGGCGGATTGCCACTTCCCGGCAAGCGGCGGGGGAGTTGAAAAGTGCCCATACATTTCGAGTTTTTGTTGGAAGAGGCATCCATGGAAGCTTTTCTCAAGGCATGGTTGTTACGAATCCTACCGGAGGAATGCAGTTTTTCGACACATCCTTTTCGGGGAAAATCGGATCTATTGAGAAAACTAGATGATCGTCTCAAGGCATACTCACAATGGCTACCGCCGGGACATCGGATTGTGGTCGTCGTCGACCGCGACAATGAGGATTGCATCGAACTCAAGGAACGTCTCAAGGCTGCCTGCATGGCATCCGGACTTCGGATGAAAAACAACAATCCGACCGACTTCTGGCAGGTCACGATCCGAATCGCGATTGAGGAACTCGAAGCATGGTATTTTGGGGATTGGGAGGCAGTGCGCATCGCCTATCCCCGCGTCCCCGTTAATGTCCCGCAACGTGCCGGTTACAGGAACCCCGACGCCATCAAGGGTGGGACTTGGGAGAGATTTGAAAAGTTACTACAAAAATCCGGGTATCACATAGGCGGATTACAGAAGCTGGAAGCCGCACAGCGGATCGGAGAGAATATCGATGCCGCTCGTTCGACATCCGCCAGTTTCCGGTGTCTGGCGGCGGCCCTGAATGAGGTCGTGGTTTGATAATTAGTGGGATTTTTAACCGCGAACGTGCAGGTCCCGTGCCGGGAACGGGCATGGCCTGATGGCCAGATTCACCGAAAGCGAGGTGGAAGACGCGGCCCTCGAATGGCTCGCCGCGCTGGCTTATGCCGTGTTGCACGGGCCGGACATCGGCCCCGAAGGTCCGGCGCCGGAGCGCTGCAGCTACGATGAGGTGCTGCTGACCGGTCGGCTCCGCGACGCGCTCACTCGACTCAATCCTCACCTGTCCGCCGAGACGCTGGAGGAGGTACTGCGCAAGGTGCGGCAGACGGAAACTCCCTCCCTCGTCGAGGAGAACCGCCGCCTGCACCGTTACCTGGTCGAAGGCGTGCCCATCGAGGTTGCCCGGGAGGACGGAAGCATGGGCGGCGATGCTGCCCGGCTGGTCGATTTCGACGACATTGAAGCCAATGACTGGCTGGCGGTGAACCAGTTCACGGTGATCGAGCACGAGCACAATCGCCGCCCTGATGTGGTGCTGTTCGTGAACGGCTTGCCCCTGGCCGTGATCGAGCTGAAGAATCCCGGTGATGAAAGCGCCACCCTCGAAGGGGCGTTCAACCAGCTCCAGACCTACAAGGGCGAGATACCGCTCCTGTTCCGCACCAACGCTGCGCTCATGACCTCGGACGGGCTCCAGGCGCGCGTCGGATCGGTGACGGCCAATCTCGAACGGTTCATGCCCTGGCGCACCGTGGACGGCTCCGCCATCGCCCCGAAGGGCACGCCGGAGCTCGAAACCGTCATCCAGGGCGTGTTCGAGAAGAACCGGTTTCTGACCCTGATCCGGGACTTCACCGTGTTCGAGGACACAGGCGCGGGACTTGTCAAGATCGTGGCCGGCTACCACCAGTTTCACGCCGTGCAGCGGGCTGTTCGATCGACACTGCGAGCCGTTCCGAAGTCGTGGCAGGCGATACCGGATTATGGCGATGGCATGGGAGAAGACCCGTCCCGCTTCGCCACGGTTGACGGTCAGCCGGACGGCGACCGGCGCATTGGCGTGATCTGGCACACGCAGGGGTCGGGCAAGAGCCTGCTCATGGCGTTCTACGCCGGACAGATCATTGCCCACCCGGCGATGGAGAACCCGACCATCGTCATCATCACCGACCGCAACGATCTCGACGACCAGTTGTTCGGAACGTTTTCGATGTGCCGCGACCTGCTCCGGCAGACCCCGCAGCAGGCGGAAAGCCGGGAGGATTTGCAGAAGGCGCTGACCCGTCCCTCCGGCGGCGTGGTGTTCACGACCGTCCAGAAGTTTGCGCCCGAGTCCGGCGAAACCGCCTACCCGGTGCTCACCGACCGCCGTAATGTCGTCGTCATCGCCGACGAGGCGCATCGCAGCCAGTACGGCTTCCGTGCAAAGGTGGCGCGCAAGACCGGAGAAATCTCATACGGCTTCGCCAAATATCTGCGCGACGCCCTGCCGAACGCCTCCTTCATCGGCTTCACGGGCACGCCGATCGAAAAGGAGGATGTGAATACGCCCGCTGTGTTCGGCGAATATATCGACGTCTACGACATCAACCGGGGCGTCGAGGACGGCGCGACGGTGCCGATCTACTACGAGAGCCGCCTGGCCCGCATTGAGCTCGACGAGAATGAGAAGCCGATCCTCGACGACGAGATTGCGGAACTGACCGAGGATGAGGCCTCAGGCGAACAGGAGCGGCTCAAGCGCAGATGGGCGAATGTCGAGGCGGTCGTCGGAACCGAGAAGCGCTTGTGTCTGGTTGCCCGGGACCTGGTCGAGCATTTCGAGAGCCGGGTCGTCGGCATGGAGGGCAAGGCGATGGTCGTCTGCATGAGCCGGCGGATCTGCGTTGCGCTCTATGCGGAGATCGTCAAACTGCGTCCGCACTGGCACAGCGACGATGACGAAAACGGCACCGTCAAGGTCGTCATGACCGGCGCGGCGTCCGACCCGAAGGACTGGCAACGGCACATAGGCGGCAAGGCGCGCCGGGAGTTGCTCGCCAAGCGGATCAAGGACCCGGACGACGCGCTCAAGCTGGCGATCGTGCGGGACATGTGGCTGACCGGCTTCGATGCGCCGAGCTTGCACACGATGTATGTCGACAAGCCCATGCGGGGACACG
>JAPORR010000232.1 GCA_026710105.1 Alphaproteobacteria bacterium
CAAAAAAGGCCATACAAATCGTCGAGGCCAGCAGCGTCAGCATAGAGGGAAATCCATGCGCATATTTGCCGCGACCTTTTTTCTGTGGTTTGCCTTAGCGCCAATGGCGGTTGCTGAAGACCAAGCAAGCCGAAGCTCTTGCCTGCAATTGTTGCAATTGGCAGTTGACGAGGCCAATGACCTTCTAGCGGGCTTCAAGCCCCCCAACCTTTCCCTTCCAGCGCACACGCTTCGGGCTGACGTGCCTGCCCTTCATTGTTTTTTTGAGTCCAACGGCAAGCCCCTTTATCTGACACGGATCAAAGGCAAGGCATACGGTTTCCTTTTGGAAATAAAATCGATTATCGAAATTCCAGCGTCCCAATAAACCTTCTGATTTCAAACTGACCCACTACCGCACACATCGTTGACAACATATCCGCGACCTTCGAGGATGCCGGTGGTTCCGGGTTGGGCCCAGAGCCACTGCGAATACCGGCATCGGAATAAAACCGGAACCCATCAGGAGGAAACGACCATGAAAAAGCTCTTGGCCACCCTGACATCCGCAGCAGTGCTAGCTACCGCAGCGGCGGTTTCGGCGGAAGAACCCAAACGAGGCGGCACGCTGACATTCTCGTACGGGATTATCGCGGGGCACTTCAACCCGGCCATCGCTTCCGGCACCCCCACCGGCATTCCTGGCACGCAGTTGTTTGCGGCGCTGCTGCGGTTCGACGACGAGTGGAACCCGAAGCCCTATCTGGCAGAAAGCTGGGAGATTTCTGACGACGGTCTCACGGTAACCATCAAGCTGCGCGCAAATGCCCGTTTCCATGACGGCATGCCGATCACCTCGGAGGATGTCAAATTCTCCATCGAGACCTACCAGGAGCACCATCCGTTCAAACCTATGTATGCGCCAGTGGAATCCATCGACACACCTGATCCGTTGACTGCGGTGTTCAACCTCAGCAACCCGCACCCAGCGATCCTGTTGGCCTTCTCCTCTCAGCTCGGCGTGATCATCCCCAAGCATGTGTATGGCAACACTGACAACATTCGCCAACATCCGCAAAACAGCCAGAACGTGGTCGGCTCAGGCCCCTTCAAGCTCAAGGAGTTCAAGCCTGGCGAATACATCATCATGGAGCGCAACGAGGACTATTTCCTCGAAGGCAAGCCCTATATCGACCAGATCGTCTATAAGAAAATCTCGGAGACTACGAGCCGCGTGATCTCTCTGGAGAAGGGCGATGTCGATATGACCGCCTTCGAGTCCAACGCGCCGTTCCTCGACCGCTTGAAGAAGAACGAGCACCTGACGCTGACGCCGGACGGTTATTCGGCTATCGGCCCGCTGGAGTGGCTGGCCTTCAACACCAAGCACGAGCCCTTCGACGACAAGCGTGTACGCCAGGCCATCGCCTACGCCATCGACAAGGAGTTCATCTTGAAGGTGCTCTATGGCGGTTATGCGCAGCGTTCACTCGGCCCGATTCATCCAGGCAGCGTGTTCGCGCCGAAGGATGTGAACCCTTACACCTATGATATTGAGAAGGCGAAGGAGCTGCTCGACGAAGCCGGTTACACGCCCGATGCCGACGGCATACGTATCCGCACCACGCTGAACTATATCCCTGGCGGTGCCACCTGGAAGCGCAAGACGGAATTCGTCAAGGCGCAGCTCAAGAAGGTCGGCATCGACGTGACGATCAAAGCCTCGGCGGATTTCCGGGCCTGGATCAAGACCGTCTCCAACCACGAGTTCGACATGACGATGGACTCAGTATTCAACTGGGGCGACCCGGTGATCGGCGTCCACCGCACCTACCAGTCCACGAACATTCGTCCCGGCGTGCCGTGGCACAACACCCAGCAGTTCCAGAACGCCGCGGTCGATGAGCTCATGGAGAAGGCCGGGAAAGAGCTGGACCGCGACAAGCGCGCGGCGCTCTACCAGGAAATGCAGAAGATCGTCGTCGATGAGGCGCCGATCGCCTATCTGCACACGTCACCCTATCACACGGTGTTCAACCACGACCGCGTTGGCAACCCGCCCGTCGATTCGATCTGGGGTGTCAGCTCGCCGTGGGACGAGGTCTATATCAAATAGCCCGCATCAAATAGGCCGGTCCGGAGCGGCATAAGCCGAGACGCCGCCCCGGACCGGCTCCTCAAAGCCGAGGATGGCCGCGTCATCGCATTCCTGACCGTCATCGCCCAGCGCCTCTTTTACGCCGCTGCGTTGCTGCTGGCCGTCATCATTTTCAATTTCATTCTCCTCTCGCTGGTGCCTGGCGATATCGCCGACACGCTCGCCGGGGAAAGCGGCGGCGCCAGCCAGGAAGTAATGGACGATATCCGCCGAACTTATGGGCTCGACCGCCCGTTTCACATCCAGCTCGCGACCTATGTCGGCAAGGTCCTCCAGGGCGACCTCGGCACATCTTACTATTTCAACCTGCCTGTCACCGAACTCATACTCGGGCGCGTCGCACCGACCCTGCTGCTGGTCGTCACGGCGTTAGTGCTCGCAATCCTGATCGGCACACTGTTCGGCGTCATCGCCTCCCGCAAACCGAACAAGCTGTTCAGCCATTTCGTCACCGTACTCGCCCTGGTCGGTTTCTCCGCGCCGGTGTTCTGGACAGCCTTTCTGCTGATCGTACTGTTCGTCGCCATGCTGGAGATCATGCCCCTATCGGGCCTCGTGGACCCGACGACGCCAAGAGGTACGCTCGCCTGGTATCTCGACGTGCTGCACCATCTATTCTTGCCGGTGCTGTCGCTGTCGTCGATCTACCTCGCCGCTTATAGCCGCCTCGCACGGGCGAGCATGATGGACGTGCTGGGCTCAGACTATATCCGCACCGCCCGCGCCAAGGGCCTCGGCGAAACTACCGTCACCTACAAGCACGCGCTCCGCAATGCGGTCATCCCGGTTATCACCATCGCTGGGCTCCAGTTCTCACACATTTTTTCGGGCGCGGTCGTGGTGGAGACAGTGTTCACCTGGCCGGGGCTCGGTACGCTTGCCTTCGAGTCGATCTTGCGCGGCGACACGCCGACCATCATGGGCATCCTGTTTTTCTCGGCCATGATCGTCATCATCGTCAATCTGCTGACCGACATCGCATACCGGGTCGTGGACCCCCGCATCCGTTCAGCGCGCAACGCATGACCGAGTATCCGACAACAAAGCCGGACAGCGCGCCGGGCGCATCCGAGGGCAGTTCCGAGGTCGTCCACATCGAACGCCCGGTCGTCGAGTTCTTGCGGATGTACATGCGCAACTGGTCCGCCGTTGTAGGCTTACTGGTCTTTACAGCGATCATCCTCGCGGCGCTCTTTGCACCCGTGATCCTGGCAGTCGATCCCTTCGAGATGGTGTGGATGCCGTTCACCCCGCCGGGGCAGGACGGCTATGTTCTCGGCACTGATAATCTCGGCCGCGACATGCTGACGGCGATTGTCTACGGCGCGCGCGCCACCCTCGTGGTAGGCGGTTCGGCGGCCGCACTCACTATCTTCATCGGCATCACCATTGGCTCGCTCGCCGGCTATTACCGAGGCTGGGTCGATGAAGTGCTGATGCGGATCACGGAATTCTTCCAGGTGTTACCGCCGCTATTGCTCGCTATGGTCCTGGTAGCGCTTTTCGAGCCTACCCTCACCACGGTCGCCATCGCCATCGGCGTCGTGACCTGGACCGGTGTCGCGCGCCTCGCGCGGGCCGAGTTCATGCGCATTCGCGAGCTTGAGTTCGTCAAGGCGGCGCGCTCCATCGGATCGCGCGATCGGCGTATCATCTGGCGCGTGATCCTGCCTAACGCCCTCCCGCCGCTGATCGTCAACGCGGCCCTCACCGTCGGCGTCGCGATCCTGTTCGAGGCTGCGCTCAGCTTCCTCGGGCTCAGTGACCCCAATGTGATGAGCTGGGGCAAGCTCATCGGCGATAACCGCGACTATCTGCTGGATGCCCCCTGGACAGTCACCGTTCCGGGCGTCGCGATCTTCCTAACTGTGCTGGCGGTCAGCTTAATCGGAGATGGACTGAACGACGCCTTCAACCCCCGCCTCAGGGAGCGCTGAGCCATGCAGACAGCAGCCCCCCTGCTCGAAGTCGAGGGCCTCGAAGTTGAGTTCCGTACCCGCCAGGGCATCGCACGGGTGCTCGACGGCGTCACGCTCTCCCTGAAGCCCGGCCAGACACTCGGTATTGTCGGCGAGTCCGGATGCGGCAAGAGCATGACGGCACTCTCGATCATGCGTCTGGTGCCTACACCACCGGGGCGCATCGGCGCTGGCGCGGTCCGGCTCAAGGGCGAGAACCTGCTGCAAGCGAGCGAGGCGCGTATGCGGGAGGTGCGCGGCAAGGATATCTCCATGATCTTCCAGGAGCCGATGACCTCTCTGAACCCCGTCTATTCCATTGGCGACCAGATCGCCGAGACCGTGCGCCTGCATGAGAGGCTCAGCCGCCGCGCCTCGCTGGAGCGCGCCGTGAACATGTTGAAGGCAGTCCATATTCCCGCCGCCGAGCGGCGCGTGCGTGAGTTCCCGCACCAGATGTCGGGCGGGATGCGCCAGCGCGTGATGATCGCTATGGCGCTCGCCTGCCGGCCCAGCGTACTGATTGCCGATGAGCCGACAACCGCGCTTGATGTCACCGTGCAGGCCCAGGTGTTTGACCTCCTGAAGGAGATGCAGGAAAAGACCGGCACCGCCATCATCCTCATCAGCCACGACATGGGCGCGATCGCCGAAATGGCCGACCGCGTAATAGTCATGTATGCCGGCCGGGTCGTCGAGGAAGCGGCAACCGACGAGATTCTGGAAAGCCCGAAACATCCCTACACACGGGGCCTGATCGCCTGCGTGCCGCATATGGAGGAGCAGCCGCCGCCCGAGCGAGGCGCGCTCACGGAAATCCCCGGTGTCGTGCCTTCGCTTGCCGCACTCGGAGCCGGCTGTTCCTTTGCGCCGCGCTGTAGCCATGCAGACGACCTGTGTCGGCGTCAGGCGCCACAACCCTTCACGGTCGGCACGGACCGCCGGACTGCCTGCTGGCTGTACGACGAGCCCGGCGCACCATGACGGGCACAAGGACGCCGGGCGGGGGTGCGGACTATCTGCTGGAGGTTCAGGACCTCAAGGTCCATTTCCGGCTGCCTCGCCGCAATATCCTCACGTCCGGCGGCACGGTCCATGCCGTGGACGGAATCAGCTACAGCGTGCGCCGGGGCTCAACCTTCGGAATCGTCGGCGAAAGCGGTTCTGGCAAGACGACCGCGGCGCTCGCCGCCATGCGCCTTGCGCACGTCACCCAGGGATCGATCCGGCTCGACGGCGTCGAGATGACGACGCTCGATGGTGACTCGCTGCGCGAGATGCGTCGCAAGATCCAGATCGTCTTTCAAGATCCCTATTCGTCACTCAATCCACGCATGCGCGCCGGCGCCATCGTGCGCGAGCCGATGGACCTGATGGATGTGGGCGCCACCGGCGAGCGCGATGGCCGCGTCGCCGACCTGTTCCACCGCGTCGGACTCAGGCCCGAACAGGCCGGGCTCTTTCCACACCAATTCTCAGGCGGTCAGCGCCAGCGGGTTGGTGTCGCACGCGCCTTAGCGACACAGCCCGAACTGATCGTCTGCGACGAGCCAGTTTCCGCGCTCGATGTGGCGATCCAGGCGCAAATCCTCAACCTGTTGCGCGAGTTACAGCACGAGTTTGGCCTCACCTATCTGTTCATTTCCCACGACCTCGGCGTGGTGCAATATATCTGCGACGACATTGCAGTCATGTATCTCGGCGAGATCGTCGAGCAGTCGGATCGTGTCTCGCTCTTCAGCCTGCCGCTGCATCCTTACACATGGGCGCTGATTTCGGCTGTGCCGTCCGCACGGCGGCGCACGGGCGATAGGGACAGCCGGGTCCGCCTCCAGGGTGACCCGCCCAACCCCATCGACCCGCCACCCGGCTGCCGATTTGCGCCTCGTTGCCCCTTCGCCGTGGATCAGTGCCGGCACGAGAAGCCGACCCTGCGCGAAGTGCGCGAGGGGCATCTGGTCTCCTGCCACCTCGTCGGCAGTGATGGCGTGCCGCCATATGCGGCTGCCGGCGACGCCTCCTAGACGGCACCCGTCACTTCCGTCCGCTGCCGAAAGGCTCTATCCATACCCCTTCAGCATCCGCCCCGCGAATGGAGGCCTCTGACGCCATGCCCGACCTCTTCGAAATCCTCCACGGCACCCGCGCCATGCGCCGGCTGAAGCCGGACCCGGTGCCGGATGAGCTGATTCGAAAGATCCTGGAGGCCGGCGCTTCTGCCGCCAATGGCGGCAATTTCCAGCGCTGGCGATTCATGGTCGTCAAGGACCGCGAGATTAAGCGCGCGGTGAAAGTGCATTACAAGCGCGCCTTCGATGAGATTATCGGGCCGCGCTACGAACAGAGTGCGCCGCCGCCCGGCAGTTCATCGGAGAAATACCACCGCCAGCACGATGCGGTGGCATATCTGACGGAGCATTTTGACGAGGCCCCGGTCTGGATCATCGCCTGCCTAGCGGAAGACGAGGCGCCGAGCCGCATGTCGGGCGCCTCGATCTACCCGGCGGTGCAGAACATGTTGCTGGCGGCGCGCGGCCTTGGTCTCGGCGCGACGCTCACCACCCGCCACCTCTTCTTTGAAGAGGAAAGCGAACGCGCGCTTGGCCTGCCGCCGGGCGTGCATTCCTACGCTATCCTGCCGATCGGCTGGCCGATGGGGAATTTTGGCCCTGTCGGCCGCGGGCCGCTTGAGGACATCGTTTATCTCGACCGCTGGGGCGAACGCTGGGAGGCGCTCGGCTCCGCATCGAATGATGATGGGCCATGACCGCGATGATAACCATTCACGGACGCAACAATTCGATCAACGTGCAGAAGGCGATGTGGGCGGTCGGCGAAGTCGGGGTTGCCTGCGAGCGGCTTGATGTTGGCGGACCGTTCGGCGGTAATAACACACTGGAATATCGCGCCATGAACCCGAACGGCCTGGTGCCAGTGCTGGTCGACGGCACTGTGGTCATCTGGGAAAGCCACGCCATCGTCCGCTATCTGGGCGCGCGCCACGGCGTCGGCGGACTCTGGCCGGAAGACCCAGCGACACGCAGCCTGGCCGATCGCTGGATGGACTGGGCGACCGCATCGCTCCAGCCGCATATGACGCCCGTCTTCTGGGGCATGGTTCGCACCCCCGAAGCCGAGCGCGACATGGATGCCATCCGACGCGCCACCGACGCACTGCAATTGGTCTGGAGCATTCTCGACAGCCATCTGGAGGGGCGCGCCTTCGTGGCGGGGGATGGCTTCACCATGGGCGACATTCCTGTCGGCGCGTTCTACTGCCGCTATATGCGCCTGCCCGACATCGAACGCCCGGTCCTGCCCCATTGCAACGCCTGGATCGCCCGACTCGAGGAACGCTCGGCCTTCGTGGCGCATGTCTCCGGCATTCCATTGACCTGACGGCTCAGAGAAGCGTCCCCTGCCCCGGCTTGTCCTTGCGGCTCGTTCGGTCCCCGAGGATGCGAGCCGCCACCTCGCCGTCGGCAAAGACGATGTCCACGCGGTCTCGCCTCCGCGCCTCCGCAGCCGACACTACGGGCCCGAGTCCGTCTTGCACTAGCGCAAAGCCGCGCTCCAGCAAGCGGCGGTAGGATGAGCTTTCCAGCAGCGCGCCAGCCCGTCTGAGGCCGGCTTCGGCGTGATCTGCCAGCCGCATCCAGGCTGCTGGCAGGCGCCGACCGGCATCGAGCCGTCCCAGCCGGTGCGCCTCAGCCTCGACCCGCCGCTGCCCCGCGCGGAGAAAGGCCGCGCCCAGCACGGCCGCCCGCTCCTGCTGAGCATCGAGCCGCGCCCGGAGTCCGGCTTCCATGCGCTCGCCACGGTCGTCCAGCCTCTGGCCTGCCTGCTCCAGCAGCGCCATTGGCGCCGGCAGGCCACGCGCAAGGCCAGCGATTCCTGCACGGCGCTCCTGCAGCAGACGCGCGCCGGCGGCCAGCAACCGCCCCGCCTGCCCACCTGTCCGGGCAAGCAGGTCGGCGCGGACCGGCGCTGCCATTTCCGCCGCCGCCGTCGGCGTCGGGGCGCGCAGGTCGGCAGCGAAATCGATCAGAGTCGTGTCGGTCTCATGGCCGACCGCCGAGATCAACGGCACGGCGGAGTCGGCCGCCGCGCGTACCACCACTTCCTCGTTGAAGGCCCAGAGGTCTTCCAGAGAGCCACCACCACGCGCTACGATCAGCACATCCGGGCGCATCTCCGGCGGCAGTGTGCCCATGCCCTGGATGGCGGCCGCGATTTGCGCGGCTGCACCCTCGCCCTGTACTGGCACGGGCCACACCAGCACATGGCGCGGGAAGCGTTCGCGCAGCCGGTGCAGGATATCGTGCAGCACGGCACCGCCGAGCGAGGTGGCGATGCCGATGCGCGCCGGCAGGAACGGAATCGGGCGCTTGCGGTCCGCGTCGAATAGCCCTTCCCCGGCGAGGCGATGGCGACGTTCCTCCAGCAGCTTCAGTAGCGCCCCTTCGCCTGCAAGTTCGAGCGCATCCACTACGATCTGGTAGCTGGAGCGCGCGCCATAGGCCGTCACCCGGCCCGTCGCGACCACCTCCATGCCGTCTTCCGGGCCCAACCCGAGGCGCCCTACCGTGCCGCGCCAGCACACAGCGTTCAGTACATCCCTGTCGTCCTTCAGGTTAAAATAGAGATGGCCGGAGGCCGCACGTTTGAAGCCAGAGATCTCACCCCGCACCCGCACGCGCGGGAAGCCTGTCTCCAGATTACGACGCACGGCCGCCGACACCTCACAGACCGTGTATTCCGGTATGTTGGAAAGTGGCGGTGCGTGCATCATGGCCGCCGGAGATACACGCAAATCGGGAGGGCGTGAAGACCATGCGGGTTCTGGTAGTGGGCGGCGGCGGGCGCGAGCATGCGCTCGTCTGGGCAATTGCGGCCTCTCCGCTGGTAGAACGGCTCTGCTGCGCGCCGGGTAATCCAGGCATTGCGGCTGAGGCAGACTGCATGCCGGTCGCCACCGGGGATGTCGAGGGCCTGGCGGCACTCGCGCGCCAGGAGCGTGCGGACCTCGTCGTCATTGGGCCGGAAGCGCCGCTGGCGGCCGGACTGGCAGACCGTCTCCGGCAGGACGGCATCGCCGTGTTCGGCCCTAGCCGGGCGGCGGCGCAGCTCGAGAGTTCCAAGGTTTTCATGAAGGATCTTGCACGACGCGCCGGCATCCCGACCGCCGGATTCGCGGTATTTGACGACGCCGGCGCCGCCCTCGCCCACATCCGCGCGCGCGGCGCACCGGTGGTGGTGAAAGCGGACGGGCTTGCCGCCGGCAAGGGCGTCACCGTTGCCGTAACGGTCGAAGACGCCGAAGCCGCTATCCACGCCGCCATGATTGAGCGCGTCTTCGGCGAGGCGGGCGCCAGGGTCGTGGTCGAGGATTGCCTCTTCGGAGAAGAGGTCAGCGCCTTCGCGCTCGCCGACGGTGAGCGCGTGCTGATGCTGGAGACGGCCCAGGACTACAAGCGGGCAGGAGAAGGCGGCACCGGCCCCAATACCGGCGGCATGGGCAGCCATTCGCCGGCGCCACCAATAACGCCGGCTCTGGCCACGCGGATCAAGCGTGAGATCTTCCTGCCTGCGGTCCAGCAAATGGCAGCGGACGGCATGCCCTATCAAGGTGTGCTGTTTGCCGGGTTGACGGTTGAGGAGGACGGCCCGAAGCTGCTAGAGTTCAATGTGCGCTTCGGCGACCCGGAGACGCAGGCGTTGATGCTGCGCCTGCGCTCGGACCTGCTGCCGGCGCTAGCGGCGGCGGCGGAAGGCAATCTTGCCCATATCGACCTTCGTTGGTCGGCGGAGGCATCGGTCTGCGTTGTCATGGCCAACCGGGGCTATCCGGGGCCTTGCGAGACGGGCGGCCGAATCACAGGCCTCAACCGTCTGCCAGAGGGCGTCACAGTTTTCCATGCTGGCACGACGGCCTGCACCGGCGGGGACATAGTTGCAACCGGCGGGCGGGTGTTGGGCATAGCGGCCGCCGGCGCCACCCGAGCCGAGGCACGCGCCCTAGCCTATCGCGGCGTCGATGCGGTTGACTGGCCTGGCGCCGTCTGCCGACAGGACATTGCGCAGACCGGCACCTGACTGTCTGGCGCCTAACTGTCTGCTATCCCGTCTCCACGCCGAGGATAGAGCCCGTCGCGGCGCGCGGATCACGCTGCGACCAGCGCCCGGCATCGACCTGAGCGAAGAACGAACTGCAGAGTCGGTTGAACTCGTCCGGATCCTCAAGATTGATGGTGTGGCCGCAATTGGCCATGACCGCAAGCGCTGCCGAGGGAATGGTCTGCTTCATTAGTAGACCCGGCAGCAGGCAGGGCCAATCCTCGTCGCCGGTCAGCACCAAGGTCGGTGTAGAGAGCGCCGCCATCTCGTCGGTGCAGTCGTAGAGCGAGGGCCGCAGCGCCTGGATGCCGCGCATAGTGGCGGCAGCGCCCGTCTGCGAATGCTCGGCGAGCTGGGTGCGGAACACGCCCCAGCCGCGTGGGTCCTTGTTCTCAAACTGCACACGGGTCGGGCCCTGTGCATAAATGTCTGCGAAGGCGTTCATGCCGTCTCGCTCGATCAGCGCCGCCGTCGCCTCGGCCTCGGCCTTGAACTGTGCGCGCTTGTCGGGTTCCGCGCCATAGCCGCAGCCGGCTACGACCAGGGACCGCGCGCGCGCCTTGTGGCGGAAGCCGAAATGCAGGGTCGCAAAGCCGCCCATAGAAAGTCCGCAGACATGCGCCCGGTCGATGCCGGCCGCATCCAGCACGGCAGCGACGTCATCGGCAGCGCGCGCCTGGGAATAACGGGTCAGGTCTTCGGGCACATCGGAGGGCGGATAGCCGCGCGCATTGTAGACAAGTACCCGATAGCGGCGCGCGAAATGGCGCATTTGTGGCTCCCAGGAGCGCTTGTCGCCCGCGAATTCGTGGATGAAGACAACCGGCGTGCCGGCGCCGGCCTCCTCGTAATACAGGCGCACCCCGTCGTCGGTCGTTGCATAAGGCATGAATCCTCCAGTCCTCCATGGCAGACACGACAAGCATAGCCCGACGCGCGCATCCCGATAACGCCCCCTGTCATGCCTGACATGGCCTCCTCTGCGCTCTTCCCTTACCCAGCTTTTCGGAGGCAGGTGGCGGGGATGTTGAACTTCCCTTTGAATTCCACCCTGCGCCCGATGCGCAGAACCTCCTGCCAGTGCCGGACGCCCCGGCCAAGACCAAGAACAAACGCCTCCTACACTTCTGAACCAACAATACTATGCGCCGGACGGCATGGCCCTTGTACCAGTGAACGCGGCCTTCGCGCTGCTCCAGATCGGGTGGATTGCCCGGCAGGTTCCAATGCACCAGGCGATGGCACCAGGGATAGAAGTCCAGTCCTTCCTGGCCGGTCGAGGTGCTGGTGAGCAGGAAGGGCCGGAACGGGCTGTTGAAGGCGGCGCGAACCATGTCCTCGCTGATGTTCTTGTCGTTTTCAGTACGCAGATGTCCTAAG
>JAPORR010000041.1 GCA_026710105.1 Alphaproteobacteria bacterium
GTCGAGAAGACGGAGCCGTGACCCAGCCCGCATCAGGCGCCTGTAGGCGCGGATCTTCCGGAACGCGGGGCAGCCGTAGCGCGCCTGGTCGTGGGCGTCCTCGACGGCCTCGCCACCGCCGGCCGGGTCGGCGCCGGCGTCCAGCGCCGCCTCGATGAAGGCGTCGTTGGCGGCGCTGATGGCGTAATCGAGCGGCTTGCGGCCATGGCCGTCGCAGGCTTCTGGGTCGGCACCGGCCTCGAACAGCGCCGCCGCGACTTCACCGACGGGGTTATTCCAGGCGGCATAGTGCAGCGGCGTGCAGCCGCCTGCGTCGCGGCAGTCGGGGTTCGCGCCGCCAGCCACCAGATCGTCGATCTCCGTCCTGTCCCCGGCCATCGCCGCGGCGGAATGGATCGACTGCGCTCCGTAGCCCAGCCGGAACTGTCCGTGCATGCCGTCGGCGTAGATCATGTCTGCGAGGAGGCTTTCGGCAACGGGACCGGCTCGAGAATCCTGTTCTCAATAAGGGACCGGAAATGAGCTTCGATCTGCCCCGCCACAAGCGGTGATTCGACGAGCAGGCCCAGTTCTGTGTTTCGCTGCTGGGCGGCTTCCGTGAAGTTCGCGGAGGTAACGAGCGCCTTTCGCCTGTCAACGGCCACGCATTTCGCGTGCAGCGCGCTGGTTGAGCGGTCGGCGGCGAACAGGGACCTCGGATCGTAGAACACGCAAGGCCTGCGTTCGCCAGGCCACTCGCGATTCACGAATCGGTGCGCGAAACGGTCCACAATGGCCTGATCGAGAGACGTGTCGCTCGGCTCCCGGCGAACATCGAGGCAAAGGATCACCTCAAGCGTTTCATCAGCGTCGAGCCGCCGGGCCAACGCCTCGAACACGGACTTGCCTTGATGGACGGCAAACCCTACGGCGAGCACCGTCTTGCGCGCCGACTCGAAGAGCTGGCGGATCACCACGCCCGTGTCCCGCGCCGTGGCAGCAAGATCGGGGCCGCTTACGACAACCTCGATGTGCGGATTACCTTCGCGGCCCAGTTCCCTACCGCAGGCAAAAGCGCGCAGGACAACCGCCACCTGGCTTGCCGTCATGCCCTGCTCGAAGAATGTCCCAAGCAATTCGGAAATTGGCCGGGCGTTGGCATTGCCGAGGTGAGGCTGCAGCGAAAGGTCGCTCAACGGCGGTTTCAGAAGGCCGCTCTCCAGCACGCCGACCAGCGAGCCGACCCTTCCCGCCCCCCTTCGCCGTTTCGCGTTGCGTGTCGCCCAGGCGCTCCCCATATGGACGCATGGCCTCGCTGTCGTTAGGCTCGTTCCGGTCAGACCATCGGGAGCAAGAGTAATGCTCAGCACCGAGATGATCCGTGACTTAGGCCGGGCGCTGCCTTGGCTTGTCGCGGAGCCCCAATCCGAACCGATCCCGGCTGGCGTGTCGTTATGCAAGCGGAAGGATCTCCTCGAGGCGCACGCTGAAGGCCTTCGGCTCCGGCACGACACCCTCCACCCTGTGATCGACCGAGCGGGGCGCAAGCTGGCGGCTGCATTCAAGGAGCAGGATCCGGCCGAGATCTGCGATCCCGAGGGCGAGGGCGCCGAGGCTCTGGAGAAGGCCGAAGTCTACTTCCACGGCCAGCGGAGCGGCCTGAGTCGCTTTCGCGAAACTCTCGTTGACGCTGGCGCGCCGCCCGACCACGATGTGTTCGAGGCGCTGGATCGCCTGGACGCACTGTACGTATGGATTGTCGTGGCCATGCAGGAGGTCCGATGGACACTGCTTGTCGCCGATGGTGTTCGGATCCCTCCGAGCAGGCGCACCTTCACGTCTGGAGCTTCCCTGGTGTCGGCGCTTGACGAATAGGCAGCCCGCGCCGATTCGGGAGTTCCACGAGCCTGGCCGATCCTTCAAGAAGAGCGTGCGACGACTCCCTCAACCGATGAAACATGAGCTGGCGGCGGTGATCGACGAGCTGCTCGCCGGCGCGCTCTCCCCCGGACGAAGATACGAAAAGCTCGATACGGGCGACGATCCCCCCGAGCCATGCAAGGCGCGGCTCGTATGCGCAGTATCGTGCGCTTGTGGGTCCACCCCGTTCTCATCGGTTGCGATGAAGAACGCCGTCCGCCTGTTCACCTGCACCCTGTGCCGCCGCCAGGTGGTTCTCTGCCGGCGCTGCGACAAGGGCCACCTCTACTGTTCGCGGCGCTGCAGCGGCGCGGCGCCGGTCGATGCGTCTTGCGGGGCGGCGCTACCAGGACAACCGCCGTCACAAGCATGCCGAGCGTCAGCGGCGTTAGCCCTTGGCGCGCAACGCGTCATCGCGCTCGAAATACAGCGTCGTGGATTCGAAAAGAGCGGGATGAACCCGGAAACCTGCTTGTGCTCCCTATGAAGTTTCGGTTAGCGTTGATGCGATAGTTATATGATGGCGAGGAGGGTGGATGCCAGACGGCATGAATCGGGGGCCGGATGACGGTCCGGCCCTGTCGGTCGAGGGCGTGAGCAAGAATTTCGGCGGCGTGCGCGCCGTTTCCGGCGTCTCGACCGCCGTCAGGAGAGGCGAGGTGTTCGCCATTATCGGCCCCAATGGCGCAGGCAAGACCACATTGCTGAACATGGTCTCCGGCTTCTACAAGCCGGACCAGGGCGCGATCCGGTTCCGGGACAGGGATATCGGCCGGATGAAGCCGAACCAGATCGCCAAGCTCGGCATTGCGCGCACCTTCCAGAACATCGCGCTCTTCCGCGGCCTGACGGTGCTCGACAATCTGATGCTCGGCCGCCATGTGCGGCTCAAGTCCGGCGTGTTCTCCTCGCTGCTCTATTGGGGGCCGGCGCAAAAGGAGGAAATCTGCCACCGCCGGCGCTGCGAGGAGATCATCGACTTCCTGAAGCTCTCGGACCTGCGCAAGACGCCGGCCGGCGCGCTCGCCTACGGCCTCCAGAAGCGCGTCGAGCTCGGCCGCGCGCTCGCCTCGGACCCAACCCTGCTGCTGCTGGACGAGCCGATGGCGGGCATGAACCAGGAGGAGAAGGAGGACATGGTGCGCTATGTTCTCGACGTCTCCGCCGAATGGGGCACGACCATCGTGCTGATCGAGCACGATATGGGCGTGGTGATGGATATCTCGGACCGCGTCGCCGTGCTCGACATGGGCGAGAAGATCGCCGAGGGCACGCCGGACGAGGTCCGCGCAGCCCCCAAAGTCATCCAGGCCTATCTCGGCACCGCGCATTAGGGAGTACGACGCCATGGCCGAAGCGAGGACGGTCCCGGCGCTGCTGCTCGCCAACATGAAGACGCGGCCGGAAAAGCCGGCGATCCGCGAAAAGCTCTACGGCATCTGGGAGACCTGGGACTGGCGGGGGTACGCCGACAATGTCCGCGCCTCAGCCCTCGGCCTCAAGGCGCGCGGCTTCGGCAAGGGCAACAAGCTCGCCGTGATCGGCGACAATCGCCCGCATCTCTACTGGGCGCAGCTCGCCGCCATGTGCCTCGGCGGCGCGGCTGTGCCCGTCTATCAGGACTCGATCGCACGCGAGCTCGCCTTCGTTCTCAACCATGCCGAGGTCAAGGTCGTGGTCGCCGAGGACCAGGAGCAGGCCGACAAGATCCTCTCGATTCGCGACGAACTGCCGGCGCTCGAACTCATCGTTTATTCCGACCCGCGCGGCATGACGGATTATGACGACGACATGCTGGCCGCCTTCTCCGATCTGCTAGAGGCGGGCCGCGCCGCTAAGGACGATTTCGAGGCGCTCTGTCGAGAGGTGGCGCCGGAGGATATCGGGCTCATCTGCTACACCTCCGGCACGACCGGACAGCCCAAGGGCGTCATGCTGAGCCATGACAACCTCGTGCAAACGGCGGAGATCTACTGCAAGGCCGAGGATGTGCGCGAAGGCGACGACTATCTCGCCTATCTGCCGATGGCCTGGGTCGGCGACTCGCTCTACGGGTTGTGCGCCGCGCTGATGGTCGGCTCCGCGATCAACTGCCCGGAGAGCCCGGAGAGCCTGCGCCGGGACCTTCGCGAGCTCAGCCCCATGGGCATCATCGCGCCGCCGCGCATGTGGGAGACCATGCTCTCCGACATCCTGGTGCGCGCCAACGATTCCTCCGCCCTCAAACGCCGCGTGTTCAACTATTTCCGCAATGTGGCGGAGAACTTGGAGACCTGCCGGGTCGAGGGGAAACCGATCTCCTCGGGGCTCCGCATGCGCTACCGGCTCGGTGAATTCCTGGTCTATGGGCCAGTGCGCGACCAGCTGGGCTTCCGGCGCACGCGCTGGGCGCTGACCGGCGGCGCGCCGCTCGGGCCGGATACCTTCCGCTTCTTCCGCTCCTTCGGCGTCAACCTGAAGCAGGTTTACGGCTCGACCGAAGTCACCGGCGTGGTCTCCGTGCAGCCGGACGGGCAGGCGAATCCGGATACGGTGGGACCGGTCTGCAACGGCGTGACGGTGCGCATCGCCGACACGGGCGAGATTCTCGTCAAGAGCCCCGGCGTGTTCAACGGCTACTACAAGGCCGAGGAAGCGACGGCGGAGGCGTTCGACGAAGAAGGTTGGTTCCGCACCGGCGACGCTGGGCTCATGGACGAGCGCGGCCATATCGTGGTGATCGACCGCGCCAAGGATGTCGGCCAGCTCTCGGACGGCTCTGCCTATGCGCCGCAATTCATCGAGAACAAGCTCAAATTCTCACCCTATATCAGCGAGGCGGTGTCCTTCGGCGACAAGCGCCCGTTCATCTGCGCGATGGTGGCCATCGACCTCAACACGGTCGGCAATTGGGCCGAACGCCAGGCGCTCACCTACACCAACTATATGGACCTCAGCCAGAAGCCGGAAACCTACGAGCTCATCCGCAGCGAGATCGAGCGCATCAACCGCGGCTTGCCGGAAGCCGGCCGCGTGAAGCGGTTCCTGTTGCTCGGCAAGGACCTCGACGCGGATGACGCGGAGATCACCCGCACCCGCAAGCTGCGCCGGGGCTTCATCGCGGACAAATACGCCGACGTGATCCGGGCGTTCTATTCCGGCGGGACCTCCGTCGAGCTGCGCACCGCCGTCACCTTCGAGGACGGGCGGGAAGCCCTGATCGACAATCGCATGCAGATCCAAGACGCGGCCTGAGAGGAGCGCATCCCTTATGGTGGATTTCAACTGGGGCTTTTTTCTGGAGCTGGTGGTCTCCGGCGTGCTGATCGGGCTGATGTATTCGCTGATCGCGCTCGGTTTCGTGCTGATCTACAAGTCCACCGACGCGATCAATTTCGCGCAGGGCGAATTCGTCATGATAGCCGGTATCATCGTCGGCGCCTGCGCGGCCTCCTACGGCCTGCCGCTATGGCTCGCGATCTCGCTCTCGGTCGGCTTCATGGTGGTCTTCAATGTCGGGCTGGAGCGCACAGTGCTGCGCCCGATGATCGGGCGGCCCATCGTGGCGATCATCATGGCGACCATCGGGCTTGCGGCGCTGCTACGCGGTGCCGGACCGTTCTTCTTCGGCGCGGGAACCCGCCCGCTCAACCTGCCCATAGACGACGCGCCGATTATCATCGGCGACCACTTCATTTACCTCAATCCGATCCACCTGCTGGGCGCCTCTGCGGCGGTGCTGTTCCTGCTCGGCTTCGGCTGGTTCTTCCTGAAGAGCCGCAAGGGCGTCGCCATGCGAGCAGTCGCGGACAGCCACCAGGTCTCGATGGCCATGGGCATCAATGTGCAGCGCTATTTCGCGCTCGCCTGGGTGATGGCGGGCGTGGTGGCGGCCTTGGGCGGCGTCATCTGGGGCAGCCTGCTCGGCGTCGATACACAGCTTGCGATCATCGGCCTCAAGGTCTTCCCGGTAGTGATCCTGGGCGGGCTCGACTCGATTGTCGGCGTCATCGTCGGCGGCATCATCGTCGGCGTCGTGGAGAACTTGGCGGCCGGATATCTCGACCCCATGGTCGGTGGCGGCACCAAGGACTTCACACCCTATGTGCTCATGATCCTAATGCTGATGTTCAAGCCCTACGGTCTCTTCGGCAAGCCGATCATCGAGAGGATCTGATACCCCATGTTCCATCGCGAGAGCGGCTATTATAAGACGACCTACAAGGGGGACATGGCGTTCTATCCGCTGCCCGTCGGGCGTTGGTCGGTCGCGCTTCTCGGCGTCTTCTTCCTGGTCGTGGTGCCGCTGTTCCTCGACCCTTACTACCTCTCGGTCCTCTGCCTGATCGCCATCGCCATTGTCGGCGCGCTCGGGCTGAACATTCTGCTGGGCTATACAGGCCAGATCTCCATCGGCCATGCGGCCTTCATGTCGGTGGGCGCCTATACCGCCGCCAACCTGATTACCAAGCTGGACTGGCCGTTCTGGCTGGCGGTGCCGTCGGGCGGCGTCATGGCGGCGGCGATCGGCGTGCTGGTCGGCATACCGTCGCTGCGCATCAAGGGCCTCTATCTCGCCATCGCCACGCTCGCCGCGCAGTTCATCATCGAGTGGGTCATCAACCACACGCCGGCGATTTCCGGCGGCGTGCAGGCCTCCATCGAGGTGCCGCGCCCCACCTTCTTCGGCGAAAAGTTGGATACCGAGGTCGAGCTCTACTACTTCCTGATGGCGTTTGCGGTCATCGCTATCATTGCGACGATGAACCTCGTGCGTTCGCGCATCGGACGCGCCTTCATCGCCATCCGGGACCAGGACATCGCCGCCGAGATCATCGGCATCAACGTCTTCCGCTACAAGCTCTACGCCTTCGCTATCTCGTCCTTCTACGCCGGGGTGGCGGGCGTACTCTACACCTACTATCTCAGCATCGCCAATTACGAGCAGTTCCTGATCGTCGTCTCCATCGACTATCTGGCGATGGTGATTATCGGCGGGCTGGGCTCGGTGCTGGGCTCTGTCTTCGGGGCCGTGTTCGTCACGTTGCTGCCGATCGTGATCCGCATCTTCATGGACACGTTCGGGGCCTTCTTCTTCGACCCGGTAATCCTCGCCCAGGTGACGGCGCAGTTCCGCTTGATCCTCTTCGGATTGCTCATAATCGTCTTTTTGGTGGTTGAGCCCGAGGGCCTCAACCGCCTTTGGCTTAATATCAGGAATTATTTCCGGATATGGCCATTCTCGTATTAGCCCTCGACACGCCAAGGGAGAACGTGGAATGAGACGTCTCGACAAACTGCTCTTCGGCGCGGGCCTCGCACTGGCCGCGACCGGGACGGCGACATCGGCCAACGCGGCCGAGATCGTCATCGGCATGCAGTGCGACCGCACCGGGCCGACCCAGACCGTCGGTACCTTCCTCTGCCCCGGCTACCACGACTATGTGAACCTCGTGAACTCCAGGGGTGGGATCGAAGGCCACACGATCCGGGTCATGGAGATCGACCACGAATACAAGGTCCCGGCGGGCGTCGAGGCTTATGCGCTGCACAAGAAGGAAGGCGCTGTGCTGATCTCGCTTTACGGCACGCCGCACACCCAGGCGCTGACGCAGAAGCTGACCGAAGACAAGACCCCCGGTACGTCGCCGGGCTTCGGCACGGCGGCGGCGGCCAATGGCGAGAATTTCCCCTATATCTTCCCGATCGCGGCGTCCTACTGGAGCCAGGCGGCGGCGGGTCTCGAATATGTTCGCACGCAGGTCGGCGGAGACCTGAAGGGCAAAAAGATCGCCTATATCTATTACGACAACCCGGCGGGGCGCGAGCCGCTGCCGGTGCTGCACAAGCTGCGCGACAGGCTCGGCTACGAACTCAGGGAATTCGCGGTGCCGCCACCCGGCATCGAGATGTCCGCCCAGGTGCTCGACATCACCCGCCGCTACCGCGCTGATTTTGTGCTCGCGCATCTCTTCGGGCGGGCGCCGTCCGTGTCGATGAAGGAGTTCAAGCGCGCCGGCTATCCGCTGGAGAAGGTGCTCGGTTTCGTGTGGGGTGGCGGCGAGGCGGATATCGCGGCCGCAGGCGGCTTCGACCGCGTCGAGGGCTATTCGGCCATGCAGTTCGCCGGCGTCGGTTCCGATTATCCGGTGCTGGACGAAATCCGCGAGATGTACAAGGCGCAGGGCAAGGACGCGCCGAAGGAGATGGAGTCGACGGTCTATTACAATCGCGGCGTCTTCGCGGCCGCCATCCACTTGAAGGCCATCGAGAATGCCGTCAAGGCCAAGGATTCCGGCGACATCACCGGCGAGGATGTGAAGAACGGCATGGAGCAGATCAAGGGCTTCACCCTGGGCGGTCTGGTGCCGCCGATGGAAATCAACGGCTTCGACCATGAGGGCGGCGGCTGGGTGCGCATCTTCCAGGTCCAGGGCAGCAAATTCGTGCCGACCACGGACTGGTTCCAGGGCTATCGCGACACCGTCGTGGAGCTTCTGAAAGCGGATGCGAGCCGGCAATAGAGTCCGGCTGCTGAGGACTTTGGCGGAGCCGTCGCGGGCTCCGCCGCTTCGCCCCTTTTCAACCGGCGGCCCGAGCGCGGAGCGATGCTGAATCTCAACAATATCGAGGTCGTTTACGACAATGTGATCCTGGTGCTGAAGGGCTGCTCGATCAAGGTGCCCGAAGGCCGGATCACGACCGTGCTCGGGGCCAACGGCGCCGGCAAGACCACCACGCTCAAGGCGATTTCCGGCCTTTTGAAACCGGAGCGCGGCGCGGTCACGCGCGGCTCCATCGACCTTGAGGGCGAGCGCATCGACCAGTTCGAAGCCCACGATATCGTCAAAAAGGGCATCGTGCAGGTTTTCGAGGGGCGCCGCGTCTTCGCCAATCTCTCCGCCGAGGAGAACCTGATCGCCGGCGGACACATCCAGCCGGGCTCGGTCGTCAGGGAGCGCATGGACCTGGTTTACGGCTATTTCCCGCGGGTGGCGGAACGCCGGCATGTGCAGGCGGGCTATCTCTCCGGCGGCGAGCAGCAGATGCTGGCGATCGGCCGCGCCCTCATGTCAGACCCGAGGATCATCCTGCTCGACGAACCGTCATTGGGCCTCGCCCCGATGGTCGTGGAGGAGATTTTCGGCATTATCGGCAAGCTCAACAAGGAGCAGGGGGTGACGGTGCTGCTGGTGGAGCAGAACGCGACGCTGGCGCTCGCCCTCGCCGACCACGGTTATGTGATGGAGAACGGCGCTATCGTCATGGACGGTCCGGCCGCCGATCTCAGCGAGAACGCCGACATCAAGGAGTTCTATCTCGGCATCTCCGAGCATGGCGAGAAGAAGTCCTACCGGAATGTCAAGCACTATCGCCGCCGCAAGCGCTGGCTCAATTAGAGCGAAGCAGGATAGCCCGGCGTCACTCCGCCTGGCGCAGGGTGCAGATCTCACTCATCGCCACGGAGAGTGATATTCACAGCCGCTTCGACAAGGGCCGGCGAACAGAAGGCCGCTAGCACAGCAATGTGCCGATGAAGCGTCGCCGCTTCGCGCGTGATTCATCCACAATGCCCCGGCGGAGGCCTCTTGATCGGCAGGCGAATCTCCCGCAGAAAGCGGATTCATGGCCGAGGTTGCTTCACACAGCTACCCACATCGCCATCTACTCGGCATTGAGGGCCTCGCGCCCAGCGAGATTTTCACCCTGCTCGACCTTTCGGAGAGCTATGTCGAGCAGAGTCGGCGCGACGACAAGAAGGTGGCGGTGCTGAAGGGGCGCACCGTCATCAATGTCTTCTTCGAGACCTCGACACGCACGCGCACAAGCTTCGAACTGGCCGGGAAAAGACTCGGCGCCGATGTCATCAACATTTCGCCGGACATCAGCGCCATCAAGAAGGGCGAGACGCTGCTCGACACCGCGCTGACGCTGAACGCCATGCGGCCGGACCTGCTGGTGGTCCGCCACCCACAGTCAGGCGCCGTGCATCTCCTCGCGGAGAAGGTCGGCGGCGCGGTCATCAATGCAGGTGACGGCTGGCACGAGCACCCGACCCAGGCCCTGCTCGACGCGCTGACCATCCGTCGGCGGCTCGGCGGCCTCTCCGGCCTCACGGTCGCGATTTGTGGCGATATCATGCACAGTCGCGTCGCGCGCTCGAACATCCACCTTTTCAACACTGTAGGCACGCGCGTGCGGGTCGTGGCGCCGCCGACCCTGCTGCCGGCGGAGATGGACCGGTTCGGCGTCGAGGTCTTCCACGAGATGCAGGCTGGCCTCGACGGTGTGGATATCGTGATGATGCTGCGCCTCCAGACGGAGCGGATGCAGGGCAGTTTCGTGCCGTCAGTGCGCGAATATTTCCGCTTTTTCGGCCTCGACGCCCGCAAGCTGGCAGCCGCCCGACCGGATGCGTTGGTGATGCATCCGGGGCCGATGAACAGGGGCGTGGAGATCGACAGCGATGTCGCCGACGACATTCACCGCTCGCTGATTCAGGAACAGGTGGAGATGGGCGTCGCGGTGCGCATGGCCTGCCTCGATCTGCTGACCCGCAAGCTGCAGTCGAACCACGCCGAGACCGCATGACCAAGCGCACAACCCTCGTCAACGCCCGGCTGCTGGATCCGGCGTCGCGTCTCGACATGCCTGGCGGCATATTGATCGAGGATGGCCGGATTACCGCAATCGGCCCGTCGGTCACTGCCGGTGGCGTTCAGGTCGACGCAGCTGTCATCGATTGCGGTGGCGCCTGCGCGGCGCCCGGCCTGGTCGATATGCGGGTGCAATTAGGCGAGCCCGGGGGCGAGCATAAAGAAACCATAGACAGCGGCAGCCTTGCCGCGGCAGCCGGCGGCGTCACCGCCGTCGTGGCCCTGCCGAACACCTCGCCGATCATCGACGATGTGCATGTCGTGGAGTTCATCGCCCGGCGGGCACGCGAAGTGCGGCGGGTCAAGGTGTTCGCCTATGGCGCACTCACCCGCGGGCTGAAGGGCGAGCAGCTAACCGAGATCGGCACGTTGAAAAATGCCGGCGCGCTTGCCTTCACCGACGGGCTGCGCGCCGTTTCCAGCGCCCGTGTCATGCGCCGGGCGCTCTCCTATGCGCAGACTTTCGACGCGCTCATCGTGCAGCACCCGGAAGAGCCCGAGCTCGCGCGCGACGGCGTGATGACCGAGGGCGAGATCGCAACTCGCCTCGGCCTGCCGGGCATCCCCGCGGCCGCGGAGGCGATGATGATCGACCGGGACCTGCGTCTAGTCGCGCTGACCGGCGGGCGCTACCACGCAGCCCATGTCACTACGGCCGAGGGTGTGGCGCTTATCCGCCGGGCCAAGCGCGAGGGCTGGCATGTGACATGCGACACGGCCCCGCATTATTTCGCACTCAACGAAACTTCGATCGGCGAATACCGGACCTTCGGCAAGGTCTCGCCACCACTCCGGACGGAGGCGGACCGGCGCGCCGTGGTGGACGCGCTCGCCGACGGCACCATCGACGCCGTAGCGAGCGACCACGACCCGCAAGACCAGGAGTCGAAGCGCCTGCCCTTTGGCGATGCGGAACCCGGGATCGTTGGACTCGAAAGCCTGTTGCCACTCTGTCTAGAGCTCTACCACAACGGCCATATGCCGTTGCTCGACGTGCTGGAAAAGCTGACCTCGGCGCCGGCGGATCTGCTGGGCCTGCCTCTCGGCCGTCTGGCACCGGGCCGCGCGGGCGATGTTGTGGTCTTCGACCCGGACAGTCCCACACGCATCCTGGTGGACGCCTTCCGGAGCAAGTCAAAGAACTCACCCTTTGACCGCCGCCCGGTCCAGGGCCGGGTGCTCCGTACCATCGTGGACGGGCGGACAGTGTTCGAAGCCGGTTGAGCAGCCCCCTTTCGACAGGCAGATACGAACCCGGCGCTTCCCCAGCGCGCGTGACCGCGAAGATGTGATCAGGCCAGCGCCCGGAACCTATTGCGAGGAACGAAGCCGTGGGTCGAGTACGTCGCGGAGCGCGTCACCGAAGAGATTGAAGCCGAACACGGCGAGCGTGATCGCAAGGCCGGGGAAGACCGCAACCCAGGGCGCGCTTTCGGCGAATTCCTCAGCCCCACCCTGCAGCATCAGCCCCCAGGCTGGCGTCGGCTCCTGTACGCCAAGACCGAGATAGGAAAGCGACGCCTCGGTCAGGATCGCCTGCCCCACAAAGGCCGTAATCATGATGAGGAAGGGCGCCATCACATTCGGTGCCATGTGGCGCAGGATGATGCGCGCATGGCCAAAGCCGCAGGCCTTCGCCGCGTCGATATAGGGGATTTCGCGGATCTGGAGCGCGGAGGATCGCACCACACGCGCACATCTCGGCACAAAGGGCACGATGATCGCCAGGATCACATTCTCTGTGCCAGTGCCGAGGATCGACACCACTGCCAGCGCCATGATGACCAGCGGGAAGGCCATGAAAACATCCATCACGCGCTGGAATATGAGGTCGAACAACCCACCAAAATAAGCGCTGGAAACGCCCAGAATGAGGCCCAAAATCCCTCCTACGGCCGCAGACGCAAAACCGACAAACAACGCCGTACGGGCACCATAAACGATGCGGGAATAGACATCGCGGCCAAGCATGTCGGTGCCGAAAATGTAATTCCCATCCGGCGGTGCGAGCATGTATTCATAGGAATTGAGCAGCGGGTCATATGGGGTGACAATGTCGGCGAATATCGCCATGAGCACCATCAGCACTACGATGATGGCGCCAGCCACGCCCACCGGTTGCTTGCGCGCCATATCTCGCAGTTTGACATGCCAGGGCTTGAGCGCCGCCGGCTCTTCGAACATGGCTACCGCGAGGCGTCCTTCCGAGAGAGTCGCCATGAGCCCTCCTAGCTGTAGCGGATGCGCGGGTCGAGCACCGCGTAAAGGATATCGACCACGAGATTGACGAGAACGAAGATAGTGACCACCAGCATCACCAGCGACTGGGTCATCACATAATCCTGGTTGGTCACTGATTCGACGAACAGCTTGCCTATGCCGTTCAGGTTGAAGACCTGCTCTGTCACCACAAGGCCGCCCATCAGGAAGGCGAATTCGATGCCGATGATCGTCACCACCGGCAGCAGTGAATTGCGCAACGCATGACGGTTGATAATCATCTTTTCAAGCAAGCCCTTGGCGCGGGCCGTGCGCACATAATCCTCGCGCAGCACTTCCAGCAGCGCCGAGCGCGTCATGCGGGTCGCCACAGCGGAGTAGCGGTAGCCCGTAGCGACCGCAGGCCAGATCAGCATCGACAGGTTGTAGCCGGGATCTTCCCATAACGGCCGGTAATCGATGGGTGGCATCCAGGGTGTGCCGGTCCAGGCTTGGGTCGTTATCAGCAGACCCAGGATGATAATGATTCCCAGCCAGAAGGAGGGGATGGCAATGCCGGCGATGCTAATCGTGCGGACCAGATAGTCGATCCAGGTGTTCTGCTTGATCGCCGAAATCGTGCCCAGCGGAATGGCGACGATAATGGAGACCAATGTCGCCATGATCGCGATCTGGAGCGAGAGTTCGAAGCGCAGTCCGATTTCAAAGGCAACCGGCCGGCCTGTCCACATCGATTCGCCGAAGTTGAAGGTGAAGAAACTCGCGAGGAAATCGACGAGCTGGAGATGCAGCGGATCGTTGAGACCGAGCTGGATCTTGCATTGCTCCAGCGCCACCGGGTCGATCCACTCGCCGCCGCCGCCAAGCCGAAGCTGGCACACGTCGCCAGGAACCGCACGCAGCAGCAGGAACACCAGCACTGCGGCACCGAACAGAGTCGGGATCAGCAACAGCAGGCGCTTGATGACATATTTGTACATGAATGAACGCCTCTAAGAGAGGAAGCGCCGCCCCGGTTTCCCGGAGCGGCGCGAGAGGTCGGGCGTTCAGCCGCCCAGTTCGTCCATGGTGCGCTGCTTGCGCTCTTCGTCCGGAACATCGAGCCAGACCTGGTCCAGGGACTGGTTCAGGTAGTGAGACGGCGCGATCTTCCAGCCCTTCACAAAGGACCGGTGTGGGTTGATCTTGTGCCACCACAGCACCTGTCCGAAATGCGCTTCGTCATGCAGGACACGCTTTTCGAACTTTCTGTAGAGTTCCGCCTGCTTCGCCGGATCACCTTCCCGGTTCATCTGGTCGTACCATTCGTCCAGAACCGGGTCGGTATAATAGCCGCGATTGTCTGCCGCTCTTTCCTTCGAAATCCAGGCGCCGGCATCGACGATCGGGTTCACGACGCTCTGGCAAGATGGCCAGATCGCCACATCGAATGCATCCGGATCGCGCAAGCCCGCATACCACGGACCAGTCGGAACAACGACCTGTTCGACATTAAGGCCGACCTGTTTCCACTGATCCAACATCCAGGTGCCAACGACCTTGTAGGGCTGATCAACCGCACGGTTCCAGATTTTGAACGACGCGCCTTCCGCACCGGCTTCCTTGAGAAGCTCGCGGGCCTTCTCCCGGCTCTTCTCGATATCGGGCCAGTAGCCATAATAGGTCTTGAGTGTTGCCTCATCCGTTGCCAACGGATGGCCTGGCAGAGCAAGGCCGCCCACCGTCTTGACGATCGCAATCTTGGACAGATAGTTGGATGCGCCCCAACGATCGAGCGCCAGTGTCATAGCCTGCCGGACGCGCTTGTCCTGGAAGAGTGGCTTGGTCTGGTTTCCCGCATAGCCGAAGGTGCAGTTCCAAGCGCTTTCCTGGACCGTGATGTCGTCGCCAAGCGCCTTGACGAGATCATCGCGGGATTTCGGCGGGAAGCCCCGGAATTCGATATCGGCCCGCCCACCGCGAATCGCCTGGATACGAACCGACATCTTCGGGGCCGAGATTGCCTTGAAGCCATCAAGATAGGGCTTGCCTTCGTGATGATATTTCTCGTGACGCTTGCCCAGAACATGCGAACCCGGCTGGTGCTCCACGAAAGAGAACGCCCCAGTGCCATTGATATTGTTCTGATGCCACTTCATGCCGTATTGTGGATCCTTGCCTTCAGGGTCCACTCGCTCCAGATCCTTCTTCGCATAGACGAAGTTGAAGGGCGTCGCCACCATGGGCATGAAGCCTGGCGAAGCATATTTCAGGTCGAACTGGACCGTGAAGTCGTCCGGTGCCGAAATCTTCTCCACCATAGCGAAGCGGCTGACCCGGTTGCTCAGAATGCCTTCTGGCGGGAAGACAATCTTGTTGTAGGTCGCAACGATGTCATGCGCCGTCAGGGGCGTGCCGTCATGGAATTCCGCACCCTGGCGAATCTTGAAGGTGTAGGTCTTGCCGTCATTGGTCGCTGTCGGCACATCGCCTTCGCACAAGTCGCAGATGAAGTTTGACGACTGCGGATCATCCGGGTTGACGCGGATTAGCAGGCTGTAAAATGGCCGGATCGGATGGATCATGCCGAAGGTTGACTCACGATGCCCGTCATAGGATGGGATCTTGGAGCCGACGACAATGCGCAGCACGCCGCCCTGTTTCGGCTCTTCGGCCGATGCCGCCACGATGCCGCCTGCGGCAACGGCTGCTCCGAGCCCGGCCGTCATGGCCAGTCTGGTGAAGCTCGTTTTCATATTGGGTAAGCTACCTCCCTGTTTTGCAGGCCCCCATAATGGACCCGGCTGCGTGGCAGGCGTCATGACGCCCTTCTGTTCCGCCCCTGCGCCCCTGCGCGTTCTTGGCGGCACTCCTGTTGCTACACCTCCGTGCAGGCAACCCAATGGCCCGGCTTCACCTCGCGGAAAGCCGGGACCGCTTTCGGGCATCCCTCCACCACGATGTCGCAGCGTGGATGGAAGACGCAGCCCGAAGGCGGATTGATCGGACTCGGAATCTCGCCCTTGATGATCTGGTGCGCGCGAGCCTGCTCAATCACCGGGTCGGGGATCGGAACGGCCTCCAGCAGCGCTCTGGTATAGGGATGCTTCGGGTTGTCGAACAGCTCATCCGTTTCCGCGAGCTCGACCATCTTGCCCAGATACATCACCGCCACCCGGTGGCAGATATGGCGCACCACCGACAGGTCGTGGCTGATGAAGAGATAGGTCAGGTCGAATTCGTCCCGTAGATCTTCCAGCAAGTTGATGACCTGCGCCTGGATCGACACGTCGAGTGCCGATACCGCCTCGTCGCAGACGATGAAGTCCGGCTCCAGCCCGAGGGCGCGGGCAATGCCGACGCGCTGGCGCTGGCCGCCCGACATCTCATGCGGGTAGCGGTCCGCAAAGGCCGGGTTGAGACCGCAGACCGCCAGCAACTCACGCACTCGCTGATCGCGTTTCGCCTTGTCTGGGATCAGACCGTGGACACGGATCGGTTCACCGATGATCTCGCCGATCTTGAGGCGCGGATTGAGCGAGCTGTAGGGATCCTGGAAGATCACCTGGATTCGCCGGCGTATGGCGCGCAGCTCGTCGCCCTTGAGTCCGCTCAACTCGCGGCCCTCGAAGAGGATGGAACCCGCTGTCGGCCGCTCCAGTTGTAGGATGCAACGGCCGGTCGTGGTCTTGCCGCAACCGGACTCGCCGACGAGACCCAGCGTCTCGCCCCGGCGGATTTCGAAATTGATGCCGTCCACGGCCTTCACATGCGCGACGACCCGGCGCAGTACGACTCCTTCCGTCACCGGAAAATGCATCTTGAGGCCGTCGACCGAGATCAGAACATCGTCGGAGACGGTCCCGCGATGACTCGTCGCAATGTCGTTCACGCGACCTGCTCCAGCCCGGCCGCGATTTCCTGCGAACGGAAGCAGGCCGCCCGGTGGCCGTCGCCCACATAGGCCAGTTCTGGAAACGCCTGGGCGCATTCCTCCTGCGCAAAGCGACAGCGCGGCCGGAAGGAGCAGCTTCCGTCGAGGCGTGTCAGGTCCGGCGGCTGTCCCTCGACGGGATCGAGTTTGGCAGAGCGCTGCTGGTCCACGCGCGGCACCGAGTTGAGCAGGGCCAGCGTATAGGGGTGGCGCGGCCGGTGATAGACATCCTCCGCCGTGCCGGTCTCGATGATCTTGCCTGCATACATCACATTCACCCGGTCGGCATAGCGGGCGACCACGCCGAGATTGTGGGTGATGATAATCATTGCCACGCCGAGCTCGCGGGTTAGGTTCTTCATCAACTCCAGGATCTGTGCCTGGATCGTGACATCCAGCGCCGTTGTCGGTTCGTCAGCAATAATCAGCTTGGGCTCGCAAGCGAGCGCCATCGCGATCATCACTCGCTGGCGCATCCCGCCCGACAGATGGTGTGGATACTGCTCCAACCGGCGCGGCGGGTCGGAAATGCCGACCATTTCCATCAGTTCCAGCGCACGCGACGCCGCCTTCTGCTCGCTATAGCCGAGGTGGTGAACGACGGTCTCGGTCAATTGCGTGCCGATGGAAAGAACGGGATTGAGCGATGTCATCGGCTCTTGGAAGATTATACCAATATGCCGCCCACGCACCTCGCGGATTTCCCGGTCACTAAGCTCCAGCAAATTGCGGCCCATGAAACCGATGCGCCCGCCGACGATTCTGCCCGGCGGGTCTGCCACAAGCCGCAATATCGACAGCGCCGAAACCGACTTGCCACAGCCGGACTCGCCGACCACCGCAACCGTCTCGCCCTCTTCCACTGTGTAGGAAATACCGTCAACAGCGAGGACAGTCCCCGCCGATGTGAAGAACTGCGTCTTCAGTTCGTCGATTTCGAGAAGAGCCACACAACCTCCCGCCCTGCCCCGGAGCGACGCCTCACGCTTCAACTACGCACAGCGGACCGTATGCACTGGATTCTACCTTGTCAATCGTGCCGCTTGCGGCCCATTTTGGCAGATATGTGGGTCTGTCTCTGCAATGACCTTTCGGTGGCAGCCGTCGAAGACGCGTGCAGCGCCGGTGCCAGGCGCGTGGCCGAAGTGTTCCGCCGCCATGCCTGCACGCCCATTTGCGGCAATTGCGTCGAGACGATCCGCACTATGCTCGACCATGCGAGGGAGGACGAAGAAGAATGAGCGCAGAAGCCCGTGAGGTGGGACCCAACCGGTTCCGCGAAAGCTATGGGCGCTATTTCGAGGATTTCGCCGTCGGCCATATCTATGAGCACCGGCCGGGCCGCACGATTACGGAAAGCGACAACACCTGGTTTACCCTACTGACCATGAATCAGCACCCGATCCACTTCGATAGGGAATATGCCCGCCACAGCGAGTTCGGTCGACCTCTCGTCAACTCCACCTTTACTCTGGCGCTGGTGGCCGGTATGTCGGTGTCCGACACTAGCCAGAAGGCCATTGCCAATCTGGGCTGGACCGATATCGCACTCACCGCGCCGGTCTTCGTCGGCGACACCATCTATGCGGAATCCGAAGTTCTTGAGACGCGCGCAAGCCGCTCGCGCCCAACCCAGGGCATCGTGCGCATCGCCACCCGCGGCCTGAAGGCCGACGGCGCGATCTTCATGAGTTTTGAACGCAATATGCTGGTCCCGAAACGCGGACACGCCGTCGATGACAAGGCCGGATACTGATACCATGAACGCCCCTTTCCCCGACGCCGCTGCGCTCGAAGCCACGCTGCTCGACACGGTGGACAAGTTCCTCGACCGCGATGTGCGCCCACATGTGCTGGCGCTCGAACACAGCGATACCTGGCCCGCGGAGATCGTCGAGCGCATGAAGGAGCTCGGCCTTTTCGGCGCCATCATTCCGGAGGAATATGGCGGCCTTGGCCTCGGTGCCTCGACCTATGCGCGCATCGTCGAGCGGATATCAGCCGTGTGGATGTCGCTTTCCGGCATCTTCAACTCACACCTCATCATGGCGGCCGCCGTGCTGCGCTTCGGCACGGAAGACCAGAAGCGGACCTGGCTACCACGCTTCGCATCAGGCGAAATCCGGGGCGGCCTTGCGCTCACCGAGCCGAATTGCGGCACCGATCTCCAGGCAATCCGTACGACTGCGCGGCGCGACGGCGACGACTATGTTGTGAACGGCACGAAAATCTGGATTTCCAACGGCATTCACGGCTCCTGCTTTGCGCTGCTCGTCAAGACCGACTCCGAGGCAAGCCCGCGCCACCGGGGGATGAGCCTCTTCCTCGCCGAGAAAGGCCCCGGCTTTACCGCCAGCCGAAAACTCGAGAAGCTCGGCTATAAGGGCATCGATTCCGCCGAGCTCGTCTTCGAGAATTACCGCATACCGGCCGACCGCCTGATCGGATTAGAGGAAGGCAGAGGGCTCAGCCATGCGCTCGGCGGGCTGGAACTTGGACGCATCAATGTCGCCGCACGCGGCGTCGGCATCGCGCGCGCGGCACTGGAAGATGCCGTGCGCTACGCCCAGCAGCGCGAGACCTTCGGCCAGCCGATCGCCCAACACCAAGCCATCCAGATCAAACTCGCTGACATGGTGACCCGGGTGGAGGCTGCCCGGCTGCTGGTCGAGCAGGCCGCCCGCGCCTATGACGCTGGCGAGCGTTGCGACATGGAGGCCGGCATGGCCAAGCTCTTCGCGTCTGAGGCCGCGGTGGAGAACAGCATGGAGGCGATGCGCATCCACGGCGCCTACGGCTATTCGAAGGAGATGCATGTCGAGCGCTACTACCGAGACGCGCCGCTGCTCGCCATTGGTGAAGGTACCAACGAACTCCAGCGCATCATCATCGCCCGCCAGCTTTTGGAGCGAAACCCTGCCTGAACCTTAAGCGGGCGGCACGGGCTCGATGGAGCCTGCGCGAACCGCCCCACCTGCAGCACGCCCTCCTCCCACGGCCCCTTCCCGTGCCTGGGCAGTCTTGCTGTAGACTAGCCGTGCCTGGAATGAGGAGGAGGCCTCCATGCGTATCGTCGTCAACGGCCAGCAGGCTTTCGGCAAGGCAGTGCTCGACGCGCTCGACGCGCGCGGCGAGGATGTCATCGCGGTCTATTGCGCACCCGATGCAAGGTCCGACCGCCCAGATCCGTTGAAGGCCGCCGCCGCCGCACGCAGCCTGCCAGTCTTCCAGCCGCAGAGCTTCCGTGACCCGGCGACACATGAGGCGTTTGCCGCGCTCAAACCGGATCTGTGCGTCATGGCCTATGTGACGAAAATCGTGCCTTCTTCTTTCCTGAACCTACCGACACGCGGCACCATCCAGTATCACCCTTCCCTGCTGCCGCTGCATCGTGGTCCAAGTGCGATCAACTGGGCTATCATCCAGGGCCGGACGGAGACCGGCCTTACGATCTTCTGGCCCGATGACGGCCTCGACACCGGTCCGGTGCTGCTGCAGAAGACCACCGCTATCGGCCTCGACGACACGCTCGGAAGCGTCTATTTCGACCGCCTGTTCCCGATGGGCGTGGACGCGATGCTGGAGGCGGTCGATCTCGTGCGCGAGGGTAAGGCTCCGAGGATCCCACAGGACGAGACGCAGGCGACCTATGAGAGCTGGTGTACGGCCGACCATGCCGGGATCGATTGGTCGCACCCGGCTGATGAAGTCTACAATCTCATTCGCGGCTGCAATCCGCAGCCCGGCGCCTGGACGACGCGCAACGGCGCGAAGCTTAGCATATTCGATGCACACCTTACGGACGCTCCGGCCGGCACCAGGCCCGGCACGATCCTGTCCGCAGACGAGGACGGCGCTGTCATCGCCGCCGGGCGTGGCGCGGTATGCGCGATCCGGGTCCGCCCGCAAGGCACCGGCAAGATCACCGCCGCCGAGGCGGGTCTGAAAGCTGGTGAGGTTCTGGGATCCTAGCCCATATGCTTATGGCAAGCCGAACGTGCCAGATCTAACTTAGGTCAGATTAATGCCACAAGATACTGAAATAAAAACAAATTCCGAAATAGGAGGGTCGATCCGCATTGGAGTGGACATCGGCGGCACGTTCACTGATTTCTGCGTCTTTGACGAAGCGACCGGTGTGCTTGGCACGCTGAAGGTCCTCTCGACACCGGATATGCCGGGCGCGGAGGTCATGCAGGGCCTCACCGAATTGCGCCGCCGCCACGGGCAGATGGCGGCGGACATCGGCTTCTTTACCCACGGCACCACAGTGGGCGTGAACACGGTGATCCAGCGCCAAGGCGCGGCGCTGGCATTGTTCACGACGAGGGCATTCGAGGATGTGCTGGAGGTCGCGCGGCTGAAAACGCCCGACCCCTATGACATCTTCTCGCGCCGGCCGCCGCCGCTCGCACCGCGCGAGCGGGTATACGGCATTACCGAGCGGGTGTTGAAGGACGGCTCGATCGAAACCCCGATCGATCCAAAGGATGTCTGGGGGGCGGTGGCAAAGGCGAAGGCCGCAGGGGCAGATACAATTGTCGTCGCCCTCCTCCATGCTTATGCCAACCCAGCGAATGAACGCGCGGTTCGCGATGCGATCTGGGCCGCCGCGCCCGACATGACCGTGACACTGTCTTCAGATGTTTGGCCCGTCATCCGGGAGTATGAGCGCACGGTGACCGCCACTGTCGCCGGCTATGTGCAGCGGCGGGTGGCCGCCTATATCGGTTCGCTGCAAGCGGCGCTCCGCGATGCCGGTGTGTCGGCCACACCGATGATTACTAAGTCGAACGGCGGCATCATGGCGGCCGAGCTTGGCAAGACAGACCCCGTCGGCATGCTGCTCTCGGGCACCGCATCCGGCGCGATCGGCGCGGCGGATGCGGCGGCGCGTATCGGAGCAGCAGACGTGCTGAGCTTCGATGTCGGTGGCACGTCGGCCGATGTCGCCGTCATCCAGGGCGGCAAGCCGGCCTTCGGCACCGGCGAGCTTGTGGGCGCGTTCCCGATCTATGTGCCGACCGTCTCCGTCACCTCGATCGGCGCGGGCGGCGGGTCGATCGCCTGGGTGGATGATTTCGGCGTGCTCAAGGTCGGCCCGGACAGCGCTGGCTCGGCGCCTGGCCCTGCCTGCTACGGCCGGGGCGGCGACCGCCCGACGGTCACCGATGCCTTTGTCGTGATGGGGCTGCTGGGTGGGGGCGAACTCGGCTACGGCGCCGTCAAGCTCAACCACGCGGCGGCGGCGCGCGCGGTGGGCGGGATTGCTGAGCGCCTCTCGCTTGGGCTCACACAGGCGGCCGAGAGCATCGTCAATGTAGCCGTGTCCGGCATGTATCTGGAGGTCGCGAAGCTGATGTCCCGCCGCGGCGCGGACCCGCGCGCCTTCTCGCTACTGGCCTTTGGCGGGGCTGGGCCGATGCTGGGCAGCTTGTTCGCGCGCGAGGTCGGCATGGCGCGGGCGATCGTGCCGCCAACGCCCGGCGTGCTGTCCGCTTATGGCGGTCTGATCGCCGATATTCGCAACGATTTCATCCGCACGGCCTTCGTCGACCTAGATGCGGAGGGCCTCGCCACGCTGGAGCACCATGCGTGCAGCCTTGAAGCGCAGGCGCTCGCCTGGCTGCGCGAGGAGCAGGGCTTCCAGGGTGAGACGAGGCTCATCTGGTCTGCCGATATGCGCTATCTCGGCCAGTCCTATGAAATCGAAACCCCGTTGGACCGCGGTGATCTCGCATCCGGGCGGGCCGAGGCGCTGGCCCGCAGCTTTCATGACGAACATGCCCGCCTTTACGACCACGCCGATGCAGAGGCTCCGGTGCAGGCGGTCAATCTCAGGCTGACGGTGAACGGCTCTGTGCCGAAGCCGGTCCTGGCCGAGGCGCCCGTCCAGCCGGGCCCGGCGGCACCGAAAGGTCACACGCAGGTCTTCCTGGACGGTACGGCGCACGAGGCGGCGCTTTACGACCGAGCCGACCTCCTGCCCGGGCAGCAATTCGCAGGCCCCGCAGTGGTCTCGCAGGATGACTGCACTACTGTCGTGCCACCGGGCTTTTCGGTCGAGGTCGATCCGCGGCACAATCTGATCCTGACGAGGGAGGGCTGAATGCCCGTCGACAAGGTCACGCTGGAAATCCTGAAGAACCACACCCGCGCGGCGGCGGAGAGCATGGCCTACACGCTTTACCGCACCGCGCATTCGACCTTCGTCAAGGAGACTGAGGATTTCACCACTGGCCTCACCACGCCGGAGGGGGAAACCTTCGCCGCGCCCACCGAACTCGGCGCCACCTGGTTTGTCGGCCTGAATTACGGCCGCGCTATCGCCATGATCGACGACTACCGACCGGGCGACATCGCCATGACGAACGATCCCTATTCCGGCTTCGTCAGCACGCACTCGCCGGACATGCACATCTGGAAGCCGGTCTTCCACGAGGACAAGATCATCGCCTTCTCCGTTGGCCACATCCATAATACCGATGTCGGTGGCGCGGTGCCGGCCTCACTCTCGCGTACGCTTTCGGAAGTCCATCAGGAGGGTGTGCGCATCCCGCCCGTCAAGATCATGCAGGAGGGGCAGCTCAACCGACAGGTGCTCGACATCTTCCTTGCCAATGTCCGCGCGCCTGAGCAGAACTGGGGCGACCTGAAGGCACAGATCGCCGCCTGTAACACCGGCGAGCGCAAGGTCCACGAGATGGTCGCGCGGTTCGGCATGGACACCTTCCGCGAGGGCGTGGCGGACCTGCTGGACTATGCTGAGGCACAGGCGCGCTCCATCATCCGCACCCTGCCCAATGGCAGCTATCCCTTCGCCGACTACATGGACGAGGATTCGGTGGACGGGCGTCCCTGCCGCATGAAGCTCACGGTCATCATCCGCGATGACGACCTGATATTCGACTTTACCGGGTCCGACCCCCAGCTCGAATCCTCGCTCAACATGCCGACCGGCGGCGATGAACGCCATGTGCTGCTGTTAGTCGGCATGACCTATGTACTCTATTCGCTCGACAGGTCGCTCTATTTGAACTCGGGCATCGCCCGAGTCTGCCGCTGCATCCTGCCCTCCGGCACGATGGTCAACCCGGTGTTCCCGGCGGCGGTGGGCATGCGCACATTGAGTTGTTACCGGCTGCACGGGCTCACCTTTGGCGCCTTCGCCCAGGCGGCACCGAAGCATATGGCGGGCGCGCCCGGCTCTGGCGGCCCGATCGTGAACGTCAACACCATCGACAACCGCACGGGCCGGCGGATCATGGCGGCGGTCAGCCCGATGAGCGGCGGCGGCGGCGGGCGGGCAGCGGGAGACGGCCAGGATGGCTCCGGGGCCAATCAGGGCTTCCTGAAGAACACGCCGACCGAGGTCAACGAGGCGGAGGCTGGCATCAAGGTGCTGCGGTTCGGGCTGGCGCGCGATTCCGCCGGGCCGGGCCAACACCGAGGCGGTCTCGGCACCGAGCTGGTGTTCCAGGCGTTCTCGCCCAATACCCGCGTCACGGCGCGCAACCGGGACCGGACGCATTTCACGGGCTGGGGCATTGCAGGCGGGCTCCCGGGCGCGGCGTCGCGCTTCATTAGGAATCCGGGGACCGGCCGCGAGGTAGACCTGGGAAATACCGATATTCTCTCCATCGACCCGGGCGATGTCATCCATGTCACCTGCGGTGGCGCAGGCGGCTGGGGCGACCCGTTGCAGCGCGACCCCGAAGCGGTGCTGCTGGACTGGCAGCGCGGCTGGGTCTCGACGGAGCATGCTCACGACGCCTATGGCGTGGTCATCTCGGGTGGAGCGGTGGATGCGCCTGCCACACAGGCGCGGCGCGCTGCCCGGAGTAAGGAAGGCACGGGCACCTTCTATGATGTCGGCCCCGAACGGGCGGCGTTCGAGGCCATCTGGACCGACGCCAATTACGACGCGCTCACCGAATGTCTGGCGGCGCTGCCCGTCAATTGGCGTTTCTATGCCAAGCACAGGATCTTCGATGCCGTCGACAGGCTCGCCCCGGAGGCGCGGTGCGGCGACGGTTCAGAAGTCCGCGCCGCCTTCGCCGCGCTTAGAGCCGAATTCCCGCAGCTCGAAGCAGCTTTCTCCCGATAGAGCACCAGGAATCGCCACAGGGGGAAGCGGCGCTCTAAACAGGATCCGCCGGGGCGGTGATGGCCCCATTGCCTGCATGTGAGTGCCGCATCACAATCCGATGTGACGCAAAGGAGAACTCCCGACTTGGGTGCTGCCCTGCACACCAGCAGAGACGTTCGCTACGAGCCGGACGAGCTCCCGCCAACACCACTTGCCTTCGGCATGGGCGCACAGCAGGCGGTCCTGTGCATTGCGGGGATAGTGCTGACACCGGTCATCGTGGTCCGGGCTGCGGGCGAAGGTGATACGTATCTGACGTGGGCGGTCTTTGCGGCGCTTCTCGTCAGTGGACTGACCACGATGGCGCAGGCGGTGCGAGTCGGTCGCATCGGGGCGGGGTATCCACTCCTCATGGGCACCTCAGGCGCATTCATCGCGGTGTGCGTGACGGCGCTCATGGAGGGCGGGCCAGGGCTGCTTGCCACCCTTGTCGCAATCTCGGCACTGTTCCAGTTCGCACTCTCGGAGCGGCTGGCGCTGCTGCGGCGGATCATTACCCCGACCGTCGCCGGCACCGTGATCATGCTGATCGCGGTCACCGTGATGCCGATCATCTTCGACATGCTCGCCGACGTGCCCGAGGGGACTTCCCCCGCCGCCGCGCCCGCCAGCGCCGTCACGACCCTGGTCGTCATCGCGGTGCTCGCGCTAAGCGCTACCGGTGTATGGCGGCTCTGGATGCCGCTCCTCGGGCTTGCGGCGGGGTGCGTCGTCGCTTCGTTCTTCGGTCTGTATGATGTCGACAGCGTGCTCGAAGCTCCCTGGATCGGAGTCCCCAGCAGCGGCTGGCCGGGGATCGACCTAGAGTTCGGAACCGCGTTCTGGGGGCTCCTGCCGGCCTTTGTCTTCGTAACTCTGATCGGCGCCACTGAGACCATCGGTGACTCTATCGCTATCCAGCGGGTCTCATGGCGCAAGCCGCGGGCGGTGGATTTCCGGGCGGTGCAGGGTGCGGTGGCCGCAGACGGCGTCGGCAACCTGCTCTCCGGTCTCGCCGGTACGGTGCCAAACACCACCTACTCGACGAGCATCGCGATCACGGAGCTGACGGGGGTCGCGGCACGCAGGGTCGGCGTGTGGATCGGAATCGTGTTCGTGGCAGTGGCGTTTTTTCCCAAGGTCGCCGCGCTCCTGCTTGCGATCCCGAGCCCTGTGGCGGCGGCCTACATCACGGTGTTGCTATCCCTCCTGTTTGTGCTCGGCATGCGGATCGTCGTGCAGGGCGGTGTGGACTACCGGAAGGCGACGATCGCGGGGATCGCGTTCTGGATCGGGGTGGGTTTCCAGAACCAGTTGATCTTTGCGGATCATCTCGGCGAGTGGTGGGGCGCAATGCTCGGCAATGGCATGACCGCCGGCGGGCTCACCGCGATCGCGCTGACTCTGTTCATGGAGCTGACGGGACCGCGCAGCCGGCGTATCGAGACCGCGCTCAATGTCGAGGCGCTACACGAGATCACCGGGTTTCTGCGCGAGTTCGCATCTGGGCAAAGTTGGAGCACGGACGCGGTGCAACGCCTGTGTTCTGCCGGCGAGGAGACACTCCTCAGTCTGATCCGACCGGCTGACGACGCCGGTGCGGTACGCCGCTTGCTCGTCATTGCACGCGGAAGCCGCGGAGCCGCGGAGCTAGAATTCATCGCCGCACCCGGCGAGGAGAACCTGGAGGATCGCATGGTCCTCCTGACCGAACGCAGAGGCGGGGCACCGGCCGAGCGGGAGATTTCGCTCCGTCTGCTGCGCCACTACGCGTCGTCGGTTTATCACCAGCAGTACCACGACACGGACATCGTGACGGTGCGGGTCGAGGGCGACGCCCGTAAATAGCTTGACCGGCGCACGGTACAGGCGGCATCGGTGTCGCCCGCGTGATATCAGCGAGAATTCGCATACGGAGGCGTTTGCCGTATCAACCCATCGCTTTCCTGAAGCGCCGAAGCGCCTCAAGATGCGCCGCCGGCGTCTCGAAGCCTGAATACATTGTGCGCAGGGTCACATGGCTGACGCCTAGCGTCTCCCAGCGCGCAAGCTCGCGCACGGCCTCTTCCGGCCGACGCGCGCCGATATGGATCGTGCCGTCTATACCAAGAGCGGCCGGGTCACGCCCCGCCTTTTCCGCCGCGCCCCGTGCGAGCGCGATCTGGCGGGCCATCTCATTGCTCGGCGGCACGCGCGGATTCGCGAACCAGCCGTCGCCGAGGCGGCCAGCACGTTCGATCGCCGGGTCCTGGAAGGCCCCGATCCAGATCGGGATCGGGCGCTGCAGCGGCAGCGGGTTGATGCCGGCATCGCGGTGCTGGTGCCATTGGCCGGAAAAGCTGCCTGCCGGTTCGGTCCAGAGCCGGCGCAAATAGGCGATCTGCTCCTCCATCCGCCGGGCGCGGTTGCGGAAGGACTGTCCCAGAACCTCGAATTCCATGGCATTCCAGCCAATGCCGACGCCGAGGCGCAGCCTGCCGCCAGATAGGAGGTCGATTTCAGCGGCCTGCTTCGCGACCAGCGCCGTTTGCCGCTGCGGCAGGATCAGGATCGCGGTGGCGAGCGTGAGCCGCTCCGTTGCACAGGCGAGGAAACCGAACAGGGTCAAGGGCTCGTGGAACATATTGTCGAGCGTGTAATAAGCTCGCCAGTCCTCCGCGCCGTTGGCGACCTCCTGCACCACATGGTCTATACAGGTCATGTGGTCATAGCCGAGCGCCTCGACCTCCTGCGCAAAGCCACGGATAACCACCGGATCCACCCCGATTTCCGTGGTCGGAAATGCCACGCCGACTTTCATGATCCCCTTCCTTTATCCTGCCCCGGCAGCCGACCACCGTCATAAAGCCTGTGTGCGCGTGCTTCGAACGCCTGCGCCATACGTTTTGCCGCCTCCTGGAAGAACCGGCTCGCCAGACCCCGCAGCAGCGTGGAACGGAAATCAAAGTCAATGCTGAAATCTATCGCCGTCCCGCCCTCGGCGGGTGTGAAACGCCAATGCGTCGTCATATGCGAGAGAGGCCCGTGCGCATAGGCAACATCGATGCGTGTCGGCGGCATCAGCGAGACGCGCGAGGTGAAGCTCTCGCGAAACGGTCCAAAGCGCACGCGGAGATCAGCGATGATGAGCGCCTCCTCGCGCCGACGGATGCGCGCACCGGCGCACCAGGGAATAAACTCGGGATAGCGCTCGATATCCGCTACTAGGGCGAACATCTCATCGGGCGAATAGGGTACGAACCGCCTTTCGCGGTGGCTGGGCATCAGCCGCGCGCGGCCTTCAGCTTCGCGAAATCGCTGTCGGCATGATAGGAGGACCGTGTCAGCGGCGAGGCTGAAACCAGCAGGAAGCCCTTGGCCCGGGCCAACGCCGCATAGGCCTCGAACTCCTCCGGCGCGACGAAGCGGTCCACCGGATGATGCTTCGACGTAGGCTGGAGATATTGGCCGATGGTCAGGAAATCCACATCCGCGCAGCGCAGGTCATCCATCGTCTGGGCGACCTCCTCGCGGGTCTCACCGAGGCCAACCATCATGCCGGATTTGGTGAACAGGCCGGGGGCCAGCTCTTTCGCGCGCTCAAGCAGCCGGACGCTGTGGTAGTAGCGCGCGCCCGGCCGCACAGCACCGTAAAGGCCCGGCACAGTTTCCAGATTGTGGTTGAAGACATCTGGCTTCGCCGCCAGGACAATCTCCAGCGCACCCGGCTTGCGCAGGAAATCGGGTGTGAGCAACTCCACCGTCGTCGCGGGCGCATAGGCACGAATCCACCCAACAGTCTCGACGAAATGCGACGCGCCGCCATCCTCGAGATCGTCGCGGTCCACGGAGGTGATGACGACATGCGCCAGGCCGAGCTTCGCCACCGCCTTACCCACATTCTCCGGCTCGGACGGATCGAGGGCGCCCGGTTTTCCCGTCGCGACATTGCAGAAGGCGCAGGCGCGTGTGCAGATCTCGCCCATGATCATCATGGTCGCGTGGCGCTGGGCCCAGCATTCACCGATATTTGGACAACCGGCTTCCTCGCACACCGTCGCGAGGCCGTGTTCGCGCACGATGCGGCGCGTTTCCGCGTAAGCCTTGGAAGTCGGCGCCTTGACGCGAATCCAGGGTGGTTTGCGCGGGCTCGGATTATCCGGGCGCAGACGCTTCTCGGGATGCCGGTAGGGCCGTGCCGCGGCACTGCCGGTCCCCGTGTGGGCCGTCGCCCGATCAGAAGTGGATGGCGCGTCCATAAGCGTCCAGCACCGATTCATGCATCGCCTCGGAAAGGGTCGGATGCGGGAAGACGGTATGCATTAGTTCCGCTTCCGTCGCCTCCAGATTGCGGGCAATGGCATATCCCTGAATGAGTTCTGTTACCTCGGCACCGATCATGTGCGCCCCTAGCAATTCCCCTGTCGTGGCGTCGAACACGGTCTTGACGAGGCCTTCTGGCTCGCCGAGCGCGATCGCCTTGCCATTCCCTACATAGGGGAAGCGCCCGATGCGGACTTCATAGCCGGCTTCCTTCGCCGCCGTCTCGGTATAGCCGATGCTGGCAATCTGCGGACGACAATAGGTGCAGCCGGGTATCGCGCGGCGGTCGAGCGGATGCAGCCCCTCCAGCCCGGCGATCCTCTCGACGCAAAGCACGCCCTCATGGCTGGCCTTGTGGGCGAGCCAGGGCGGGCCGACAAGATCGCCGATGGCGTAGACGCCGGGCTCGCCGGTCCGGAGCCATTCATCGACGACGACATGGCTGGCCTCTACCTCGACTCCTGTATCCTCAAGGCCGAGATTTTCGATATTGCCCGTTATGCCAACCGCCAGAATCATCCTGCCAGCCTCCACAGCGACCGTTTCGCCATCGGCAGTCAGAACCGAAGCCCTGCCGGCCGCAATATCTGTCACCTGCGCGCCGGTCATCAGTGTCATGCCCTGCTTGCGAAACGCCTTGAGGGCAAAGTCTGAGATTTCAGGATCCTCCGCCGGCAGGATACGGTCCAGCAGTTCGACGACCGTCACCGGCACGCCGAGATTACTGTAGAAGCTCGCGAATTCGATGCCAATGGCGCCGGAGCCGACCACCAGCAGGCTTTCCGGCACCGCATCCGGCACCATCGCTTCCTTGTAACTCCAGATCGTCCTGCCGTCCGGCTCCAGATTCGGCAGGGCTCGTGCGCGCGCGCCTGTCGCCAGCACGATATGGGACGCGGCGAGCGTATCGATCTCCTGCCCGTCCTTCTCGACAGAAACCCGCCCGGGCCCCGCGAGCCGTCCCGCGCCGTCGATCACGGTCACCTCGTTCTTCTTGAGCAGATGGGCAACGCCGCGCGACAACTGTCCGGCGACCTTGCGCGACCGCTTCACGATACGCTTGAGGTCGAAGGAGACATCCCCCGCGCTGAAGCCGTAGTCGCCCAGATTGTGCAGCAGATGGTTGATCTCCGAGGTCCGCAGCAATGCCTTGGTAGGGATGCAACCCCAGTTAAGGCAGATGCCGCCCAGATGCTCGCGCTCGACAAGCGCCGCTTTCATGCCGAGCTGTGCGGCGCGAATCGCCGCGACATAACCACCCGGGCCGCCGCCGATGACGACGAGATCGAATTGTTTGTCGGCCATCGCCTTACTCCGGCTAGAGCAGCATTGCGGCCGGGCATTCGACCAGCCCCTTGAACGCATCAAGGAGGCGGGCGCCAAGCGCGCCATCCACCGCGCGGTGGTCACAAGACAGCGTGCAGGTCATCACGGTGGCGACGCCGAGCGCACCGTTCTTCACCACCGGGCGTTGTTCTCCCGCACCGACCGCCAGAATCGTCGCCTGGGGTGGGTTGATGACAGCATCAAACTGGCGAATGCCGAACATGCCGAGATTGGAGACGCTAGTGGTGCCACCTTGATATTCCTCCGGCGTTAGCTTGCCGGCGCGAGCACGGGTGGCGAAGTCCGCCATCTCGGCCGAAATCGCAGCGAGCCCTTTGGCCTCCGCCCCGCGCACGACAGGCGTCACCAGCCCGTTTGGCACCGCGACGGCCACCGACACATCGACCTGAAGGAACCTGAGCAGACCATCATCGGTCCAAGCGGCATTGGCCTCCGGCACGCGGTGAAGTGCGGTTGCCAGTGCCTTGACGACGAAATCATTGACCGAGACCTTCACACCGTCAGGTGCCCTCGCATTGACCTCCCGCCGCGACGCCAGCAGCGCATCGAGCTCGCAATCCACCGTCAGATAGAAATGCGGCACGGTCTGTTTCGACTCTGTCAGCCGGCGCGCAATGACCTTCCGCATGCTGGTGTGCGCAATGCGCTCGAAGGGCGGCAGACCGGGCCATTGCTCCGGTTGCGCCGGAGGCGAAACTGGAGCAGCGCCTTGATGCAATTCGCGCTCTATATCCCGCTTAACGATCCGCCCCTGCGGGCCGCTGCCGGCTACGTCTTCAAGGGGCAGCCCGGCCTCGCCGGCCATCCGCCGCGCCAACGGGCTCGCAAAACGGCGCTCGTGCTCCCCATCGCCCCCGGCTGGCGGGCCCACGGCGCGGCGCACATCTTCGCGCGTGATTCGGCCATGCGCGCCGCTGCCAGCAATGGCTGCGAGGTCGATACCGGCAAGGGCGGCCATGCGGCGGGCGAGCGGCGTCGCCTTTGCTTCTCCGCCCAGCTTCTGTTCTGGCGCGGCCGTTTCAACTTCGACTTTGGGTTCGACTTCTGCCACAGTACCGGCCGGCACAGGCGCTTCGTCTGATTCCTCGCCTTCCCCAACGAGTAGCGCGATTACGGCGTTGACGGCGACGCCTTCGCTGCCCTCTGGCACCACGATGCGCCCGACAATGCCTTCATCGACCGCCTCGACCTCCATCGTCGCTTTGTCGGTCTCGATCTCGGCGATCACATCGCCCGGCTCTACCCGGTCACCCTGGCTCACCAGCCACTTGACGAGATTGCCTTCCGTCATCGTCGGCGACAAGGCTGGCATCAGGATCTCGGTCGCCATCCCCGACCCTCCCTTCAGACGTAGCAGACGGCCCGCGCCGCCGCCGCGATACGCGCCGCATCCGGCAGCGCCAGCGATTCGAGATTGGCGGCATAAGGCATGGGGACGTCTTCCCCTGTCACGCGCATGACAGGCGCGTCCAGCCAGTCGAAAGCGTCTTCCATCGCGATGGCTGCAATTTCCGAGCCGATGCCGGCAACAGGCCAGCCCTCCTCGACAGACAGGATGCGGTTCGTCTTGCGGATCGACGCCGCAACAGTCTCCCGGTCGAGCGGGCGAAGCGTGCGCAGATCGATCACCTCGGCCTCGATGCCTTGGCTCGCCAGCATATCTGCCGCTTCGAGCGTCACCGCGCACATGCGCGAGAAGGCCACGATGGTCACATCCCGACCGGGGCGCAGCACCTTTGCGCGGCCGATGGGCAGGGTGTAGTCGGGATCGGTTGGCACTGCGCCGCGCTGGCCGTAGAGAATCTCGTTCTCCAGGAAGACGACCGGGTTCGGATTGCGGATTGCCGCCTTGAGCAGGCCCTTCGCATCCGCCGCCGAAAACGGCGATATGACGATCATGCCCGGCACATGCGCATACCAGCTCGCATAGCATTGCGAATGCTGCGCGGCGACGCGCGCCGCTGCCCCGTTAGGCCCCCGGAAGACGATGGGGCAGCCCATCTGGCCGCCGGACATATAGAGCGTCTTGGCAGCAGAATTGACGATCTGGTCTATGGCCTGCATGGCGAAATTGAAGGTCATGAACTCGACCACAGGCCGCAATCCGCCAAAGGCCGCGCCGACGCCGAGCCCCGCAAACCCATGCTCGGTAATTGGTGTATCGCGGACGCGGCGCGGCCCGAATTCGGCAAGCAGGCCCTGGGTCACCTTGTAGGCGCCCTCATATTCGGCAACCTCCTCACCCATCACAAAGACCGTCTCATCGCGGCGCATTTCCTCCGCCATGGCGTCTCGCAGCGCCTCGCGGACGGTCATCTCCACTGTCTCGCCCCGGTAATCCGTCTCGGGTGAAGGCTCCGGCTTCGCCGCATCCTGCTTCGGACGAGCCGGGAGGGGCACGCTCGCAGGCGACGGCGCGTTCACAGGCGGAGCCGCCGGAGGCCCCTCCGCGCTTTCGCCCTCACTTCTCAGCCACAGGATCGTGGCGTTGACCTCAATGCCTTCGGCGCCTTCGGGCACGGCGAGGCGGGCGACGATTCCTTCTTCTACCGCCTCGACTTCCATGGTCGCCTTGTCGGTCTCGATTTCAGCCAGCACATCGCCGGGGCTCACGCGATCGCCCTCAGCGACAAGCCATTTGGCAAGCGTTCCTTCCGTCATGGTCGGCGACAAGGCCGGCATGGTCACAGCGACAGGCATGGCGTCATGCCTCCAGAAGGACGTCGGTATACAATTCGGAAGGGGCCGGCTCCGGGCTTTGTTGCGCGAATTGCGCCGCGTCGGTGACGATTTCCCTGATCTCGCTGTCGATGGCCTTCAGCGCTGCCTCGTCTGCATGACCCTCGCCCTCCAGCACATGTCGCAGCCGTTCGATGGGGTCGCGATCCCGGCGCATCTGGTTGACCTCCTCGCGCGTGCGGTATTTCGCCGGATCAGACATGGAATGTCCGCGATAGCGGTAGGTTTCCATTTCCAAGATCAACGGCTTGCCGCCGCGCACCTCAGCCACTGCTTCGCGCGCCGCCGCATAAACGGTGCGTACATCCATGCCGTCCACAAGGCGGCCGGGAATGCCAAAACCGCCGCCGCGCGCGTGAAGCACGGCTCCCGCCGCGGCCCGCGAGACCGAGGTGCCCATGCCATATTTGTTGTTTTCGATCACGAACAGTACTGGCAATTCCCAGAGCGCGGCCAGATTGAGCGACTCATAGACCTGCCCCTGATTGGCGGCGCCGTCGCCAAAATAGACTACCGACACGCCGTCCTCACCCTTGTAGAGATGCGAGAAGCCAAGGCCGACGCCGAGAGGGACCTGCGCTGCGACGATGCCATGCCCACCGAAGAAGTTCTTCTCGCGCGAGAACATATGCATGGAGCCGCCTTTGCCACGCGAATAGCCGCCCTCACGGCCCGTGAGCTCCGCCATGACGCCGCGCGCCTCCATGCCGGCGGCCAGCATGTGGCCATGGTCCCGGTAGCCGGTAATGACGGAGTCGTGTTCGCCAAGGCAGGCCTGGATGCCGACGACCACTGCCTCTTGGCCGATATAGAGGTGGCAGAAACCACCGATCAGGCCCATGCCATACATTTGCCCCGCCCGTTCCTCAAAGCGACGGATCAACAGCATGTCTCGATACCAGTCGAGCAAGCGGGCGCTGTCCGGCACTGTACCGTTTGCAGCGGCGCGGCTGTTGCGTGCCGTCCGCGCGCCGCCCCGTTTCTTCGAAACCTGCCTGGCCATGTCTGGTCCCTACCCCCGGAAACCCGTTCACCCTGCATCCGCGTCCAGCAGAATGACAATCTCGTCCGTCCGCCCGACATGCAGCAGAGCGCGAACATATTCGTCGAGCAGGTCAGCATCGGCCGGATCCTGCTTCAGTTGTGCGGCGCGTAACTCCAAACGAAGCCGATGCTCCCTGAGCACATCGTGCTGCACCTGCACCTCGTTGATACGGCGCTCAATATCCAGAAGTGACAGCGCGCCACGTTCTCCCACAATGGCATGGTAACCGAAATATACGGCAATGCAGGCCGCCGCCGTCGGACCACCGACCGCCAGCTTTAACAAACGCTGCGCTTCGCTGCGTGCCGACATGATGCGGCAAGGAAACATGATGCGCCCTCCGGGTCAATCCGGTGGCGCCTATACGCATGATTTTCTGGTCGGGTCGCCCGATTCGTGCTTTTCTCCGAGGCTGCATCCTGCAACGCCGGGTTCCGAAGGAATGCCCGCCATGATCGATCTCTCGATCTATAGCTCCATTGCCAATCCACCGCGCGGCGATGACCTTGACCGCTGCATGGCCGAAGCCATCCATGAGGCGGAAGTAGCTGAAGCAGCAGGCTTTTCTGGATTTTTCGTCGGCGAGCATCACCAGGACAAGGATGGATTCCTACCTTCGCCCTTCGTCGTGCTGGCGGCGATTGCGGCGCGGACCCATCAAATCCGTGTCGGGACCGCAGTGCTGCTTTTGCCACTGCATCACCCGATCCGGGTCGCGGAGGACGCCGCGGTCCTCGACATCGTTTCCGGCGGGCGAGCCGTGCTGGGTGTCGGTCTCGGCTACCAGGAGGCAGACTTCCGCGCCATTGGCATCGACCGGCACGAGCGCGTGCCCCGCTTCGAGGAATCCATCGCGATCCTGCGCCAAGCCTGGACCGGCCGGCCGATCAGCCACAAGGGCCGGGCCTTCGATATCGATGGCGTGCGGGTGACGCCGCGCCCGTTGCAGAGGCCCGGCATCCCGGTCTGGGTCGGTGGCTGGGTTCCGGCAGCCGTTGAGCGCGCCGGGCGTCTTGGCGACGCTCTAGTGCTCGGGCCTTCCTTCACGCTGGAGGAAAACCGGGCGCTGGTAGCGCACTACCGCGCGGCGGCGGAGGCGGCCGGTAAGACGCCACAAATCGTGCTGATGCGCGACGCCTGGGTTGCGGACAGCTTTGAGGAAGCGGCCCGCATCTATGGCACGCAAGTCTCGGACGCCTACCGCTATTACTGGCGCAATGGCGCTATCGCCTTTCGCGGTTTCGCGTCCGAGGCTGAATTGCGATTTGAGGCGATCTGGAAAGATCGAATCATTCTAGGCGCGCCGGAGGCCTGCATCGCGGCGTTCAAACACTGGTCAGACGTGCTCGGCGTCACCAGCTTCATGCTCCGCCTGCGCCATGCCCATTCCGGCGGTCCGCCGCACCGCAAGATCGTGAAGGCCATCGAACGCTTCGGCCGCGATGTGATCCCTCACCTGTAGAGTATGGTGAACACTCAAGACAATGACCCTCCTGAACTTGGCTGGATGAATTCGGTCATGGCAGTTGCTCATGACCGCAGTTCTGCTGGCCGTGCGCGCCGGGCATGATCTGCTCAGGGGAGTGGGTAATGTTTAGGATCCTTGCATCGAAACCGGTGGCGGGCGCATACTCAATGCGCTTATCCGGACGCTGATCCGTTGACCCATGCCAAGCTTGCCAAACCTACTCAGCCTCTGCCGCATTGCGGCCCTACCGCCGTTGGCGATCCTGCTTGCCACGGGCGAGAATTGGTGGGCGGCAGCGCTCTTCATGGTCGCCGCTGCAACGGACTTCCTCGACGGCTATCTCGCCCGACGGCAGGACACAACAACCGCTTTCGGCGCGGCGATCGACCCAATCGCCGACAAGGTGTTGGTTAACGGGGTGGCGCTCCTGCTGGCCGGGCTCGGTGGCCTCGGGCTCTGGGGCACGCTCGCTGCCCTGCTAATCCTAGCGCGCGAATTCGTCGTCGCCGGATTGCGCGAGGCGGTAGGTGGTGGCGCACTGCCGGTCGTCCGCCTTGCGAAATACAAGGTGGCCGTGCAGATGGCGGCGCTGACCCTGCTGCTCGCCGCCCCAGAACTGCCGCCAGCGGCGCATGGAGCTGGTATTGTACTGCTCTGGATCGCCGCCCTGCTCACGCTCTGGACGGGTGCAGGCTATGTCCGTAGGGCGCTGAGCACAGCCGGATGAAGATGCTTGGCATTGTCGGCTGGAGCGGCAGTGGCAAGACCACACTGTTACGCCGGCTCATCCCAGCGCTGCAGCACCGCGGCGTCTCAGTCTCTACCATCAAGCATGCGCACCATGATTTCGATGTGGACAAACCCGGCAAGGACTCCTGGGAACACCGGCAGGCCGGCGCGCGGGAGGTTCTGGTGACATCCGGCCGGCGCTGGGCGTTGATGCACGAGCTGCGCGAAGAGGCCGAACCGCCCCTGGCGGACCTGCTCGCCCGGCTCTCGCCCGTGGACCTCGTGCTGGTCGAGGGCTACAAGCGCGCGCCGCATCCCAAGCTGATGGTTCACCGCGCGGCGGCGGACACGCCGCCGCTCTGGCCGGGCGACCCGGACGTGCTTGCTGTGGCCTGTGACGGCGGGACAGCGGCGGCGGTACGGGCGGACGGGCTCCCAGCGCTAGACCTTGACGATTCGGACGTTATCGCCGATTTCATCGTCAAGCGGCTGGAGTTGGGTTCGTGAAAATCCTCTATTTCGCCTGGTTACGAGATAAGGCCGGCATGTCCGAACGCCAAGTCTCGCCCCCGCCCGGGGTTGCGACCGTCGGCGCGTTGATCGACTGGCTGACGGACCAGGACGAACGGCAGGCGGCGGTCTTCGCGGACCGTTCGGTCGTCCGTTTCGCCGTCAACCAGGATTTCGCCGAAGCCGATACGCCCATCGGCACCGGCGACGAAGTGGCCTTCTTCCCCCCCGTCACCGGAGGGTGACGCGATGATCAGGGTGCAGCGCGAGGGTTTCGATATCGGGCGCGAGATCGCGGCGCTCACCGTCGGCAATCCGCGCATTGGCGGCATCGCCAGCTTCGTCGGACTGGTGCGCGATCTCGGCGGCCTGCGGTCGATGACGCTGGAGCACTATCCTGGAATGACGGAGCGCCAGCTCGCGCGCATCGACGCCGAAGCGCATCGGCGCTGGCCGCTGGAGGCGTCGTTGATCGTCCACCGCTATGGGCGGCTGGAGCCGGGCGAACCCATCGTGTTGACAATCACTGCCTCGGCCCACCGCCAGACTGCCTTCGATAGCTGCAATTTCCTGATGGACTGGCTCAAAACCGAAGCCCCCTTCTGGAAACGCGAGGAGGCCGCCAGCGGCGAACATTGGGTTGCCGCCCACGCGGATGATGATGCGGCCCGCGACCGCTGGCAAGAGACGGGGTGAAGGCGAAGAACTATTTCATCGGGCGGTTTCTCAGCCGTAGATTGCCGTCGCAATCGTGCCGAGATTGCCGTCGGGTGTCACAGACCAGAGGGTTTGGCTGTCGCCGTCTTCTCCTGGCTTGCCGGCGACTTTGAAGGGAGCTGTGTCGAAAAGCGGCGCGCGGGCCTGGAAATCATAGCGGACCACGCGCCGGTCCGGCATCTGCGCCATCCCGAGTTCTAGCATATGCGTCGTCGTCAGCGGCCCGTGGACGATCAGGCCCGGATAGCCTTCCACTTCGGTCGCATATTTGCGGTCGTAATGGATACGGTGACCGTTGAAAGTAACCGCTGAATAGCGGAATAGCATCACCGGGTCGGGTGCAATCTCACGGATAAAGGCGTGGTCCGTCGGCGCGTTGCCTGTCTTGCCGCTGTGGCCCCGGTTGTCGGCAATGCCCGCTGGTGGGTTGCCGCGATAGACGATGTCGTGCTCCTCCTCAATGCAAAGGCCACGCGGGCTCTCGATCCGATAGGCGATGGTGACGATGACCAGAATGCCGGTGCGCCCATCCTTGATCGACACATCCGCAATCCGCGCCTTGCGCACGATCTCCTCGCCGATCAGCACATCCTGGCGGTAGGTCGTACGACAGCCGCCGAACATGCGCCGCGGCAACGGTGTGGGCGGGAGGAAGCCACCGCGCTCGGGATGGCCGTCCGCGCCAATACCGGACGCCGGCACACGCGGATAGAAATAGCACCAATGCCCCATCGGCCCAATCGGATCGCCCATTCCTGGTGTGTCCGGCTTGTCGAGCAGAGCGGCAAGGCCGTGGATCTGCATAGGCGCGGCGAAGTCACGGGTCTCCTCGGTATTGCCGATCGAGTCACGCAGGAATTCCAAGTCCGCGGCGGTATGGGTCATAGCGAGAATTCCTCCCGGATCAAGGCGCCGTGCTCGTTCACCTCTGGGACCGGCCCGTATTCCCGAGGCTCTCCATCGAAATAGACCGCCGGCGCGACATGGCTAACGGGGCCGCCGGGCGTATCTATTTCCACGCAGCGGAGTGCCGGGTGCTCCGACAGGTCAGCCACTGTGTTGACGCTGCCGAAAGCAACATCCGCCGCCGCCAGCCGGGCGCGCAGCGTCTCGCGATCGAGCGCGCCCAATATATCTTCCAGGACGGCCTCGACCTCCGCGCGGTTATCGACCCGCGCGACCTGTGTGGCGTATCCCGGTGCGGTGGCGAGGTCCGGGCGCTCCAGAACCATTTCGGCGAAGCGCCGCCATTCGCGATCGTTCTGGCAGGCGATCATCACCTGGTGGCCGTCCAAGGTCTTGAACGCGCCGTAGGGCACCAGCGCCGGATGGCGGAGCGCCATTCGCGGCCATGTCCGTCCCGCATATTCGTGCCACATCAGCGGTGCGGACATCCAGTCCGCCATCGAGGCAAAGAGCGAGGCCTTGACCGCGGATCCCTTGCCGTCCACACCGCGCTTGATGAGCGCCTCCAACACGGCCGCGTGGCTGAACATGCCGGTCGCGATATCACAGGCGGAGACGCCAATGCGGCCCGGCTCCGCCTCGGAGCCCGTTACCGAGGCGACACCACTTTCAGCTTGCACCAGCAGGTCATAGGCCTTCATACGGTCATAAGGTGGGCCGGTTTCGCCATAGCCGGAAATATCGACGGTGATGAGCCGGGGATAGCGGTCGCGGAGCACAGCCGAGCCAAAGCCCGCGCGCACCGCCGCGCCTGGCGCCAGATTCTGCACCCAGACATCGGCACGGGCCAGGATGCGGTGCAGCAGCGCACGGTCGTCCTCGTGCTTGATGTCGACCACCAGCGACTGCTTGCCCCGGTTAAGGTAAACGAAATAGGTGGAATTGCCACGCACATAATTGTCGTAGCCACGCGCGAAATCGCCCTCGCGCCGTTCCAGCTTGATGACGCGCGCGCCGGCATCTGCCAGCCGCGCCGTCAGGAACGGTGCAGCGACAGCCTGCTCTAGGCTTAATACCAACAGCCCCTCAAGCGGTCGGTGCATGTTCCCCCCTCCGCAACCGGCACGGAACAGGATAGGCGGTCCTATCCCGCCTGCAAACCGAGCGTGCCGCTATGGCCTGTTTGTTCGCAATCAGCGGACTGTGCCCTATCGGCTCCATCGCTTGCGCTGTTTTACATTCCGGTCGGTCAGCGTGCCGCAGACGCCGTTACCTCTGTAACGCTCGCCGATGCCCGTCACCCGATGGGCTTTGCAGCTTTCGACGACCCGCACGCCGTCGTGCCAGTCGCAGGTCGCCGCCACGCCCTCGGCCCATTCATAGGTGCCACGACCATGAAAGCGGCTGTCGCGGAATTGGCCCATATAGCGGTCCCCATTCGCGCGGACATAGAGGCCGCAACCCTGGTAGCCGCGGCTGTCGAAAATGCCCTCACCACCATAGACATCCCCATTGGCGAGATACATCCTGCCGCGTCCATGAATCTCGCCATCCGCGAATTCGCCCTCGAAGCGGTCCCCATTGGTGAAGGTGAGCACGCCCTTGCCATGCGGCTTGCCGTCCCGGTGCAAGCCTTCATATTTCGCTTCTTCGCGGCCTTCCCCGCCCCGGGCTACCGTCGGCACCACCTTACCCCCCGGCCCGGCGTCGCTGTCCGCCGGGAGGATCGCACGCCAGGAGGCCGTGTGGGAGCAGGCCGCCTGCTCAGGAGCTTTCTCGCCCGCGGTGTACTCGAGGCAGCTCCCATCGACCTTGGTGTCATTGCGCCATTCGCAGGTCTTCACAAACCCATCTGGCCAGACATAGCTGCCGAGGCCGTGGAATTTGTCCCGCCGGAACTCCCCGGCGTAATATTCGCCATTGGCCCAGATATAGGCTCCACACCCGTGGAATTCGTCATTGCGGACATCGCCAACATAGCGATTGCCGTCCGCCATTGTCCAGTCGCCGAAGCCGTAGAATTTGCCATCCCTGAAATCGCCCTCATAGCGCTCGCCGCCGGGGCGGCTGAATATACCCTTACCGTGGAACTTGCCGTCACGGACCTCTCCAGCGTAGTGGTCTCCGTTCGCCATGGACCAGACGGCGTTTCCCTGGAACTTCCCATCTAGAAAATCACCTTCATAGCGCTCGCCGTCTGGCCAAAGATAAACGCCCCGGCCGTGGAACTTGCCGTTCCAGAAGGCCCCGGCATAGCTATGGCCGTCAGGAGAGCGCCATTCGCCTTGTCCGTTGGCAACGCCCTTGCGTCTTTGTCCCTGATATCCCGTTGCTTCGCCACGTTCCCCGGCTATCCGCGGTGCAGGACGCGGCAGGACGGCCCCGAGCGCTGTCCGGCGTTTCAGCGGCTTGGGCTTCGTTTCCGGAACCGGCGCGATCCGGTTCAGGTCAACGGGAACCGCGGTCAGAATCCGCGCCTGCCGGTTTCGTTCGAACTGCTTGGACCGCCGATTGAGGGCACGCGTCGGTGCCGTCTGTTCCGCCTTCGTAACCGATGCTTTCCTGGCCTGAGACCCGACTCGCAAATCAGCGCCGAATTTCTCGAAGTTGGCACCGAATTTGCGGGCCGTCTCGCAGGACGAAAGAGTGGAAACCACGAGGCAAGCAAGGAAGATCCTGACGGCAAGGTCATTCATAGAACCGCGTATGCCGCCTCCTGCCTTCGCGCCCGGCCGCGGCATCTTTGGGCATCCTTCCGCAGCAGAATGATATGATAAAATAGAACGAAAGCAGAAGCAAGAAGGCGCGCTTGCCGCCTATCCCGGCACGAGCAGGCTGCCGTTCGGCCTATATCCAGCCCTTGCCCCGAAGATATCGGAACCGGCCAACGAAAACCGCTTCCGCCGACACCGTCCGCGGCAAGACTCGCAAATAAGAAATTATTCTTTATTCGAGCCCTAGCGATTCGTGGCGGTGCGCAGGCGAATGAGCGCGTAGAGCGCGTCAAGCACGGGGGTTTCCAAACCGGCCATGCGGCCCAGTTCCCGCACTGAGCCCAGAAGCGGATCGATCTCCGGTGGGCGGCCGCGTTCGATATCCTGAAGCATGGACGGACGATGGGTGGTGAAGGCCGCCGTCTTGTCAATTCGGTCTTCGGTCGAAATCGGAATTGTGACACCGAATGCGCGCGCTACAGCCTGGCATTCCTCCATCGCGCCGCGGATGACATCGCGCGCGCCCTCATCCTGCGCTGCCTCGCCGACGGAAGCGCCTGTCAGCGCGGAGACCGGGCTGATGGAGACATTGGCGAGCAGCTTGAGCCAGATATCGACGCGGATATCAGCGCTGACCCGGACGGCGATGCCGGCCTCGCGCAACAGGTCCGCAAGCGCGGCGAGCCGGGGCGAGGGACGGCCGTCAGGCTCACCCATGCGGTATTCGGCGCCACCCGTGTGGTGGACGACGCCGGGAGCGGAAACCTCGGCGGCGACAAAGGTGATGCAACCGAGGGCGCGCTCCGGTGCGATCGCCGCCTGGATGTGCCCGCCAGGGTCCACGCTCTCGATGCGCCCGCCGCCGCGCCCATGAAAATACCAGTAGGGCAGCCCGTTCATGGCCGTTACTACGGCTGTCTCGGGCCCGAGCAGTGCCGAGATACCGGAGAGTGCTGCTGGAAGCTGGTGGCTCTTCAACGTAATGAAGACAGCGTCCTGGGGACCTAGATCCGCCGCATCGGCGCTCGCCGGCAGCTGCACCGTGCGCGCGCCCATGCTGAGGCCGCGTCGGCGGATAGCGTCTAAATGGGCACCGCGCGCGACCACTGAGACCTCTGCGCCCGCAGTCGCGAGGGAAACCGCCAAATGGCCGCCGATGGCGCCGGCACCATAAACCCCGATCCGCATATCGCCTCCTTCGTCCTGCAGACGGGTTTACAGCCGGCTAGTGCCTCCGTTCAACCGGTGCGCATCGTCCTGGCTGTGTCTGAGCCGCCGCTCGTCCGGGCATAACCTGTGCAGAACGGCTCCACCGGACCTCGAAGGCATGATAGGGCCTGCATCGCGGAACCCCGCACCGGGACGGGCGCAGGAGGACGACTATGACATCCTTTCGGGAAGTACCGGAGACGGAGGCCGCGGGCGAGATCGCCGCCATCTATGACGAAATCCGCCGGACCTATGCGGTTCCTTACGTGTCATCCCTATTCCGGCATCTGGCCATTTATCCGGGCCTGCTGCCTTGGGCCTGGCAGACACTGCGCCCGGCGCTGCTTTCCGGGGCGGCACAACACCTAGCCTGGCAGCGCATCAATATTTCAGGCCTGCTGCCATTGCCGCCGCTCTCCTATAAGGCGCTCGCCGACCTCGGGATCAATGACGCCGGCCTCGCGTCGATCCGCACGATCTGCCACAGCTTTGTGCGCGTCAGCCCCGTCAACCTGATCGTCGCCGCCGCGCTTGCGGGGCTGCTCGGGCAGAAGCCTGCCGGCACGGGTGCCGCCGACTCCCTTGTCCCACTCAAGCCAACCGCACTGCCGGCAGCGCTGCCGGCAGTGCCCGACATGGTCCCAGAAATAGCGATGACGCCCGGGACCAGGGCCGCACTCGCGGTCTTCGAAACGGAGCTTGCCGGCGAGACGTTCACACCAGGTCTCTATCGTATTCTCGCGCACTGGCCGGGCTTTCTTGTCCATCTCGCTGCGACGCTCGGGCCGCGGCTGCGCGACCCTGCCGTGCTCGACGCCTGCGAGGGGGTTGCGGAGCGGGTCATCGCACTCGCTCCCTCGGTGCTAGCCGCTCTCGAACCGCCCGTAGCGCCCGCACCACTCACGCCCAGCGACACCCAATCCGTGCTGGCAGCAATCCGGACCTATCGTGGCACAAGCCCGCAAATGGCCAGCTTCGGCACCCTCATCCTCCGGTCACTGCCGAAGGTCTGAGCAAGGGAGTGCCGAGTCGTGATCAGCGTGCCAAGCCGTTATCCTGGATCGGGGATCAGGAATTTCAGGATCGCGGCGCGCAAGATAGCGAGCCGGGTAACCTGATCAGGATTCCCTATGTTGGGGGCAGCAGATATTGCCCGACCAGGAGCAGGACGACGCCGATAAGAAGCGAGAATCGGCTTTAGCAGCATCAGCATTGCCCGCGGCTCGTTGTCGGGGCCGAAGACGATGGGCTTTGGCCGGCCCTGTTTGCCCCGCAGCGGCGAGGTGATCACGCCGTCGTGGGGCGTGGCAAGCATGATCACCTTGGCCATCATATTCTTGAAGCCGCCGTCGGGCTTGAAGCAACCGATACGACAGCAGAACTCCCTGGACAGAGCAGCGCGGGTCGGCTGCGATCAAGGCGCGCAGCAGCGCCATTTCGTCGGTGGTGAAGTCGCGCCCGTAGTAGCGGCACTCAATGGCACCGTTCATTTCGGCTTCATGAACTCGCGCGCCTCACCCATTGTCCAAGGCAACCAGGGCGCCAGGTCCCCGGGCGGCTGGCCGCCATTCTGTGCGCAGGCTTCGAGCCACGCCCCCAGCCAGCGCAGGACATCGATGCCGTTCATCAAGAGCGTGCCGAAGACCGAATACATCGCCGCCGTGAAGTCGGCACCGTGCTCGCTGTTCGAACCGAAGCATAATCGGCGTCCAATGGCGCGTAGTTGGTGCTCCCAAACATTGTTGTCCATGGCAACCTCGGGATTGTCGACGAAGACGCTCTTCGCGATGCCTGAGCAGCAAGCGCAACGGCTTGCCCTGGCGCGCCTTGTCCGGCAACTTGACCAGTTCGGCTTCGCCTAGCGCGAACAGGTCCTCGACGGCCTTCTTCAACCGGGTCTGTGGAAATCGACATTTAGAGAGCTAAATATAACACATTGAAAACATTAGCAGAAATATTGGATTTTAATATGGTTTGCCTGAACGCATGACCGGCAATCGGGCAGGCGCGCCGCAGGTAGCTGTGCTTTCGGCGCGTGAGATTCGCGAGGCGATGGCGCTTGTGCGGAAGCAACGGGCAGCGACCAACCGGGCACTCAAGCAGCGGGGGCTCGCGGCTTTGGCGGTCGGGCTGTCCTTTGGGCTGGCGCTGCTGTTCGCCTGGGCGGGCGAATGGCGTATGGGAGAGAACCGTTTGCAGCTTCTGGTCGTGGTCGGCACGGCCTGTTTCACGGCGATGCTGGTCTGGGCGTTCGCACCATCCCGCCGCCAGATTCTCAGTGAGAAGAATGCGCTGGCCCCACTGGTGCTACAAGCGCTCGGTGATTTTGACTATCTGCCCGGCGGGCGCATTGCGGAATCCATGATAGCCCGCTCGCGCCTGTTCGGCCGCTGGTCGGACTATAGCGGCGGCGACCTGGTGCGTGGCACGCATGAGGGGCTGCTCTTCGGCTATGCCCGCGTGGCGTTGACAAGGGGCGGTCCGGCCAAGCTCGAATCGCTAGTGACCAGCGGCAAGACGAAGGATGTGTTTCGTGGGGCAGTGCTGGCCGTGGACGGCCTGCCACCAACCGCCGACATGGCCTTCGCCGTCACCGACCGGGCCGCGGCCATGGACTGGCTGGCCGACCTCAGCGCCGAAATGCCGGCCCTGCGCCGGCGCGCCGCGGGCGTGCTGGAGATCTGGGCCGTAGATGAGAAGGACGCAGAACGGCTCGCCCGGCCCGAGTTTGCGGAGGCGATGACAGCGTTGTGCCAGGCAGCCGCAGCCGGGTCGGCAGAGATCGGCCTCCACAGCACTGCGGCACTAGTCAAGCTGCACACCCACCGCCCCGTGCTGCCCGGCATCGCCGAGGACCCCGCGGATGAAGCGCGCGACCTTTATCAGGAGATAAAGGCCGTCCTCGCCCTTGTCGCCGCCCTAGCGGCCGCCTAGGCTCCGATGGCAACGGCAGGAGGGAAGCGCCGATGCAGTTCAGCCAGACTGGAGGAGACTTCCGCGAGAAAGCACGCGCCTTCATACATGACAAGCCGCCTCCGGAGATGCGGCGCAAGGCCTTGATCGGCATGGGGATCGCCAGGGACCGCTGGCGCGCCGCCTTGGTCTATTCGGGGTCCGACGAGATCCGGCACACTGCCATCGCCAAGCCTTGATAGGGGCTCTAGATGGTTCAAAAATCATTTCCCGTTACCTGGGACGAGTTGCACCGCGACACGCGTGCGCTCGCCTGGCGACTCAACGAGGCGGGTCCTTTCCGGGGCGTTGTCGGCATTGCCCGCGGTGGACTGGTGCCGGCTGCCATCGTGGCGCGTGAACTGGAGTTGCGCTTCGTCGAGACCGTCTGCATCTCCTCCTATGATGACCGCGACCAGCGCGACCCGGTGGTGCTCAAGGCACTGGAAGGCGAAGACGGCGAGGGCCTGCTGATCGTGGATGATCTCGTGGACACGGGCGTCACGGCCCGAATCGTGCGTGCCATGCTGCCCAGGGCGCATTTCGCGACCGTCTATGCCAAGCCCGCCGGGCGCCCGATGGTCGATACCACGGTCACCCAGGTGAGCCAGGACACCTGGATCGTCTTTCCCTGGGATGACGGCGTTCCCATTGGTCTGCAGACCGGATAGCCGGCAGAGACGACGCACATGGATGTACTGGCGGCTGGCTATGGTCTGATCGAGGGACCAGTCTGGGACACCACCCGGCAGTGCCTCTATTACTCAGACGTGCTGAACGGTGGGGTGTTCCGGCTGGATGCGGAAGGCAGCGTCTCCGTGCAGTTCCCGCACCGCCGCGGTATAGGCGGCATGGCGCTGCACGAGGCGGGTGGGCTGGTGGTCGGCGGGCGTAACCTTGCCTTCAAGCCCTTAGCCGGCGGGCCCAGCCGGGTGCTGCTCGACAATGATGTCACCGAGGAGGCCGTCGGCTTCAACGACTTCACCACCGACTCCCAGGGCCGCCTCTGGGTGGGCTCGCTGGCTTTCCGGGTGTTCAGCGACGAGGAGCCGCAAACGGGCCATCTCCACCGTGTTGATCTCGACGGCAGTGCGCATACGCTCTCGGACGGCGTGATGCTGACCAATGGCATGGGCTTTTCGCCCGACGGCACGCGGCTCTATCACTCGGATGCGCGCTCGCAGCTCATTCGCGTCTATGTCGTCGACGAGGCGGGCGGCGTCTCTCCCTGGCGCGTCTTTGCCCGCCTGCCAGAAGATGCGCCGGACGGTCTGGCGGTGGCGGTGGACGGTACGGTCTGGGTTGCGCTGGCACATGGCGGGCGGGTGGCCGTGTTTTCGCCTGAAGGCCGAGAAGTCCATTCGATCCCGGTGCCGCTTCCCATGGTCACGAGCCTGTGTTTCGGCGGCCGCGACCTCCGTGACCTTTACATCGTCACAGGCTCGCGCGGCGGCCCACATGAAAATTGCGCCGCCGTCTTCCGCACGCGCACTGAAACGCCAGGCCTCGCCCTCGCCGACTGCCGGGTGACACTGCCCGCGTGAGGCGAGCTTGATCAGAGTCGGACGGTGCATAACTGGGCGAGAACTGAGGAAAAGATGGGGGATTATAGGCGAGTTGACGAGCCTGCCCTTCCAGGGCAGGAAGCATGGCACGACCATACCATGTGTGCGGAGAGTGCCTCTCCCGCAGAACGCAGGCATCATTCGTGTCACTCTTGCGCTCGCCCGGCAAATGCCACCATCAATGCGGCGCACATACCGGCCTCCGGGATGGGGCGGCTGCACAGGGAGGAGCGTTGGCAGAGGCCACGAGCCGCGAAATCAATGCGGGGGAAGGCTGATGCCAACCTCCGTGTATAAGTTCCAAAGGATACTGCCTCATGTACACGACCGCCCCGAGCAACCGTTCACGCCTTCGCCGGAAATATGAGCGCGGGCACTACGACAAACAGAGCCTCTATGAAATTCTGGACGCCTGCCTGCTGGCTCATGTGGGCTATGTGCTGGACGGGGCCCCAGTCGTTACGCCGACGCTCTACTGGCGGGAGGGCAACCATATCTACTGGCACGGCTCCTCCGCGAGCCGGATGCTGCGCAGCTCGGCTGGTTGCGAAGTCTGCCTGGCGGTCTCGGAGCTGGACGGCTTGGTGCTAGCGCGTTCGGGCATGCATCACTCGGCGAATTATCGCTCCGCCATGCTGTTCGGGACGGCGAAGAAGGTCACCGGCCGCGCGAACAAGGTCGAGCGCATGCGAATCTTCATTGAGCAGATGTTCCCCGGCCGCTGGGAACAGCTTCGCGAGGTCAACGAGCAGGAAATCAAGGCAACGACCATACTCGGCATGCCTATCGACGAAGCGGCTGCTAAGCTGCGCACCGGCGGGCCGGTTGATGATGAAGAGGATTACGGCCACCCGGTCTGGGCTGGGGTCATCCCTTTCATGCCGAGGACGCCAGACAAGCCGGTCCCCGACGATCACCAAGACCCCGGTACGGCTATGCCGGATCATGTGCGCCACTATCGCGTGGCCCGGACGGTTTCCTGATCCCACTGTGCTGCGCGATTCGCTTATCTTGACCCCAGAGATGGTGGAATGTGACTATTTGTCGTCAGACGGGCAGCGGGTCACATCGGCTCGCGAATAGGAGGAGGACCCAATGATGAGAAAATCCGCGATGTTCGTTGCGGCGCTTGCTGCCGCCATGGTGGGTAGTGCTATCGGTCACGCCGGAGAGGTCAAGCTGCCGGACACGCTCGTCACCACGGCCTACAACACCGGCACGACCGGCTACAGCCAGATGATCGCCGTCGGCGGCATGCTCAAGAATCGCTACAACGTCAATCTACGTGTGCTCCCCGGCAAAAACGATGTGGCGCGGCTCGCGCCGGTTAAGGCCGGCAAGGCACAGTTCACCGCGACAGGGTCCGACAGCGTATACGCGCAGGAAGCGGTCTTTGCCTTTGGCGGCGAGAAATGGGGGCCGATGCCCATCCGCCTGCTCATGTTGAACCGCGGCAAAGGCTGCACGACCTTTGCCATCGCAAGGGACACTGGCGCAAAAACCCTGGCGGATCTCAAGGGAAAACGCATCGGCTGGGTGCGAGGCTCGCCCGCGCTGCAGAAAGCTGTCGAGGCGCTGCTCGGCTTCGCAAGCCTCACCACGAATGATGTGCAACTTGTCGAGGTCGGCGGCTGGGCGGCCTCGATCAACGGCATCATAGACGGCGACATCGACGCCTCCATCACCTCGTCGAGCTCCACCTTCATGAAGAAAATGGAAGCGAGCCCGCGCGGCGTTATCCATCCGCCCCTGCCGCATGCAGACAAGGAAGGCTGGGCGCGCGTGCAAAAGGTCGTTCCCTGGTATGTGCCAAGCATCTGCACACATGGGCCCGGCGTGCCAGATGGTAGCCAGGAATCCATCGCTAGCATCTATCCGATCCTGGTCGGCACGCCGACGGTGTCCGATGAATTGGCCTACAGCCTGACCAAGGCGATGGTAACGCATTTCGACGATTACAAGGACGGCGCGCCGGCGGCGGAAGGCTGGGCGCTGGACCGACAGCTCTACAATTTCTACCTGCCGATGCATCCTGGCTCGATCACCTTCTACAAGGAGGTTGGCACCTGGAATGCCGAAGGCCAGGCGAATCAGGAGGAGAAGCTGCGTCGCCAGGAAGTCCTGAAGACGGCCTGGGAGGCGCATGTGGCGAGCGGGCCCACCGACTTCGTCAAGGAATGGCAGATGTCCAGGGCTAAGGCCCTGAGCACCGCTGGCTTCGATCCCGTCTTTACCTCCTGGTAATCTGGAACAGCGGAGGCGGCTAGCGCGCACGGGCAAGCGCGCTAAGCTGCTGGCCACTGCACATCCCATTTAATCGTTACAGGAGGCGGCCGCGCCATGTCTGACAAACCGGCCGCAGCAACCAACGCTGACGTCGAAGACTTCGAACTGTCCCGCTACCGTAGCCCGGGCCGCTGGTGGTCTTCGGTCGCCTTCCTACTCACTGTCATATCGATCTCCTTGGCGGTCAACCAGATTTTCCGCCTGAACTTCTTCAAGAGCGTCACCGGCCACGTCCTCGTCGATCAGCAATATATGTATCTGATCCTTGGATCGATGCTGGCGATGCTGTTCATCTTCATGCCGGCCTGGAAATCAGCCCCGCGCCGCAGGGTGCCGCTCTACGACATCGCCGCATTCGTCCTGACGCTCGCCATGACCGCCTATTTCACCTGGCATGGCGAAGCCATCAACGAGGAGATCTGGGCTGAGACCTTCCTCGCGCCTTGGCATGCGCCCTGGTTCGCCGTCGGCCTATGGCTTCTGATCCTCGAAGGAGGCCGGCGCGCCGGCGGCTGGCCGGTGTTCACCGTATGCCTGATCGCCTCTTTCCTACCGGTCTATCTGAATGTCATCGTGCCGGATGCCGCCGTCGAGCGCACGGTGATGGAGACGGCGTCCTACCATGTCTATTCTGAGGAGAGCGTGCTCGGTATCCCGATGCGTGCCTTTACGACGCTGGTCTTCGGCTTCCTCCTGTTCGGCAATGCGCTCGTCTATACGGGCGGCGGGCAGTTCTTCATCAATCTTGCCTTCGCGCTGCTCGGCCATGTGCGCGGTGGCCCTGCCAAGGTCGCCATCTTCTCCTCGGGCCTGTTCGGTTCCATGTCGGGCGGGCCGATCACGAATGTGCTCACCACGGGTGCGCTCACCATTCCCGCCATGAAGCGCATCGGCGTGCGCGCGAAGACCGCGGGTGCCATCGAGGCCTGCGCGTCGACCGGTGGCACGATGATGCCGCCGATCATGGGCGCCACCGCCTTCGTCATGGCCGATTTCCTTGATGTCTCCTATCTAACGGTCGCCATCGCCGCGCTGGTGCCGTCGCTGCTCTACTATCTCGGCCTGTTCATGCAGATCGACGCCTATGCAGCGCAGAACAGGCTGGTCGGCCTCAATCGCTCAGAGCTCCCGACCCTCGGGGCTGTGTTCAGGGACGGCTGGTATTACATCGCCGCTTTCGGTGCCCTCATCTACCTCCTGGTCTTTCTCTGGCGGGAGGCCCAGGCGCCCTTCTACGCCACCCTGTTGCTCCTGGCCGTCAACCAGCTTAACCGCAATCACCGGCTGAGCTGGGCCGTCTTCAAGACCTATATCTACTCGACCGGTGGCCTGCTGGCCGAGCTGGCGGGCCTGCTGGCAGCGGTTGGCCTCGTCGTCGGCGCGCTACAGGCGACCGGCATGACCGGGTCAATCACCAACGACCTCGTCAATCTTGCGGGTGACACGCCTTTCATGCTGCTCGTCATGGGCGCGGTTACCAGTTTCATCCTCGGCATGGGGATGACGGTTACAGCGGCCTATATCTTCCTCGCTATCATCCTTGCGCCGGCACTCATCAAGATCGGCATGGATCCGATGGCGGTGCATATGTTCGTGCTCTACTGGGGCATGCTGTCCTTCATCACGCCGCCCGTGGCGCTCGCCGCCTTCGCCGCAGCGTCGGTGGCCAAATGCGAACCGCTGGAGACTGGCTTCGAGGCGATGCGGATCGGCGCGGTGATTTATGTCATCCCGTTCTTCTTCGTCTTCAATCCGACTCTGCTGCTCCAGGGCGCGCCCGGTGAAACAGTTATCGTGCTGATAACCGCCGTCTGCGGTATCCTGCTGGTGAGCGCCGGCCTACAGGGCTATCTGGTCGGCATCGGCGATGTTGGCCGTGGGCTGCCCGGTTGGATCGCACGCTTGTCGCTCGCACTTGGCGGGGCCGCGCTCGCGGCGCCAGGCGGGGGCATGATCGGCGTCGGGCACATGGAGCTAACACTGGGCGCCGTAGCCGTAGCGGTGCCGGGCGTGTTGATCGCCGTCGCACGCGCCCGCACCGTTCCGTGAAACAAGCAGATAGGACGGATCAGCCCTCGCTGCCTGCGGCCATAAGGGCCGCGTAGCGTTCCGGGTCAGTGGCACCTTCGGAGCCGATCAACAGCACACGGGATGTCTCATCGAGGCCGAGTGCAGAGCGCAATTCCTCGTGTCGCGCCGCGGCGATGAGGGCGACGAGCCCGGCCACAGCACTTTCGCCGGCTTTGATCTCGGGATCCTGACCAAGCGGGCGTGCGAGCAGGCGCATGGCAGCGCCGACCAGACAATCCGGCACCGTTAGGAAGTCTTTCGCCTCCTCTGCCAGAATCTCCCAGGCCAACGCCGAGGGCTCGCCGCAGGAAAGGCCAGCCATCAGCGTCTCCTCTTTGATGCGGATATCCGTCCTGCCGCCGGCACGCGCGCTCTCGAACAGACAGGCGGCGCGGTCCGGCTCCACCACCACGATGCGCGGTGCCGCTCCGCCCCAATGTTGGCGCAGGCCAGCAGCAACAGCGGCCGCCAACCCGCCCACACCCGCCTGCAGGCAGACATGGGTCGGGGGCCGATAGAGCACGTCACAAATCTCCTTGGCCATTACGCCGTAGCCTGCCATCACATCACGCGGCGGATCGACATGGCCGGACCAGGAGGTATCCGAGACAACAAACCAGCCATGCGCCGCGGCTTCCTCGCGGCATAGCCTGACCGAATCGTCGTAATTGCCCTCGATCCGAACCACGTCCGCGCCAAGCGCTTGTAGGGCCGCCGCGCGGGCCGCACTCACTCCAGCGTGGATGTAGATACGGCA
>JAPORR010000003.1 GCA_026710105.1 Alphaproteobacteria bacterium
GGCAGGAGGCCCATGGCGGCGGCCGCGACACCGCGCTCGCGATCGACGGCAAGACGATGCGCGGCGCGGTGGACGACGACGGCCACCGGACCCATGTCCTCGGCATCGTCGGCCACGAGTCCGCAGCGCCGCTGGGTCAAAAAATCGCGCTGGACCCGGGTGACGGCAGCGAGGGAAAGCGGACGAACGAGGTCGTCGTCCCCCTGATCGACGCGCTGCATCGCCGGACGGGTCTTCACCGCCGACGCCATACTGGCGCAGAGAAAGCTCGCCCGCCACCTCCTCGACCGGAAGGCGCACTACCTGTTCACGGTCAAGAACAACCAGAAGACGCTGCGCCAGGACATCCAGCTCCTATGTGACGAGATGATGGGCGCGCGCCCGACTTCGTGCAGGAAGCCGGGAAGCACGGGCGCCTCGAGCGCCGCTCGATCTGGGTGTCGTCGGAAATCAACGAATACGCGGAGTTCCCCGGCGCAGGTCTTCGCCGTGCACCGCGAGGTCACCGAGGCCAGGACCGGCGAGAGGAGCGCCGAGACCACCTACGGGGTCACGAGCCTGGGTCCCGAGGCCGCCGCGCCGAAGCGCCTGCTTGAACTGAACCGCGGCCACTGGCACATAGAGGCAAATCACATCCTTGACTGGAGCTTCGACGAGGACCGCAGCCGCATACGCATCGGCCCGGAGAACACGACCCTGCTGCGGCGCTTCGCGATCGGGCCTCATCAAGGCCCGCGGGCTCGCCGTCGCGGAGACGATGCGCAGGCCGGGACGTGCGGCGCGTGCTCGACTTCCTGAAGATGACCGACAACGCCCGTCCGCAGCGCCGGAGGCGTCGGGCCGCGCCATCGGCACGCACGATTAACCAAAGATCGGAAAACGCGCATTCCCGGCGCGGCAACCGCCGTCGTCGACAGACGCAAAATCATGGTCGCCGACGGCGGCTCTTCAAGAGCCCTGAATGCGGAGAATCCGTCATCGGGAAGGGAGGAACGGGATGCTCGGGTGCCCCGCCGGGGTGGATCCCCGCGTCAGCGGGCTCTAGAACCGATTAGCCCTGCTTCGGCCTGATATCGGGATGTACCCCGGCCGCCACTGGTGCAAGATACGAGGATCAACACAGGACCGTCCCATGCTCCGAACCCGCCGTCCACTTGCCCTTTCCGCCGCGCTGCTGGCTTTCCTTTGGACGAGCGGGATGCCCGCCACCGCCGAACCGCTTTCCTTGACTTTCGTGCATGTGAACGACTGGGACCGCATGGAAGGCGTCGACGGCCGGGGTGGCGCCGCGAAGATCGCAGCAGTGGTCTCCGAGGAGCGCACTCGCGCTGAACAGGACGGCGGGGTAGCCATCGTAACCTTCGGCGGAGACATGATATCGCCTTCGCTGTTTTCCGGGCTCGATCAAGGCGCGCATATGATCGCGCTTGCAAACGCCATCGGCTTCGATTTTGCCGTGCTCGGCAACCACGAATTCGACTTTGGCCCGGAGGTCCTCAAGCAGCGGCTCGAGCAGTCAGATATGACATGGCTCGCCGGCAATGTCGGCTATCGCGGCGCGCCCAGTTTTCCTGGCGTCGAGGCGACGGCTATCGTGGAACATCGCGGATACCGGATCGGCTTTCTCGGCCTCGTCACCCCCGCGACCGCGGGGATTTCTTCGCCGGGCGAAGAGGTCGCCTTCGCCCCCTTTGTCGAAACGGGCTCCGCCCTCGCCGCTACACTCAGGGAGGCCGGCGCCGACTTGGTCGTCGCGCTCACACATGAAACTCTGAAGCATGACCTGGAGCTCTTGCGCGTATCGGGCCAGATCGACGCCGTTCTCGGCGGCCACGACCATCTGGCCGTCGCCTGGTATGACGGCCAGCGGATGATCCTGAAGGCCGGTGCGCAGGGCGCACATATCGGCGTGCTCAGGCTGACGCTCGATCGCGTCGAGGATCGTCGGGGCGGCAGCCGTGTCGTCTGGACGCCGGAATACGAACTACGCGCCACCGCGCATGTCGAAGGCCTGCCCAAGATTGCAGCGGCGGTCGAAACCCGCCGGCAGCAACTCGACAGCAGCCTCGACATCGCGGTCGGCAAGACTGTGACCGAACTCGATACGCGCCATGCCTCGGTGCGCTCAAGAGAAACTGCCTTCGGCAATCTGGTGGCAGATGCTATGCGCCTCGCCGTCGGCGCCGACATTGCGATCACCAATGGCGGCGGGATTCGCGGCAATACCGTCTATCCGGCAGGCTCCGAAATCACCGGCAAGCTGGTTCTGACCGAACTGCCCTTCAGCAACAAGATCGTGCAGCTCGTACTCTCCGGAGCACATATCAGGGAAGCCCTGGAACATGGCATTGCCAACGCCGAGAGCGCAAGTGGCGCCTTCCCTCAGGTTTCGGGCCTGACCTTTTCGTTCGACGCGAGTCGGCCAAAGGGCCAGCGGATCGTCGATATCGCCGTCGGCGGCAGCCCGCTTGAGGACCGCAAGATCTACACGCTCGCCACCAACGACTTCCTCGCCAGGGGCGGAGACGGCTACGCCATGTTCGAGAAAGCGGAACGGCGCATCGACACCAGGAACGCCTCCCTCATGGCCGCCCATGTGATGAAATTCGTCGAGGCCGCCGGCTTGGTTGCTCCAGTGGTCGAGGGACGGATCGTCCGCCTGGACTGAGGTCACCACCCTGGCATCGGGCTATGCATGTTTACCAGGCAGACTGTGATGAAATATAAAGCGCGATGGTCGACGACTGCCGCCGCCCTGCCTCCCTGGCAGGCATGTTAGGCTCAAGTAGGGGCGAATTCTCGCGCGACGGTGATTTTTGTCTTCCGCCAGACGCCCCGAACGGAGGAAGATGCTGCCTGGCTGGACAAGGTGTCGCGATGGACAGGCAAGGCTTGGCGCAAGTCTTGCACGCAAGCCTTGAAGCAGTGGGTCCGCGGTGAGCGGCCCCGGGGTGTCGTGTTACACAGGTACACAAACGGGAGAACGGAACCCATGATGTCACGCTATCTTCACTTTTCTCAACTGCGCCGCTTGGGCGCGACGTTCATCTCCGCCGCTGCGCTCATACTCTCGGCCCATGCCGCCAGCGCGGACACCGCGGTTAAATTCGCGCTCGACTGGAAATTCGAAGGCCCGTCGGCACCCTATTTCGTCGCCATCGACAAGGGGTACTACGCAGCCGAGGGGTTGGATGTCACCATCGATTCAGGCCCCGGTTCGGTGAAAGGCATCACACGCATCGCCGCCGGCACCTATCCGATCGGCTTCATGGACATCAACTCGCTGGCCAAGTTCCTAGACCAGAATCCAGGCGCGCCGGTGACCGCCGTCATGGTGGTCTACAATCGGCCGCCTTTCGCCATCGTCTCGACAACGGAACGCGGTGTGCTCAAGCCGAAAGATCTTGAAGGCCGCATTCTGGGCGCTCCGGCGCCGGACGGGGCCTATGCCCAGTGGAAAGCCTTCGTTAAGGAAAACGATATCGACGCCTCCAAGGTGCGGATCGAGAATGTCGGCTTCCCGGTGCGCGAGCCGATGCTGGCCCGCGGCGAGGTCGACGCCATCACCGGCTACTCCTTCTCGTCCCATTTCAACCTGGTTCGTAACGGCATCGCGCCCGAGGACGTGAAGGTGATGATGATGGCTGATTACGGGCTCAAGCTCTACGGCAATGCGATCATGGTCAATACCGACTATGCGAAGGTCAATCCGGAGGTTATCCGGAGCTTCGTCGCCGCGACGATCAAGGGCGTGCAAGCCACCGTTGCAGACCCCGAAACTGCGATCAAGTCGGTGATGAAGCGTAATGAAATCGCTGATGAGACGCTTGAGCTTGCACGGCTTAAGATGGCGATCCGCGACAATATCGTGACCGACGAGGTGAAGAAGAATGGCTTCGGCGGCGTGGACACGCAGAGGCTGGCGCAGTCAATCGACCAGATCGGCGTCACCTATGAGTTCACTAACCGGCCAGAGTCCTCAGCGGTCTTCGACCCGTCCTATCTGCCTCCCGCTGCGGATCGCCAGCTCTAGTGTTCCGATCGGGAGGTCTGGACGGTCTGGCGCCGTCTCCCCTGCCGTCATCCGCGATGCTGGAGCAAACAGCTTCGATTGCCGCCCCGGCCCCCGAGCGGGCCGACAAGCGATCCGGCGTGATTCTGTTCTGAAAGGGAGGACACGCCATCGTCATAGTCGAGGATGTGACGCTCACCTATGCGGGCGCCTCTGGCGATGGCGTCACCGCGGTCCAGGGACTGGACCTGAACGTTGAGCGCGGGGCCTTTGCAGCCGTGGTCGGCCCGTCGGGCTGCGGCAAGTCCACCCTGATGAAACTTGCCACCGGCCTCGTCCGGCCGAACGAAGGCCGGATCGCGGTCGATGGTGCCCTTGTCAAGGGGCCGGTCAAGATCGCCGGCATGGCGTTCCAGAACGCCAACCTACTGCCCTGGCGAACCATCCGCGACAATGTCCTATTGCCACTGGAGATTGTCGAGCCGCATCGTCGGCGCTTCCGCAGGAATAAGGCAGATTACGCCGCGCGGGCAGACCGGCTACTAGCACTGGTCGGCCTCGACGGCTTCGCCGAGCGGTTCCCGTGGGAGCTTTCCGGCGGCATGCAGCAGCGCACTTCACTCTGCCGCGCCCTCATTCACGAACCCGCCCTGCTGATGCTGGACGAACCGTTTGCGGCCCTCGATGCCTTCACACGCGAGGAGCTCTGGTGTGTGCTGCGCGATCTGTGGGCGCGAATCGGCTTCACCGTCATCCTCGTCACGCACGACCTCAGGGAAGCCGCCTTCCTCGCCGATACGGTGCATGTGATGAGCGCACGGCCGGGCCGAATCGTCGCCTCGCGCGCCATTGAGCTGCCGCGCCCGCGGGCGCTCGATATCTGCTTCGAGCCTGAATTCGTGGACATCGTCCACGACCTGCGCAGCCGCATTTCAGAGGTCCGGCAATGATGCCGGCTTCCCTCATGGAGCGGGCGGCACCAGTCGCGTTCACACTCGGCCTGGGGATTCTATGGGAAGCCATCTGCTGGCTCTTCAACATCGATCCGATCATCCTGCCGGCGCCATCCGCTATTGCGGAATCGGCTGTCACGCATTGGAAGCCGCTGCTCCGCCATTCCGGCGCGACTATGTGGACGACGCTCGCGGGGTTCGCCATTGCCGTGGCGTTCGGCGTCGTGCTCGGCATGGTCATCGGCTGGTCGCGGGCGATCTATCGCGGCCTCTATCCGGTGATGGTGGGCTTCAACTCGATCCCCAAGGTCGCTGTGGTGCCGATCCTCGTCATCTGGTTCGGCATTGGCGAAATCCCGGCGATCCTGACCGCCTTCCTCATCTCCTTCTTCCCCATCGTGGTGAATGTGGCAACTGGCCTCGCTACGACCGAGCCCGAATTAGAGGACGTGCTGCGAGCACTCGGCGCGCGCAAGCTGGATATCATCCTCAAGGTCGGCATACCACGCGCACAACCTTATTTCTTCGGCTCGCTCAAGGTCGCGATTACGCTAGCCTTCGTCGGCTCGGTCGTCTCTGAGACCATCGCCGCCAATGCCGGCATCGGCTATCTGATGAGCGTGGCGGGCACGAATTTCCAGATGCCGCTCGTCTTCGCTGGGCTGATCGCGCTCGCCATCGAAGGGATCGCCATGTATGCGCTGTTCGCCTTCATCGAAATGCGTACCACCCGCTGGGCCTTCCGCTCCTCCTTCGCCGCTGGCACATGATGGAAGATGCGGGCCGCAAGCTGGCACGACAGGCGTTTTCCTCTCGACAAGGGCGGCGCCCGATTCCACATTGCGAGCCATGTACACACAGGGACTGAATCAGGCCACTGAGAATGGCGGACCCGAGGACGCGGACCGGCTGGCGCGCTTCCAGGCAAAGATCGACCGCGAGGAGAAGATCGAGCCGAATGACTGGATGCCGGAGGCCTATCGGCAGACGCTGATCCGCCAGATAAGCCAGCATGCTCATTCCGAAATTGTCGGCATGCTGCCGGAGGGGAACTGGTTGACACGTGCCCCCAGCCTACGCCGCAAGGCGATTCTGCTCGCAAAGGTCCAGGACGAGGGCGGGCACGGCCTCTACCTGTATGCTGCGGCAGAGACGCTCGGCGTCTCGCGCGCGGAGATGGTGGACCGGCTGCTGGGAGGCCAGGCGCGCTATTCTTCGATTTTCAACTACCCGACTATCACCTGGGCGGATGTCGGGGCCATCGGCTGGCTGGTAGACGGGGCGGCAATCATGAACCAGATCCCGCTCTGCCGCTGTTCCTATGGCCCCTATGCACGGGCTATGATCCGTATCTGCAAGGAGGAAAGCTTCCATCAGCGTCAGGGCTATGAAGCCATCTCCCGCCTCGCAGAGGGCACGGCAGAGCAGAAGCGCATGGCGCAGGAGGCACTTGACCGCTGGTGGTGGCCGTCGCTGATGATGTTCGGCCCCTCCGACGCCGATTCGGCGCATACCTCGCAGTCGATGCGCTGGAAGATCAAGCGCTTCACCAATGACGAGCTCAGACAGAAATTCGTGGACGCGACTGTCCCGCAGGCGCGGCTAATCGGCCTGGAGCCACCCGATCCGGAGCTCCGCCAAAACGAGGAGAGCGGCCACTGGCGCTTCGGCGAGATTGACTGGAGCGAGTTCAACGAGGTGCTGGCGGGCAACGGGCCCTGCAACCGCGAGCGCATGGCTGCACGCCGCAAGGCTCATGCCGACGGCGCCTGGGTGCGGGAAGCCGCGCTCGCCCATGCCCGCAAGACGCGCGCGCGCGCCGCGGCGGGCGCTTAACGTCCGGCGGACGAAGCGCATGTCGGACGCCGGCAAAGCAGATGGCGACGAGCGGGATTGGCCGCTGTTCGAGGTATTCGTGCGCGCTCGCACCGGACTGCACCACCGCCATTGCGGCTCGCTGCACGCTGCGGATCCGGAAATGGCGCTGGCCCGCGCACGCGATGTCTATACGAGGCGCGGCGAGGGAGCGAGCATCTGGGTTGTCGCCTCGCGGGAGATTCTTGCGTCGGACCCCGCCGACAAGGACATGCTTTTCGAACCAGCGCTGTCGAAGATCTATCGCCACCCGAGCTTCTACGACCTTCCCGACGATGTCGAGAACATGTAGATGGCGGACACGCTGACCGCCACCTATGCGCTGCGCCTCGGCGACGATGCGCTCATTCTGAGCCATCGGCTGTCGGAATGGGTCGGGCACGGGCCGGAGCTGGAAGAGGATATCGCGCTCGCTAATACCGCCCTCGACCTGCTGGGGCAGGCACGAATGCTGCTCTCCCATGCCGGCGAGTGCGAGGGCAGGGACCGGGATGAAGATGCGCTCGCCTACGGACGCGATGTGATGGATTTCTCCAACCTGCTCCTAGTCGAGCAGCCCAATGGCGATTTCGCACAGACCATGATGCGCCAATTCCTGTTCGACGCCTATGCGGTCGAGCTCTGGCCGCGGCTCTCCGCCTCCCACGACGAGATACTGGCGGGCATCGCCGGCAAGGCCGCGAAGGAGGCCACCTATCATGTCGAGCAAAGCGCCGCCTGGGTCGTCCGCATGGGCGACGGCACGGAAGAAAGCCACGCCCGCATCCAGGCCGGCCTCGATCTGCTCTGGCCCTATGCCAGCGAGATGTTCGAGGCGGACGAGGTGGAGGTTACGCTTGCGGAAAAGGGCATTGCCGTGGCGTCCTCGGACATGCAAGTGCCCTGGCAGACACGAGTCGAGGCCGTTCTGGAGGACGCCGGGCTAGCACCACCGCAAGGTGCCGGCCTCCGCACGGGCGGGCGGCAAGGCCGGCATAGCGAGCATCTGGGGCATCTTCTGGCGGCGTTCCAGTTCCTGCAGCGCGCTTATCCGGGGGCGGAATGGTGAGCCGGGTCAAGGAGGTGCGCCGGCTGGTCGAGGCCGTGCCCGACCCTGAAATCCCGGTGTTGACGATCGGCGACCTCGGTCTCGTGCGTGCGGTAGAGGAGGAGGGCGGCAGCCTGATCGTACGGTTGACGCCCACCTATAGCGGCTGCCCCGCGAGCGATGTGATTCGCCGTGATGTTGAGGCCGCGCTCGCTTCCGGCGGCTTCGCAGACGCCGTTGTCGAGACCCGCCTTGCTCCCGCCTGGACCACGGACTGGATGTCGGAAGCCGGCAAGGCGAAACTCGCCGCCTACGGCATCGCCCCGCCGGCATACGGTCCGGTCCTCTGCCCGCATTGCAGCAGTGCAGCGGTGGAAGAGCTCAGCCGATTCGGGGCCACGCCCTGCAAGGCACTCTGGCGCTGCCTCGATTGCCGCGAGCCATTCGAGCGCTTCAAGTGCTTGTGAGGCCGCGCTTCCACGATCTTACCGTCTCGGATGTCCGCCGCGAGACCGGCGACTGCGTGTCGGTCGCGTTCAAGGCGCCGCCGGCACTGGCTGATGCCTACCGTTTCGTGCAGGGCCAGTATCTGACGCTCCGCCGCGACTTCGACGGGGAAGACCTGCGGCGGTCCTACTCAATCTGCTCGGGGCGAGACGAAGGCGAGTTGCGCATCGCTGTAAAAGCAGTGCTGGACGGACGCTTTTCCAGCTGGCTCAACAACGATCTCAGGCCAGGCATCGCGCTCTCGGTCATGACTCCCCAAGGGCGTTTCCACCACCCGCTCCAGCCGGACGGGCGGGGGCGCTATGCACTGTTCGCTGCCGGCAGCGGTATCACGCCGGTCATCTCCGTGGCGCGCACCGTGCTCGCCTCGGAGCCAGAAAGCGAGGTCATGCTCTTCTACGGCAACCGGACCGCTGCGGATGTTATCTTCCGCGACGCGCTCGACGACCTGAAGAGCCGCCATCTGGGACGCTTCTCCCTGCTCCATATCCTTTCCGCCGAGGACCAGGAGGCACCGCTCTGCCACGGACGCATTGACGCCGCCAAGACGCGGGCGCTGATGGAGGCATTCGGCCCAGCAGAGAACTTCGACGAAGCGCTGGTCTGCGGGCCGGGTGACATGGCCGAGGCTGTGTCGGAAGCGCTCATGGCAACCGGCATGATGGCGTCCCGTATCCGCACGGAGCGCTTTACAGGCAATCCAGGCCAGAGCGCAGCGCCCCGAATAGCCCTTCCCGAAACAGGCTCCGGCTTGCGCGCTGCGGGTCCAGCTGAGACTGCCAAGATCACCGTGGTGCTGGACGGCGCGCGGCGTCATTTCGTCATGGGCTTCAATGACGAGAATATCATCGACGCCGGCCACCGCCACGGCCTCGACCTGCCCTTCTCATGCAAAGGCGGCATGTGCTGCACCTGTCGAGCCCGGCTCGTTTCGGGCCAAGTCGACATGCAGCAGAATTATTCCCTGGAGCCTTGGGAGCTCAAAGCCGGCTTCGTGCTCACCTGCCAGTCCCGTCCGCTAACCCACGAGGTGGTGCTGGACTATGACGCGCTTTAAGAGTCCGTTTGAGAATGTCATCAGAGCCTCTTGCAGAACCGTCCGAACAGACGGGATTTCCGCGCTGATATGAGCTGATTTTGGGATAGAGGTGGGTTCGGGTTTCGGGGTCGCTCTGTGGTATCTTGGGTTTGTAACAGCCACAAGCGACCAAGGAGACAACCCCGATGACCCTGAAGCTATCCGATTTCTGGCACAGGTTTCAAGGGGAGCTGTTCCCGGCTCTGGCGGAAGAGGTGGGCCCTCTGCTCGGGACGCACCGCTGATTTGTAGCAGCGCTTGATCTAGCCCGCATTTCTCACCAAGGATAGGTGCATCGGGGCTCTGTATATGAGAAAAGTCTTTTTGGACAAAGAGTTGCTCATTTGCGGAGGCTGTCCCCGATGCTGACAGAGGGTAACCCGAAGCCGATGCGCTTTGCACGCCTGAAGGGGCGTGACGTTGTGGCCGATTTTGGTGTGTTCGGGATCGCGTTGGGCTACGAGGACGTTGTGGACCATGACGAGTTGCGCCACGACCCTATTCTTGGCGCGGTCCAACCCCTTCCGCAAGATGCTCCAGTCGAACTGCTTTTACCGAAAACCGAAAAGTCGGGCCTTATATACCTAACTAGCGCAGCGGCTTGGGGGTAGCGGATCGAAAAGTCGACGCACCGCCGAAACAAATACCGTCACCCGGTTGCGGGTTACTTCTACTTCACGCCAGATCCTCTCAAGCAAGCCTCGTAATTCACTTCATACGTTGCCGCTCGTGTCCCGGGACTTGTATCCTTAAGCTGTGCCACAAGCTGGTCAATCATGCGCGGCACCAGCTCCATAGTGCTTTTCTGCATGCGAGGCAACATGATTGTGATCATGTTTTCCTTGACCCCTTGGCTTCTCAGTACCTGAGCATGACAGGGCCGCAAAAAATACTCGATAATTTCTGCCCTTAGCTGCTCCTCATCTGGATTCTCAGTAAGCGCGGCTGGATCGACTGCATATTGACCCGTATCAGTGCTACCATGGTTATTATCACTTCTCGCAGTCGTGCCAGACTTCCCGGCTCTTGAAGACCGATTCAGGCATTTTGCCTCTGCATCCTCAACTTTAGCCTCTCCTCTAGACGCACCAACGATTGCTTCGAGACAGGCTTCATCCATATGAGCCCACGCTGGCGCAGCCAACATTGATGCAAAGATGATAGCGACCACTTGGCTTTTCATGATGTTCACCCTCTCTTGTAGATTGTGTTGCGTGTATTGGCTGTCGCATCTCTCTTGGCTTCAATGCGGTGACGTCAAGGATATAGCTTGATTGTAATCAACCGCTCGGCGGCCAGAGTTTTTGCGACATCTCATTCATCATCACGAGTTCCTCATCCCATTTCTAGATCACCCATACTTGCCACTTTATGGGTCTACAAAATCTTTGAACTGATCAACAGCAACCTCCCAAAGAGCGAATACTTCGTCAAAAGTGCTACTGGGTATTCCATCAGGCCCCATCATTAAATTCCATCTGAGGAATGGATCATTTTCATCATCGAGTTCGATTGATAAACGTTTTTTCCAATTCCATTGATTGGCTCGCTCGAAACTCATGCCGTCAGCCAAACCAATACCTAGAGAAAATTGTATTGAATTACAGTTTTTTCTTTCTTCACAACCATAAAAGTAAATGCTATAATTCAATCCAGATACTCGGGATTTTATCCTTGGATCTCCTCTACTATCGGTATCCATTTGCGCCTTATAGCCTTTTTTCTGAAGAGCGTTTTGAATAGTCTTTGGATCACGTGCAGTAACCATCGACATCGCTGGTTTTTGGGGCTCCACTTCGCTTTCCTCGATACACTCAAAAATACCCACCATCGCTGTTATGTGCTGGCCGTAAAGAATAGCCAACTTACCATATTCATGGGCTGGGAGTGAATCTCGTATGGCGATGATGCCGCTGGGGTGAGTGTCGGGGTTCAT
>JAPORR010000177.1 GCA_026710105.1 Alphaproteobacteria bacterium
ATCACTGTTGCCAAGCTTGGAACAATCTCGTCTCACAGCCCGAGCGGATCACCTCAATCGGAACCCGAAAATGGGCCAATGAGTTCTAAATTGTGTCCTCTGGTATTACCTTTCGGCGGCCTACCGGCTGGGTAGATAACCCGCCGGATAGGCGCTTGCTGAGACACGGTGGGGGAGCGCAAACATCATCGCTTGGCAGAGGCATCGCCGGACGCGATGGCATGGCAGATGCTTGGGGCGTGGTAACGTAGCGTGCCACAGTGAATCATGGGGATCGAAGCACAAAGCCCTGTACCACCACCTTTCCTTGTCTGGAGCTCGTCAGGCGGGCGGGTCTTCGGCGGTGAGCACGGCCATCAGCGCATAGACACCGACCTCACCCTGCCCCACGAACGCGGCCGCTGCGCGCCGCGCCGCCGCCTCCGTCGCGGTCTGGACCAGTACCACCCGTTCCGCCTGAGCATCTGGCCCGCGGATCGCGGCTTCGGCCGTCGGGCTGCCAGTCGCCGCCATATCGAGATGCCAGCGCGTCGCGCTGAGTGCTTCCTCGGCGGCAGCGCATGCCTCCAGATCGACTGCACCCAGACCTTCATCCGCGCGCAGCACCGTCGCCCAGGCACCGATAGCCGCCGTCCCCGCCTCGCCCTCTATGGTCATCGCGGAACGGATCGTGTTGCGGAAGACACGCATCACCCGCCCTGTCCAGGTGGTCGGGTCATTTAGACGGTCGCGATAGGGCTTCGATGCCAGCACATCCACATCCACTGTGCGGTACCAGGTGAAATAGGTCCGATCGGCCGCCGCTGCGCGGTAGCGCGCGCCCATCAGGAAGCCCGGCACGCCGACACGCTCCGGCAGGTGCTCGCGGTTGTACCACTCGTTGAAATCCGCTTCGCCTTCGGCAGCGCAGTCGGTCCATATTGCCAAAATCCCGTTGCCCATCGCCTCTTCCCCCGTGGCTACAGCCGGCGGTGCCTGCCGCCTTGACGGGCTCCGCCGCGCCGCCCATGGTCGCGCCTGACAGCAGTGAGGGCAAGACGCGTGGACGGAGCCGGCCTGCAATATGCCGAGGACAGCGCCCGGCAAGCGATGCAGACGGTCGCCCGGCTTGATGCGCTCGGTGCCGGCTCCCGGCCCGCCAGAGGCACGGCACTTGCCATCCTGAAAGAGGGCGTGGAGGCGACACGCGGCGCCGTGCGCGCCACCTTCGAGGCCGGAGGGCCAGCCCCTGCCGCGATGGCCGAGCTCTCCGCATCCATGGACCGGATCATCGGCGGGCTGTTCGATTTCATCGCCGGCACCGCTTTCCCTGCCGCCAACCCCACTACCGGGGACCGCTTCGCGCTGGTCGCCCAGGGCGGCTACGGCCGTGGCAGCCTGGCCCCCTATTCGGACCTCGACCTGTTGTTTCTCCTGCCCTGGAAGGTCACGCCTCGGGTCGAGCAGATCGTGGAATATGCGCTGCTGCTGCTCTGGGACACGGGCCTAAAGGTCGGCCACGCTACCCGTTCGGTCGAGGAATGCCTGCGCCTCGCCAGCCGAGACACCACGATCTGTACGGGCCTTCTGGAGACACGCTTCCTCTGGGGCGAGGCCGGTCTTTACGACAAGTTCCGTACCCGCTTCAGCGACGAGTTGGTGAAGAAGACCGGCCCGGAATTCGCCGAGCGCAAATTAGCCGAACGCGACGAGCGGCATCTGCGCTTCGGCGACAGCCGCTATGTCGTCGAGCCAAATGTCAAGGAAGGCAAGGGCGGCCTGCGCGACCTCCACACGCTTTACTGGATCGCCAAATATCTCTACCGGGTGGACGATGTCGGCGCGCTCGCGGCGAAGGGTGTGTTCGCACCCGCCGAGCTCGCCGCCTTCGTCAAAGCGGAGCGGTTCCTGTCCACCGTCCGCTGCCACCTGCATTACCTCGCCGGGCGCGCCGAGGAACGGCTGACCTTCGACCTCCAGCAGGAGATCGCTGCCCGGCTCGGCTACCGCAGCCGTGCTGGCACCCGCCCGGTCGAGCGCTTCATGAAGCACTATTACCTGGTCGCGAAGACAGTGGGCGACCTGACACGCATCTTCTGCGCCGCGCTGGAGGACGAGCACCGCCGCCAGCCGTTGCTGTCCCTCTCCCGGCTGCTCGCCCGCGACCGGCAGATGGGCCCATTCACCACCGAGCGCGGCTGGCTCACGTTGGCTGACGAGGATGCCTTCGAGAAGGATCCCACCGACATGCTGCGGCTTTTCCACGAGGCGCAGCAGCACGAGCTCGACATTCACCCGGTGGCGCTCAGGCAAGTGACGCGCAACCTGCGCCGGATTGATTTCGGATTCCACCACCGCCCGGAAGCAGCCACGCTGTTCCTGAACATGCTGACATCGCCGAAAGCGCCTGATGCAACGTTGCGGCGCATGAACGAAGCGGGTCTGCTTGGACGCCTTATCCCGGTGTTTGGGAGAGTCGTGGCGCAGATGCAATATGACATGTACCATACCTACACGGTGGACGAGCATACGATTCGGGCCATCGGCATCCTGCACCGCATCGAGCAGGGCGACCTCCGCGAAGAGGCCCCGGTCGCCTCCGATGTCGTTCACAAGGTCCTGTCACGCCGGGCGCTCTATCTTGCGGTCTTCATGCACGACCTCGCCAAGGGGCGTGGCGGCGACCATTCGGTGCTGGGGGCCGGAGATGCCCTGCGGCTCGGGCCTGGACTCGGCCTAGCCGACGAGGAGACCGAAACGGTTTCCTGGCTGGTGCGCCACCATCTCGCCATGAGTGCAGCCGCCTTCAAGCTCGATCTCAACGATCCGCGCGCCATCGCTGATTTCGCGGACCTCGTGCAGTCGCCAGAGCGGCTCCGACTGCTGCTGGTGCTAACCGTGGCCGACATCCGTGCCGTTGGCCCCAATGTATGGAACGGTTGGAAAGCAGCGCTTCTGCGTGCACTTTATTTCAAGACCGAGGAATTGCTGGCCGGCGGCGACATTCGCTTCGATGGCGCCGAGCGGGCGCGGGAGGCACAGGATGGTTTGCGCACCGCTCTGCCTAGCTGGCCGGACGACGTCTTCCAAGCTTTTGCGGATGCTGCACCCGCTAGCTACTGGCTTGCCTGGGACCGCGATACTCTGGTTCATCATGCGGGCATGATTGCGGAGGTCCGTGACGACCCCGCGGCATTCTGCGTGAAGGCGCGCATCGACGAAGGGCGCGCGGTCACCGAGGTTGTGTTCTGCGCGCATGACCATCCGGGTCTGTTCGCACGCTTCGCCGGTGCGCTGGCGGCGTCGGGCATGAATGTCGTCGAGGCGAGGGTCTTCACCTTTGCGGACGGCATCGCCATCGATACCTTCCAGGTCCAAGACACCGACGGGCGGGCGGTGACTGGCGCGCGCCCGTTGCAAATGCTGGAGCGCCGGGTACGGGCGGCGCTCGGCGGCGAGATCGACCTCAGATACGAAGTCCACCGCCGCCGGGCCTGGCCGTCGCGCACCGCTGTGTTCACCGTGCCGCCCCGCGTGCTGATCGACAACCACGCTTCGGCCGCCCACACCGTCATCGAGGTCAATGGACGTGACCGCCCGGGCTTCCTGTTTGATGTAGCGCACGCACTCTCTGATCTCAGCCTGCGGATTGCCACCGCCCGCATCGCCACCTATGGCGAACGGGTGGTGGATGTGTTCTATGTCAAGGATGTGTTCGGGCTGAAAGTCGTCCATGACGGTAAGCTCGACCGCGTGCATGAGCGGCTGCTGCAGGCGGTCGCGGGCCTGGACGAAACCGGCTGAGGGCTGGCGATGGCGCTCCTGCGCGCTGCCGCGACCGTCGGCGGCTATACAATGGTGAGCCGGGTGCTGGGCTTCGCGCGCGATCTCGCATTCGCTGCCCTGCTTGGCGCGGGGCCTGTCGCCGACGCCTTTCTCGTCGCCTTCCGCCTACCTAATCTGTTCCGTCGCCTGTTCGCAGAAGGCGCCTTCGCGGCGGCCTTCGTGCCGATGTTCTCGGCCCGGTTGCAGCAGGAGGGGCGGAAGGCGGCGCTCGCCTTCGGCGAGGAGGTGCTTGCGGTCCTGTTCGCCGCGCTGCTCGTGTTCACCGCGCTCGCCGAAGCCTTCATGCCAGTGCTGGTCGTGGTCCTGGCGCCCGGCTTTCTCGACCAGCCAGAACGCTTCGGCCCGGCCGTGCTCTTCTCGCGGCTTACTTTCCCCTACCTCATGTGCATGGCACTACTTGCCTTCTTCGCCGGCATATTGAATAGCGTTTACCGCTTCGCGATCCCCTCCGCCGCGCCGATCCTGCTCAATGTGGTGCTGATCGTGGCACTCGCCATTGCTGCGTTCTGGACCGGCACGCCGGGGCTCGCACTCGCTATCGGGGTCTGCCTTGCCGGGTTCGGGCAACTGGCGTTGATCCTCTGGGACATGCGCCGGGCTGGGCTTCGCATCAGGCTGCGCCGCCCACGGCTTACGCGTAGCGTTCGGCGGCTACTGCGCCAATTGGTGCCGGGCGCGCTGTCCGCCGGCGCGCTCCAGATCAACCTGCTGGTTGGCACGATGATCGCCTCACTGCTGCCGACCGGGGCTGTCGCCTGGCTTCATTATGCGGACCGCATCTACCAACTGCCGCTTGGCGTGGTGGGTATCGCGCTCGGCACAGCACTGTTGCCGCGCCTCTCCCGCAGGCTGGAAGCTGGCGACGGGCGGGGTGCCTCAGACGAGATGAACCGGGCTATCGAAATAGCCATGCTACTGGCGCTGCCGGCCGCGGCCGCGCTCATTGTCATGCCGGAGGTTGTCGCCGGTGTGCTGTTCGAGCGTGGCGCCTTCACGGCCGTGGATACGGCCGCGACAGCCGCAGCGATCACCGCCTTCGCCGCTGGCCTTCCCGCCTTCGTGCTGTTGCGGGTGTTGCAGCCAGGCTTTTTCGCGCATGGCGACATGCGCACTCCATTCCGGCTGACTGTAGCCGCCGTCGCACTCAATACTGGCCTGAGCCTGTTGCTCTACCGCGAGTTCGGCCATGTCGGCATCGCCACCGCCACCAGCGCTGCCGCCTGGGCCCATGCGGGCCTGCTTTGGGTGATGCTGTGCCGCTGCGGCCATTGTGAACCGAACCGGCGGCTCCTGTTCCGCCTGCCACGCGCCGTCGGCGCGGCACTCGTCATGGCGGCCGCGCTCTTCGGTGGGTTGGAAGGGCTCGGCTCCTGGCTCGACGGGGGGGAAGGTGCACGTATCGGGGCACTCGCCGCGCTCTGCGCCGGCGGCTTCGTGGCCTTCACACTCGCCGCACTCGGCCTCGGCGCGATCGGACTTGCAGACCTGCGCCGACTCTCACGAAAACCGGTCCCTGACAACTGACGCCAGGGTCTTGATTTAGAGCCTTGCAGGATGGCGCTTTGGGGCGTGGCCCCTATTTCTATGATAAGTTCGTCAGAGCATGTGCTGCGGTTGACAGCCAGGGCGAGCGGGGCAGAATGACAGCCGGAAGCGGGCGTAGCTCAGTGGTAGAGCATCGGCTTCCCAAGCCGAGTGCCGTGGGTTCGATCCCCATCGCCCGCTCCAGCTTCGCACCCGCGCAGCCTTAATTTACCTGCCGACTCCGCTGAAAGTCGGCCTACGCGGCACTACAGGATAATCGCGGCACACAACATTTCACTCGCAACGACTATCACGGCTACCGCTGCTATAGGCACCGCTACACTATACAGGGCAACTACTCCCGCTAAGGTCCTCTCCCCCCGCAAATATCTGGAGATTCCATGACCAGCAAGACCATGCCAGAGGGCAGTCCGAAGATCGCGATTGTCTGCGCTGGTGCTGTCGGTGCCCATGTCGGCGGGCATCTGACCAAAGCCGGCTATGCGCCGATCCTGGTCGATTTCTGGCCCGAGCATGTCGAGGCCATGCGCCGAAACGGGCTGAGGCTCACCGGCATGACGGAACCGGAATGCTTCACCCAGCCGGTGGAGGCGTGGCACATCACTGAACTGGAGAAGCTTTCACGCGAGCGCCCGGTGGATATCGCCTTCGTCTGCGCCAAGTCCTACGACACGGTCTGGGCGACGGAGATGATCCGCCAATATCTGGCGCCGGACGGCTTTGTCGTCTCCTTGCAGAACAGCATCAATGAGGAACGCATCGCCGGCGTTGTCGGCTGGGGCAAGGTCGTGGGCACGATCGCGAGCCTGATTGCGGTGGAGCTGCATGCCCCTGGCGAAGTGCGCCGCCATGTGCAGCTCGGTGGGGCTCGGCACACCGTCTTCCGCGTGGGCGAGCCGCACGGTCGGGTTACCGACCGCGCACAACTCGTCGCCGAAATGCTCTCCCATGTGGACAGCAGCAAGGCCACCACGAACCTCTGGGGCGAGCGCTGGTCGAAGCTCGTCATCAACGCCATGCGCAACCCGATGTCGGCAGCGACCGGCCTCGGCGGCAATGAGGCGGATCGGCTTGACTACACCCGCCGCCTTGCGATCCGCATCGCCGGCGAGGCGATCCGCACCGGGTTTGCACATGGGTTCGCACTGGAGACACTCTACGGCATGGAGCCGGCGCGCATCACCGAGGCGGCCGAGGGCAGCAACGAGGCGATGGCCGAGATCGAGGATGTGCTGGAACGCAATGCTCAGGGGCGAGCCGGCAGCCAGCGCCCCTCAATGGGCCAGGACATCCAGAAGGGCCGACGCACAGAGATCGACCATATCAACGGGCTGGTGGTGGACTATGCCGACCGGCTCGGCCTCGCCGCCCCCGCCAACCGCGCCATCATCGAGATCGTAAAACGCGTCGAACGCAGGGAACTTGCCCCCGCGCCGGAGAACGTACGGCATATCTGAGCGGCAGGCGCCTCATAACCGCCGCAGACACTCGAAACGGTGCAGCATGAGGGCCGTGCCGATGGCGGGCGCGGCCAGATTCGCGACCGGCACGGTCATCAGCCAAGCGATGGCGGCGCCCGCGAGCCAGATCCGGTAGCGATAGCGGCGGCGGAGCGTGCGGGCGGCCTCGGGTTCAAGCCGGCGCAATGCCGCCGCCTCGAAATACTCCCGCCCACAGAGCCAGCCATTGGCAAGCCAAAACAGCAGGAGCCCAAGCGGCGGCACGAACAGCCAGACCGGCAGCAGCAGCAGGTTGACGGCCAGGGCCGCGCCGGAGAAGAACGCCGTCTGCCGGAGGGTTTCGCCCCATCCTTGCGCCCTGGGAGGCTCGAGCTCGGGATAGTAGCGGGCCTCGACAGCGCTTGCGGCGTGTTCCAGGAACAGGCCCTGTAGGGCTGCGGCGGCCGCGGGGAACAGTATGACACCGGCCGCCAGCGCCGCGGCACCACCGGCCAACCCTGCTGCGAGGTCAAGCCAACCCGTGCCGGTGAGCCCGCCAAGCGCCCAGCCGACCCCTGCCACGAGCCCCACCAAGAGCAGCGCGGCCAGCAGGCAGGATAGCAGCACCACCCGGCGGAACCGCCGGTCCGACAGCTGCGCGCAGGCCTTGAGGAGGTCGGGGATCACAGCGCCACGGCTCGACAGATCTGATCTGCCCGATACCCCGGATACCAGCGGTACGCCGGGCATAAGGAGGTGCCGTCGAGGGGCCGCAAGCCGCAGACCCGCGACGGTCTCCAGGGACCGGGGTCAGGCCAGGTCGAACCGGTCGAGATTCATCACCTTGGTCCACGCAGCGACGAAGTCATGAACGAATTTCGCCTCTGCATCGCTGCTTCCATAGACCTCAGCCAGCGCCCGGAGCTCCGAGTTTGAACCGAAGACCAGGTCCACGCGGCTAGCAGTCCATTTGCGGGCGCCAGTGGCACGGTCGCGGCCCTCGAACTCGTCACCATTATCAGACAAAGCCTTCCACTCCGTACCCATGTCGAGCAGGTTCACGAAGAAGTCGTTGGTCAGGATTCCGGGGCGGTCGGTGAAGATGCCATGCTGGGACGCACCGGCATTGGCCCCGAGGGCGCGCATGCCGCCCACCAGCGCTGTCATCTCGGGCGCGGTCAGGTTCAGCATAAATGCCTTTTCGACCAGCAGGTGGTCCGAGGTGGCCGCATGACCGTTCTGCAGATAGTTTCGGAACCCGTCAGCGGTCGGCTCTAGCACGGCGAAGGAGTCGGTGTCGGTCATCTCGTCCGTCGCGTCCGTGCGCCCGGGCGCGAACGGGACTTGCACCTCATGTCCGGCCTTGCGCGCCGCCTCCTCGACGGCCGCGCAGCCGCCAAGCACGATCAGGTCTGCCAGCGAAACCGACTTGCCGTTCGTCTGCGCCCGGTTGAACTCCTGCCGGATGTCTTCGAGCTTGTCTAACACCGCGGAGACGCCGGACTGCAGGTTGACATCCCATCCAGACTGCGGCGCGAGGCGGATGCGAGCACCATTGCCCCCCCCGCGCTTGTCGGTGTTGCGGTAGGTCGAGGCAGACGCCCAGGCGGCCGAGACCAGCTGGGAGACGGTGACGCCGGAAGCGAGGATCCGCGCCTTAAGCGGGGCGATGTCCGCCTCGTCGATCGGATGGTCGGGCGCAGTGGGTATCGGGTCTTGGAAGGGCAGCGGCTGCTTCGGCACCCATGGACCGAGATAGCGGGAAACCGGCCCCATGTCGCGGTGCAGCAGCTTGAACCAGGCCTTGGCGAAGGCGTCGGCAAACGCGTCTGGGTTCTCGTGGAAGTGCTTCGAGATCTTCCTGTAGGACGGATCAGTGATCAGCGAGAGATCGGTGGTCAGCATCATCGGCGCATGCCGCACCGACGAGTCGTGAGCGTCCGGCACAGTGCTCTGTGCTTCGGCGTTTTTCGGCGTCCACTGATTGGCGCCGGCCGGGCTCTTCGTCAGTTGCCATTCATAGTTGAACAGATTGTCGAAATAGCCGTTGTCCCACTTTGTCGGCTCGTGGGTCCAAGCGCCCTCGAGCCCGCTGCCGATTTGGTCGCCGGCCTTGCCGCTGCCGTGGCTGCTCGTCCAGCCGAAGCCCTGCTGCTCGACGGCCGCGCCCTCGGGTTCGGGGCCCTTATATGTCTCCTCGGCCGCGCCGTGAGCCTTGCCGAAAGTGTGGCCGCCAGCGATCAGCGCCACGGTTTCCTCGTCATTCATCGCCATGCGGCGGAAGGTCTCGCGGATGTCGCGCGCCGCCGCCATCGGGTCCGGATTGCCGTTCGGCCCCTCTGGATTGACATAGATCAAGCCCATCTGAACAGCGCCCAGCGGGGTCGCCAGCTCCCGGTCGCCGCTGTAGCGCTCATCGTCGAGCCAGCCCGTCTCGGGACCCCAGTAGATGTCCTCATCGGCGGTCCAGATATCCTCGCGCCCGCCGCCGAACCCGAAGGTCTTGAAGCCCATGGTCTCAAGCGCACGGTTGCCGGCGAAGATCAGCAGGTCGGCCCAGGAGATCTTGCGCCCGTATTTCTGCTTGATAGGCCAGAGCAGCCGCCGTGCCTTGTCAAGGTTCACATTGTCCGGCCAGCTATTGAGAGGAGCGAAGCGCTGGTCGCCGCACCCGCCGCCGCCGCGCCCGTCATCAATACGGTAGGTACCGGCGGCATGCCAGGTCATGCGGATGAACAGCGGCCCGTAATGGCCGTAATCCGCCGGCCACCAGTCCTGCGAGTCGGTCATCAGCGCGTCAACATCCTTCGCCAGGGCGTCGAAATCGAGGCTGTTGAACGCTTCGGCATAGTTGAAGCCCGCCTCATTGGGATCGGCCCCCGGATGATTCTGGCGCAGAACCCTCAGGTTCAGCCTGTCCGGCCACCATTGCCGGTTTGCAGTTTCGCCGGCGGCTCGGTGGACGGCGCCCATTACCGGGCACTTGCTCGCGGTGCTCATTCTTCCTCCAATCGCGTTCAGGACAGACCGGCCCCCGTCCGGCGCGCTTGCTCGGACAAGTGCTATCGCGGTGCTGTCGTCAGGTTCCTCTGTGTGCAGAAATGCGTGCGTCGAATATGGGTTTAACGACGCCCCTCGTCAACAGTTTAGACTGATTCCAGGTTTAGCTCGCGACTAGGCTAACGAACCCGCACTACCAGGTCGATGTGCGTCACCGTCTTGCCGTCCGGGGCCTCCGGCAGGCCGGTGATAGCGACAGACGCTGCCTCGAAGTCGATCAGCTCATTCGTGCCGACATCGTGGAAATGGTGGTGTGGAGAGAGATTGGTGTCGAAGCAGGCTCGGCCCGGCTCGACATCCACGCGGCGTAGTAGCCCGGCGTCCACGAACTGGTGCAGCGTGTTGTAGACTGTGGCGAGCGAAACGCGGAGGCCAGCGGCACGCGCTTCACGGCTCAACTCCTCAGCGCGGACATGGCGGTCAGGCCCCGCGAACAACAGCCGCGCCAGCCCGACCCGCTGCCGTGTCGGGCGCAACCCGGCCCGGCGCAGCTGCGCGCTCATGTCCCAGTGCCGCCGCGCGTCTATGTCCGAATCCCCGGCTTCCATAACAGCGATAACTCTATCGCATGGCTAACGAAAGTCCAGACTACCGCCGACCGCAACGGCGACATTCTCACCGACTACCCTGCGCTGACAGGCAAGAAACCCGATCATTGTTTGATTGCATCGCAAGCACCGTATAGGCTTTGTTCAAACATGAACGGAGGAAATGGCGATGGCGAGCATCACGATCCGCAATCTCGACGACGGCGTGAAGACGGGGCTGCGCAAGCGCGCAGCCGGCAACGGCCGATCCATGGAAGAGGAAGTTCGGCTGATCCTCCGCGAGGCGGTGGGGCGAGGGGCAGCGCCTGCCAAGGGCTTGGGGACGGCGATCCACGAATTATTCAGACCGTTCGGCGGTGTCGAGCTGGAGCTGCCGCCGCGCGAACCGATGCGTGAACCGCCACGTTTCGATTGAGGTGGCCGTGTTTCTGCTTGACACGAACGTGGTGTCCGAACTGATGCGCGACGCGCCGAATCCGAATGTGCTGTCCTGGATGGACAAGCAGCCGACGCAGGAATTATTCATCACGGCGGTCACGGAAGCGGAGATCCGCACCGGTGTCGCCATCCTGCCGGAGAGTGCCCGCCGCCGGGGTCTGGCGGACGCTGCCGAACGAACGCTTGGCAGCCTGTTCGCTGGTCGGATTCTCCCGTTCGACAGCGGTGCAGCACGCGCCTATGCCGAGATCGTGGCCGCGTGCCGCGCGGCCGGGCATCCGGTATCGCAGGCGGACTGTCAGATCGCGGCCATCGCGCGCTCGCAGGGTATGACGGTGGCGACGCGCAACGTGCGGGACTTCATGGACACCGGCATCGAAGTGATCGATCCGTGGACGACCGCATGAGCGTTTCTTCCCCACCATCCGCCACCACTTGGGCAGTACGCCATAGGTGTAGGGCCCAATC
>JAPORR010000030.1 GCA_026710105.1 Alphaproteobacteria bacterium
TGCCAGGTGACCGCCACCGGCACCATCCGGCAGGGCGCCCACGACTGCCAGGCCCGGCAGTTCGGGGAGTAGTGTCGCGGCGAAGTCCAACGGCACCGGCCGGCCTGCCCCGTCTGGCGACGGGGCCCGGCCATCGGGGAATCACTCCCCTGCGCTGCTCCAAGATTGACAGCCGTTGCCGGGCGGAATACGGTTCAGCGGATCTTTCATCAGAGGTTTGACAGAGGGAGGGGCGACATGAAACGTCCGACGATCCTGACGGTTGCCGTCTCGCTGGCGGTCTTCGCGGGCGGGATCCGCGCGGAGGACAACACCACCGACGGACTTCTGATCCCCAACACGGTCCAGACAGGGTGGATCGAACCCTGCTCCGCAGAGGCGGTGCGGCTCGGGACATACGCGCTGGCCCGTTGGACCGGCGGCGGAGCACTCGGCATTCCGGAGCGGACCGTCGGGGATCCCGCAAGGGCGGCCACGACGGATGCCGAGCTGGTGGCCCACAAGAACGAATCCGTCGCGGCCTGCGCGACCGCTGGCCAAGCGATGATCACGGAGACAGAGGCGAAACTGAATGAACAGCGCAACAGCTTCTCAAATCTCCTGCAATGGCTCTGCCCGACATGCAACATCTCTCCGGGGGTCGGCGACCAGACGGACGCGCAGATTGCGGCGATGACACTCTGGTATCAGATCCAGATTAACGATTGCCGACGGTTCTTTACCAACCGCTTTGACACGCTGCGGACACAGCTCTGCCAGTAAGACACCCGTTGTCCCGAGGCGACAGAGCCGGGCGATTTGATTGTCGGCCCAGAGACCCGGTCGGGACACGGATGTCCCGATTTGCATCTCTCCTTCCTGTCCCCTAGACTCTGCGCATTCAGACTTGTCAGCCCCGACTTGGACACAGGGAGACTCACCATGGTACGACGGATGATCATGGTCGTTGCGGGACTCATGACTCTTGCGGGGGCCGCGCAGGCCGCACCGCCAAGCCTCCCGGAGGGCACCTGGTCGGGTGACATCACACCGCAATGCACGATGGACGCGATGGATGCCGGGGAATGGAATCTTCGGAATCCCCATTTTGACATGAGATGCGCATCCGGCCGTTGTTTCGCGCAACTCAGTTGTGAGTTGTACAACAAGGACACGAATGAGCGTGAAACAAACTTGTTTCCCGGCTGGGAGGACAGTGGATATCGCACAACCATTGTCGGCTGGGGCCCCATCCAGAGCCCGCATATCGAAGCGGGACATGCGGTCAGCCATGATGATCCGGATTCTCCTGATGGTGATCGGAGCCCGGAGGCTGTCGACGCGTACCTGGAGGGTTTGACGTTGGTCTTTCTGCCCAATGACAACGTCAGCATCAGCATCAACCACACCCTTTACAAGATCCGCTGCAATGGAATTGTGTTACCCAAACTATAGAGGATCTCCGGCTGATTGGAACGGTCAATCGTCATCAGGGTGGGGACATCTGAAAGACCGGATGGGCGCTGCCCGTCGCGCCCCCTGACTGTGATTTGGGATCTACCCAATTTGACACGATTCTCAGCGAAACCCTGTAATGGACTTAACGCCCTCTTCTGCAACCCAGCCTGAAACGACCCCTATGTCAGCCGCTATTTTTTCATAGGTGTAGAGATTATTTGTCTTCCTTGTTGTCATCACCATGGGAGTCAACGGAATTTAAGGGCATCAAATTTGCGCCATCAGTCGGGGGAACGACCGGAACGGTGTCGTCATCCGGTGGGACGAGGACGTCCAGCGATTGGCCGGCGTCCCGGATGGTCCCGGTCGTCACCGCATAGTCCGGGACGCCGGGAATGTAACTCGGATACTCCCAGGTTGCCCCGTCGGCAGAGGTTTCCAGGTTCGTCAGCTCCAGGATAAACCATTCGGGGACTGGCTCCACCGTGTCATCCACCCGGGTCGGGACCGTGATCTGCTTCTCCCGCTCGCCGATGGCAAACGCAAGGGTTCCCTGCACCGCCGTGTAATCGCTCCCGGCGGTCGCGGACGCGTCCTCGGTGCGGTACTGCCAGCGCACCGCAAAGGGGAGCTTCTCGGGAACCCTGATGGTGAAGACCGCCGGCACCCCTTCGGTAACATTGGGGTCGTTCATCTGGACATACGCGTTCGAGGCCTGCCACCAGGGATTCTCGCCCGCCGCGACACTCCCGAGACCCGCGCCGGCCGCCAGAAGAAGGCCGGTCAACAGAGTTCTGATCGATCCTGGGGTTTTCATGATCATGTTCCTTACCTTGTTTCTCTCGGGTACGGTCCCGTCCTTGTCATCCGGTCCCGGTCCGTCTCACCCGCATGCTCATGGTTCTGTGACTCTGTCTTACCCCCCCCCCCAGAACAGTCAACATGAAAATAACGCCTTTGTGAAAAAGAGCGGCCGGAGGGGATTCACTCCGGGATTCATTTCGGGATCCCACCGTCCAAGAAAGGCGAGAAACATTGCCTCAGGATTAACAGGGCGGATATTCTTGCTTGCCATCCAAACGCGCCAGTCTCGTTCGGCGGCGTTTAGATTGAGCGAAACCCCTTTATGTTGTTTTCGGGCGGTCACAGCAACACTGCTACTTAATGAAATCTCTGCGCGCGAATGCACCGACGGGTGCTGTGTCAAATAAGATCCTTCACGCCGACGAAAAACCACCAGCTCCTGCTTCTGGCGCCCAGCTCGTAGTCCAATGTCATATTCCATAACTTTAGGCAATGCAGTGCTACAAGGCCGAGACAGCCGCGTCGCCAAAATCCTCAACGAGCGCGGATACAGAAGCGGATACGGCCTTGCCTTTACCACGAGGCGGGTCAGCATGGTCAGCAGCGACGGCACGGCGTGGTAGGACTTGTCCGCATGTCAGAAATAATTGCCGCCCGAGATGCGGACCGGATTGCCATCCTCGTCGAGATTGTGGATGATGTGCAGCAGCGGGTATTTTTTGCCGTTCGGCAACCGTCCGACATGCTCCTCGATCTCGCCGAAGCGCCGGGTGAAGGCGAGTTGTGCGGCCTTGGAGAGCGTCTAGTCGCGAAACACTAGGATGTGGCGGTCGAGATACATCTCCATTGTCTGGACCAGGTCATCGACCGCGCGTGTCGACACGCCCTTGATGTAAGCTTCCTGGATCATCGCCGTCAGCGCTTTCTCTGCCATGCAGCGCGGCTCCAGTAACGCCGGGAAGTAGCTCCCCTTGGCACAGCTTCGGGATCTTCAGCTCCACCGTGCCTGCGCATTCTCCAGCGCCATCGCCCCGCCGCCGTGACAGGAACGGCGGGCGAGCGTAGCATGGCGGGCAACCGGGGAGCGGGGAGTTTGGCATGAGCGCAGGCGCGGAGTTGCGCCGGAAGAAGCCGGCCCGCAGGGCCACCTACAAGGACGTGCTCGACGCGCCGGCGCATATGGTGGCGGAGATCGTCCGGGGTGCGCTGCACACGCAGCCGCGGCCGGCCGTTCGCCACGCCATCGCCGGCTCTTCGCTCGGCATCGAAATCGGCGGCCCGTTCCAGAGGGGGCGCGGCGGGCCGGGCGGCTGGTGGATCGTCGATGAGCCAGAACTCCATTTCGGCGAGGACATCCTGGTGCCTGACCTCGCCGGCTGGCTGCGCGAGCGGATGCTGGAACCGCCGGACGAGGCTTACCTGACCCTGGCGCCCGACTGGGTGTGCGAGATTCTTTCCCCTTCGACGCGAAAATTCGACCTCGAAGAAAAACGCCCGATTTATGCGCGGGAGGGCGTCGGCTATCTCTGGTTCGTCGATCCGGCGGCGCGGACGCTGGAGGCCTTTGCGCTTGAAGACAGCGCGTGGACGCCGGCCGGCGCGGCGCGGGAGGACGAGCCAGTGTCCCTTCCGCCCTTCGAGGCCGTCGCCTTCCCGCTCGGCGCGCTCTGGCCCTGACGCAGGCCGGTGTTGCAGCGCCCATTGCCCAGGGTGATTCACAAGGACCGCAGCATTGCCTGGTAACAAAGGCTTTCGCTGGCGCAGCTCCCGGCGCGACGAACGCAGGGCGCGCCATGTTCTCCCGGCCTTTGCTGTGGATATGGGCGCCGTGATCGGCGAGCCGACGGTGGAACCGAATACCAACGAGATCACGCCTTCGGCGTGCTTCCCCCCTCGGACGGGCTGCCCTGCGTGAGGCAGAGACGGTCGAGAAGGGTGGATCGAAACCCGGCGCATCGCGCTCTCCAGCGAAGCCGTCGATCATCTCGACTGGCGCAGATTGCCCGGCGGGAAATCCGGGGACGCGAGAGTGTCGAGATCACCTACCTCATCACAAGTCTGCCTCCCGAAAAGGCCGTACGCCTCATGGCCCTCGCTCGCGCCCACGGGGCTATCGAGGAAGGCGTCCATGATGGCGTCGAAGGTCTCGTCACCGAAGGGCGCGGCAAGGTCGATGCCGCGGATCTCGACGCCGCCAACCAGCGACAGCGGCTTCATCGTGGAAGGGCGGCGGCGGCGCGATCTTGCGGGCGGGCCATGGCCCCGGGCTCCTGCTTGTCTCGGTTCGGGGCCAAGCCGAGCCCGGAATTCTCGCCCCTTGTCACGGCCGAGGCGCTATGCTGGCCGGCGCACGCGCTCGCTGAGGGACCGACTGCCATGAAATTCGGACTTCTTTACGAACACCAATTACCGCGAAGCTGGGAGGAAAAGTCGGATTACGACCTGCTGCACGAGGCCATCGAGCAGGTGGAGCTCGCCGACCGGCTGGGCTTCGACTATGTCTGGGAGAACGAGCACCATTTCCTGGAGGAGTATTCGCATTCCTCCGCGCCGGAAGTTTTCCTCGCCGCCTGCGCGCGCAACACCAAGCGGATCCGCCTCGGCCACGCGGTCGTGCTGTCCCCGCCGCCCTACAACCACCCGGCGCGCGTCGCCGAGCGCATCGCCACGCTCGACCTCATCAGCGATGGCCGGGTGGACTGGGGCACGGGCGAGAGCGCCTCGCGCATGGAGATGGAAGGCTTCGGCGTACCGATGGACGACAAGAAGGCGATGTGGGCCGAGGCGACCGAACAATCGGCCAACATGCTGACCATGGAGCCCTATCCGGGCTTCGAGGGGCGGTTCTTCTCCATGCCCTGCCGCAATGTGCTGCCGAAGCCCTACCAGAAGCCGCATCCGCCGCTCTGGGTCGCCTGCTCGCGCATGGAGACGATCCATGCCGCTGCGAGGGCCGGCATCGGCGCGCTCACCTTCGCTTTCGTCAACCCCGATGTGGCGCGCCAGTGGGTCGAGGAATACTACGCCATCATTAAGTCCGAGGATTGCGTCCCCATCGGCCATGCGGTGAATGCCAACATCGCCATGTGCACCGGCTTTTCCGTGCATCACGACGCCGAGGAGGCCAAGCGACGCGGCGCGGACGGCTTCCGCTATTTCGGCTATTCGCTGGGCCATTACTATGTCTTCGGCGAGCACAAGCCCGGTGTGACCGGGGTCTGGGAACGCTTCGAGGAGGCGCGCGCGCATATGGACGATGTCGGCAAGGGCAGCGGCATCGGTACGCCGGCGGAGGTGCGCGAGCATCTGCAGGAGTTCGCGGATGCGGGCGTCGACCAGGTGATCTTCATCCAGCAGGGCGGCAAGAACGAGCACACTCATATCTGCGAGGCGATGGAGTTGTTCTCGGCGGAGGTCATGCCGCATTTCAAGGCGGGCGAGGCGGAACGCGAGGCACGGAAGGCCCAGGAGCTTGCGCCCTGGATCGAGGCGGCGCTCGCGCGCAAGCTGCGCATGGCGCCGCTGGCTGAGGCGGACATTCCCCAAATTGGCGCCTTCGGACGCAATATCGTCCAGACCGAACAGGACCCGTACGCGCGCTCCACCCATCACGCCGCCGCCGACATCACCGTGCCGGCCAGCGACCCGATGGCGAGGGAGGAGGCCGCAGCGGCGGAAGAGTGATGCAGGGCGACAACATTCTGCCGGCGAGCGGCGGCGGGGAGAGCGGCGGCAATACGAAGATCGTCTATATCCTCTATCTCGGCGCCATCGTCTTCGGCCTGCTGGCGCTGATCGGAGTGATCTTCGCCTATGTCAGCCGGAGCGGCGGCGGCTGGGTCAATGACCACTACCGCTTCCAGATCAGGACCTTCTGGATCGGCCTGCTCTATTCGGCTGTCGGCGTCGTCTCGACGGTCTTCCTGGTCGGCTGGCTGATGCTGCTGGCGACCCTCGTCTGGTGGATCGTCCGCTGCGCAAAGGGCCTGCAATGCGCGTCCCGCTCCGAGCCTTATCCGAACATAGAGACCTGGCTGTGGTGAGGCGGCGCGTCGGCTGCTAGGGTCCCGCAAAACGGAGGCAGGAGGAGGGCCGCCATGAGCTACGATCTCGTCATCAGGAACGGCGCCGTGGTGGACGGCTCGGGCCTTGCGCGCTACCGCGCCGATATCGGCGTGAAGGACGGGCGGATCGCGCGCATCGGGCGCATCGACGCCCCGGCGGAAGAGACCGTCGATGCCGAGGGCCATGTCGTCGCGCCCGGCTTCGTGGACGGCCACACGCATATGGACGCGCAGCTTTTCTGGGATGAGCTTGGCTCCTGCTCCTGCTATCACGGCGTCACCACGGCGGTGATGGGCAATTGCGGCTTCACGCTCGCCCCCTGCCGCGAGGCGGAAGCAGACCTCGTGTTCCGCAATCTGGAGCGGGCGGAAGACATCGACCGGAACGCCATGCTGACCGGCATTGACTGGAGCTGGGAGACCTTTCCGGAGTTCATGGCCGCCGTGGACGCTGCGCCCAAGGGCATCAATTATGCGGGCTATATCGGCCATGCGGCACTGCGCACCTATGTCATGGGCGAGCGCGCCTTCGAGGAGGAGGCAGGCGAGGACGACCTGAAGGCGATGGAGACGCATGTGCGCGAGGCGGTGCGCGCGGGCGCGCTCGGCTTCTCCACCTCGCGCAGCCCGAGCCACCTCACTTCCGACGACCGGCCGGTGGCGAGCCGCGTGGCGGCCTTCTCGGAGGTGCAGCATCTCGTGCGCACCATGGGCGAGGAGGGCGCCGGCATCTTCCAGCTCGCCATGGAGCGGGGCGGCGACAACGAGATGATGGCCTTTTACCAGGGACTGATCGGCCTCTCCGCCGAGACCGGTCGGCCCGTGACCTTCGGCTCGCTAAGCCGCAAGGAACGGCCGGGCCAGTGGCGTGCCCTCTACGACCTGATTTCGGAAGGCAACCGCAATGGCGCCAATGTCTTCACCCAGGTCCATGCGCGCGAGATCAACACGGTGCTCTCTTTCGAGACGAGCACGCCCTTCGACAAGCGCGAGGTTTGGCGCGATATCCGCGCGCTGCCGCTGAAAGAGCAGAAGCAGGCCTTCGCCGATCCCGACATGCGCGCGCGGCTGATCGAGGTCGCGAGCCGGGAGCATGACGGCGCGGCGGTGGTGGGCGCGGAGGCCAGGCCGCCCGAATGGGATATCTTCTTCTGGATGGACCGCATCAGGCTGCCGCACCGTTCGCTCGCCGAAATCGCCGCCGAGCGCGGCGTTCACCCGGCCGAGGCCATGATCGACATTGCGCTCGAGCACGACCTCAAGGCGTTCTTCCGCCAGCCGATCGCCAATGAGAATCTTGACGACGCGCTGGAGCTGATGCGCCATCCTTATGCCTGCACGACTTTCTCGGATTCGGGCGCGCATGTCTCGCAGATCGTCGATTGCTCGCTGCAGACACATCTGCTGAGCCACTGGGTGCGCGAGCGCGAGGCGTTCACCTTGGAAGAAGGCGTGCGCAAGATCACTTACGACACCGCGACCCGCTGGGGCTTCCACGACCGTGGCCTGTTGCGCGAGGGGCTGAAGGCCGACATCGTCGTTTTCGACCCGGACCGGATCGCGCCCGCCATGCCGGAAGTGGTGCATGACCTGCCCGCTGGCGCCAAGCGGCTGAAGCAATATGCCGTGGGCATGAAGGCGACGGTGGTGAACGGCGTGCCGACCCTGCTCGACAACGAGCCAACCGGACGCCTCGCCGGCCAATTGTTGCGCGGCCCGCTTGCCGCCTGATGCGCATAGAGCCGTTCCGCGCGGCCATCGACGAGGCGGCGCTAGACGACCTGAAGCGCCGCCTCGCCGCAACACGCGAGCCCGTCTGGCCGGAAGGCGGCGGCCGGGAGTTCGGCATTGAGCGGCAGGCACTGGCCGAAACGCTCGCCTACTGGCGGGACGGTTTCGACTGGCGCGCGGTCGAGGCGCGGCTCAATTCCTGGCCGCAATTCCGCACCCGGATCGACGGCATTCCGATCCACTTCATCCATGCGCGCCATGCCGACCCTGACGCGCCAGCGCTGATCCTGACACATGGCTGGCCGGGCTCCGTGCTCGAGTTCCTGGACGCGCTGCCGGCGCTAGCGGCGCGGGTGCATGTGGTCGTTCCGCATCTGCCGGGCTACGGTTTCTCCTCGCCGGTGAGCCGGCCGGTCTATGCGCGCGAGGTGGCGGGGCTCTGGCGCCGGCTGATGGAAGCGCTGGGCTACAAGCGCTTCGTCGCCCAGGGCGGCGACTGGGGCTCGCTTGTGACCTGCTGGCTCGGCTACGACCATGCCGACGCGGTGTGCGCCATCCACCTCAACATGCTCATCATGCGCCCGGATCTGGCGCGCTTGCAGGAGCCGCTCGACGAGGCGGAGAAGGCGTGGATCAGGGCCATGCGGCGGACCGTCGATCTCGAAGGCGGCTATCTGCGCATCCAGGCGACCAAGCCGCAAAGCCTCGCGGTCGGCCTGTCGGACTCGCCGGCGGGGCTCTGCGCCTGGATCCTGGAGAAGTTCCACGCCTGGCCGGACGCCGGCTCGCGCCTCGACCGCGACCTCGTGCTCGGCAATATCGCGCTCTACTGGTTCACCAACACGCTCGCCAGCTCCGCCTGGATGTATGGGACGGTGCTGGACCGCAAGCATTTCATGCTGCCGGCGGGCGAGCGGATTACCGTGCCCACGGGCATGGCGCATTTCCCCAACGACACCTATCCGATGGCGCCCCGGCGCTGGCTGGAGCGGATCGCGCCGGTCGCGCGCTGGACCGACATGCCGCGCGGCGGCCATTTCGCCGCCGTGGAGGAGCCGGCGCTGTTCGCGGAGGAGGTGCTGGCCTTCCTGGACGAACTGGACGCCCGGAGCGCGCTCCGGGCGACATGAAACGCGCGAGCGACCCCGAGTGTCGCTCCGGATCAAGCGAAGAAGCCTGCCCGGAACCCAATCCGGGCGAGATCCCGGGCTGTAGATGTCCCGCCATGTTTCTCCTGCGGCGCCCAGCCCCGGCTCGCCGTCGGCGCCCGGTCGCGGCCTTGCCGGTCTGGGGCTATTGCGTTCCCGCCGCATGGCGGCCGGCGCGCCGACCGAAGACCGCGCCGCGCATGACCGAGGTCGCGCCCGTATAGTCGCCGTAATAGAGCCCGGCGGTCTCGCCAGCGGCGTAGAGGCCGGAGATCGGGTGGCCGTCGAGGTCGATGACGCGCCCGTTCATGTCGATGCGCAGCCCGCCGAAGGTGAAGCAATTGGCGCAGATCAGAGGCCAGGCGCGGAAGGGTGGCCGGAGCAGCGGCCGCGCCCAATTGCTCTTCGGCGGCCGGAGCTCCCTTGCGGCGAGGCCGTCCAGCCCGTCCGGGCGAAAGGCAGAGGTGTCCTCCGGGCAGGCGGCGTTATAGGCGTAGAGCGTGGCTGAAAGCGCTGCCGGGTCGAGGCCAGCCGCCTCGGCCAGAGCCGCGACGCTCGGCGCTTCCAGCGGTTCGCGGTCGCTGCGCACCGTCGCCCGCCAATGCGGCGCGTCGTCGAGGCCGGCGTCGAACACGGCCCAGGCAAGGCCCTCGGGCTGCTCCAGCACGGCACGCGCCACCCGCTCATAGCCGGCATCGACGGGTCCGGCCGCCTCGTCCGTAAAGCGCGCGCCCTCGCGGTTCACCAGCACGCCATAGCCGTAATGCAGCACCACCGGCTCGATGGCGCCGGAGCGCGGATCGACCGGCTGCGCATGAAACGCGCCGAACGCGCCCGCCGGCGCGGCACCTGCGGCGAGGCCCATCGCCACGCCCTCGCCGCGATTGTAGTAGCCGCCGCGGGCGACGGGCCGCGTCCATTGCGCCTTCGGGCCGATATAGCGCGCGAGCATTTCGGGATTGCCTTGGAAGCCGCCTGAGGCCAGCACCACCCGGCCGAGGAAGCGGCAGGGCCGGCCGCGTTGCACGGCTTCCACGCCGACGATTTCGCCTCCGTCATCGCGGGCGAGGCCGCGCGCAGCGGTTTCGTAGAAGAAGGCTGCGCCGCGCCGCTCCGATTCCGCCGCCAGCGCCTCCACCAGCGCGAGCCCGCCGCCCACCGGCGCGATCCTTGTGGTGGACTGATAGGGGAAATATGTGGGCAGGAAATCCCAGCGCACGCCGAACTCCTCCAGCCAGCGGAGGGCCGGGCCGGCATCGTCCGCCCAGACGCGGATTAGCGCCGGGTCGGTGAAGCCATAGGCGCGAAGTGGGCGCGGCCAGTCCTCATAGGGACGTCCCGCGTCCTTCACGAATTCCGGGTCTAAATGCCCGCCGGCATTGCGCGCTAGCCTTTCGTCAAAATCGTCGGAGACGGCGTCGCGGTCCCGCATCCGCCAGAAGCTTTCCGTATAGCGCGTGTTGCCGCCCCGCTCCTCGCGCACGGCCCGCTCCAGCACCGCTACCTGCGCGCCGACCTCCAGCGCGGAGACGGCGGCCGACAAGCCCGCAATCCCGCAGCCGATGACCACAACATCGAAAGTGTCGCTCATCGGCAATCATAGCCCGGATGGCGCCCGGCCGCACGGTCGGTCGGCGGTTTTCGCCCGGAAGCATTCCCTATGGAATACACGACTTGAAGCGGGAACTGGAAACAGCCCGATATGATATACGCCATAAGTCCCCCGGAATGCTTATTGCGCCAGGCAAAGCTCTGGAGAGGAGGATGCCATGATTAGCTGAAACCTCTCGTCGCGATCCAGTGGGTTCGACTCCCGCCCGGCGCAGCCCGCCAGCCGGAAGCGAGTCTTGCATGGCGTGCGGCAACGCCCGTCGTGAAGCGTAGACAGCAGGTAACGAAGCGGTGGGGTAA
>JAPORR010000163.1 GCA_026710105.1 Alphaproteobacteria bacterium
AATCGGAACCCGAAAATGGGCCCATGGGTTCTAAACCGACGCCTCTGGTATGACAGCGGATCAGAGGTTGCGAAGCGACCGGCGGAGGGCGGTGAAATCAGTTCGGTCTTCCAGGCCGATGCAGACGAGGCCGGCGGGGGCGTTGGCGGGGGCATCTGTGACTATCCAGCGGCTGCCGACGATCTCGACCGCAGCCATGGCGCCGTCGGGCCGACGTATGAAGCCCTTGGCCCGCAACAGGCCGTGGGCGGGGTCCGCGAGCAGGCGAGCGAGCGCTTCCGGCTGAGTACCGACCGGCGGGTCGAATGTGGTGCGGACATAGCCGTCCGTATGGTCGAGGGGAGCGTCACCCACCGGCTGGGCGCCGCGGCCGGCCGCGGCGCCCAGCACGATGCTTATGGGTGCGCTCGACCGCACCGTGCGCACAATCCGCACGCCTGACGCCGCCCCGCTGAGCCATGCCTCTACGGCATCCGCATCGCCGACCAGATCGCACTTGTTGAGCAGGATGAGGTCCGCCTCCGCAAGCTGCCGCCGGACGGTGCTGCCAAGATAGCGGTCATCGGCACGGCTGCGTACAGTCTCGGCATCGGCGAGCACGACCGTCCCATCGAGTCGGAAGCCCTTCAGAAGGCCGACCGTACCGGCAATGGCACCCGGGAAGGCGACGCCGCTCGCCTCCAGCAGCACATGATCTGGCTGTGGTTCTAGCGCCGCCAACATGGCGAGAGAAGACACCAGATCCTCCCCGTAACTGCAGCACACGCAGCCGCCGACAAGGCTGACGATACGATCTTCCGCGACTTCAACGAGGCTCGTATCGATAGGGAGCGCGCCGAACTCGTTCACCATGACGGCAAGCCGCCGGCCGTTCGCCTGCCGGAGCAGACTGTTCACCAGCGTCGTCTTGCCGGCGCCGAGATAGCCGCCGACCACGGTGACGGGTAGAGCGGCGGCCATCATGCCTTGAGGTCCGCAGCCGGGAAAACGCGACCACCCTGCACTGTGCCCCATACGCGTACCTCTTTCAGCCGTTCACCGCCTATGGTTTCCGGGTCATCTTCGAGCACGGCGAAATCGGCACGCTTACCGGTCTCGATGGAACCGATCTCGCCGTCGAGCCCGAGTGTCCAGGCCGCGCCAAGCGTGATTGTGCGCAGCGCATCGGCGACGCCGATGCGCTCTTCTGTGCCGAGTGTGCGTCCGGACGCAGTCCGCCGGTTGACGGCGCACCAGGCGGTGAAGAGAGGTCCGAGAGGCGTTACCGGCGCATCGGAGTGGATTGCAAGCGGCACATCTTCCCGGAGCGCGGTCGCGCAGGCATTCATGCGCTCGGCGCGTTCCGGCCCTACCGTCACGGCGTAATGCTGATCACCCCAGTAATAGTGGTGATTGGGGAAGAGATTGACGCACATGCCGAGCGCCTTTATTCGCCGGAACTGTGCGGCGTCGGCAAGCTGGCAGTGTTGAAGTGTGAACCGATGATCTGGTGCCGGGTGTTTGCGCAGCGCCGCTTCCATGCAGTCCAATGCGAGGTCCGTGGCCTCGTCGCCATTGGTGTGGGTATGCACCCGCAGGCCGGCAGCGAGCGCCCGTTCATAGACCTCCAGCAGATGCTCCGGCGGTACATACCAGAGCCCTTCCGGCGCGCCGTTATAGTAGCCCGGCCAGCGTAGTCGTGCCGAGAAGCCCTGGATCGAGCCATCCGCGATCACCTTGATCATGCCGAGGTGCAGCCTATCGCTGCTGCGGGCGCGCAGTTCGAGCGCCCGCTCGATCAACGCCTCCGGCGTCAGGCCGTAAAAGCGGCGCAGCGAAACGAGGCACGCCGGATAGTCCGGTTCACTCGTGACCCTCAGCATCATCTCAACTGCATCCTCCGGCAGCAGGTTGGCGAGGTCGGCAGCCGTAGTGACGCCCGTGCGCACGCAGAGATGAGCGAAGCGCCTCAGTCCCGGTTCGTCGCAGGCCAGCAGGTCACGGTCGAAGCCGGTGTGGACGCCGAGCGGGGCCATGGCGTCCATTCCCTTCATCTCACCGGTCGGCAGGCCGTCGGCGCCGAGTGGAATGCCGGGATGGTTGATGCCGGGGCGCAGCAGATCGGCACGTTTCAGCGCCGTCGTGTTGACATTCAATATGTGGCCGGAGGCGTTGAGCACACCAATCGGCCGCTCCGTCGAGACCTTGTCGAGATCGTGTCGGTTCACGCGGCGTTCGCCGTAATAGATCGCGTCGAGCGACCAGCCGGCGAGTGGCGTGGTTGGATCCTCTAGCGCGTGGGCGGCCTCGCCAAGTCGTTCGATGACAGAATTGATGGATTTCAAGCCAGGCCACATCTTACCTTCCGGATCCATGCGATCGAAGAAGCCGCAATAGACATAGGCCCAAAGCGAGCCTTCCATAACATGGCTGTGGCCTTCTACTAGGCCCGGCATTAACACCTTGCCAGCAAAGCGGTCGTCGAGGCGGTAGTCCCCCCAGCCGACCAGCTCCTCGAGTATGCCGGCGCCGAGGATCCGACCATCCTGCACCGCCACATGGGTGGCGTGTGGCCGAGCCGGGTTCATGGTGATGATCTTGACGGCGGGATAGATCGTAGCGGTCACACCTCCAGTTTCCTCCGGACGGGTCGGTTGGCTGCGGTCAAGCTGCGGTCAGAATCGGCAGTGCCTGGCGGTAGGCTTCTTCCGCTAGAATCCTGATCTCGTCCGCCCGACGGCTGCCGATGGGGTGTTCGACCATGATGAAGGGATAGTCCGGGAGGCCCATCGTCCGGGCAATGTTGTGCGCCGTCACCTCGAAGGGTTCGGTGCAGATGACCGCCGCACGTTTCCCGAGCTGCTCGAAGCTGATGCCGTCATGCAAACTGCACGTCGAACAGGAGCCTCAGTCGCCGAGTCCTGTTATCAGGAAATCGGCCTCTTCCACTGCCGCCTTCAGGGTTGCTTCGGGCGCAGGTGCACTGGCGTTCGACTTGGACCGGATCGACACCACCCGGCAGCTGTGCCGGGCCTCGAAAATCGCCGCTGTCTCGCGCAACATGGCCAGCGCATTGAGCTTACCGTTCTCTAGCAGGCCAATGGTCCGGCCCTCGAGCTCGGCCAGCGCCACTGCTCGGCGGAGGTTCTGGCCTGGTGTCGGAACCGTAGGGTCACAAAGAAGCATACCTGTCATCTCCTGTTTGTTGGCGTTACCGACTTATTCGCAGTCAATGCACACGCCGATGGGTCTGGACTGCATGAGGGAGCTGCGGCCCCGGCTCCAGGAGGGGATGAAGCTGGAATGTCCGCCGGCGTCACCACCGCCCATCAGGACCAGGATGTCGTCGGGGCCAAGGCCGCGGTGGAACTGTCCGTCTTTCGCCAGGGAGTATGAGATCTCCCCACCATGTTGCTTGGCGTATTCGCCCTCCCGGTGCTTGCCGACCGCCTTCATGCCCTCGACGGAGCGATACGCTTGAGCGAACAGATAGTCCTGTGTCTGCCTGCGCGTCCAGCCGGCGCGGGCGAGGATACGCATATGCTCCGGTGCCAGCACCACGGCCGACTGGCCGAGCGAGATGCAGCCATAATTGGCCATCGCGTCAGCGACGGTGCCCAGGATCTGCTCTGGCGTGTCACCTCCGTGGTTCTCGATATTGCAGAAACCGCCGCCGGCGAAGACCGTGACGCTGCTCACCCCCTCGGGATAGCCTTGTTCCTCGCACAGGAGCGGCCAGGGATTGTCCCGGTGGCGCTCCGCGATGCAGAAGGCGAATTTGCCCGGATGGCCCTGGGTGGACTTGTCGGAAATGCCAGGCAACATCCGGAAGACATTCATCAGGATGAGGCGGACGGCACGGCCGATGGTGGCGTTGGCGCGGTTGCCGGGGCCGAATAAGTTCACATCGGCGTTCATGGCGATGTCATCGGCGACCGGGCCACTGACAATCAGCAGCGGGGCCGAGCCGCCGGTAGAGGCGGTCGAGCCGTGAAAATTGAAGCTGGGTTCGTTCATGGCTTCGAAGGCCGCGACCAGCACTGGGAAATATTCGGGCCTGCAGCCCGCCATGACGGCGTTCACCGCTGCTGCATGGACAGTGCATTCAAGGCCGGTGGCGGGATGGCGGGCGAGGAGAGTTTCCGGCGGGCGACCTTCATGGCCGAGCATTTCCGTCACCCGCTCGACGCTTGGCGGCATAACAGGCAGGCCATCCGTCCAGCCCTGCTCGTAGCAATAGTCGATGGCGGCGAGCGGATCGTCGGGCACCTCGTGCAGGCGTTCGGCATCATAGGGCATGAAGCCAGGCTCCTCATCGGCCTCCGGTTGTCACCCTATAACGCATGGTGAATTATCCCTGCAACAGGGCTGCCGCATGCACGCCAGAGGAGGAACCAGGACCGTGGCGACAATCGACAAGCTGGACATCGATCTCTTCCGCCTGCCGCTGCCAGCGGCGATGGAGGCTTCAGCCGCGGGCGTGATGACTGCCTTCGATATGGTAACGGCGCGGATCACCGACAGCGATGGCGCGGTGGGGGTTGGCTACACCGTGATGCATGAGGGGCAAGGCGGCCCCATCGCGGCGATGTGCGGCGGCTCCTTCCGCTCATGCGTCGAGGGCCAGGATCCGGACCTGATCGAGGCGATCTGGCGAGACATCTACAAGCGCCACCACTATGCTGGGCGCGGTGGGGCGACCGGTTTCGCGATGGCCGCGGTCGATGTCGCGCTCTGGGACTTGAAAGGCAACAAACTCAATGTCCCGCTCTGGCGGCTGCTCGGCGGAGCCGAGCAGAGCGTACGTGCCTATGCCGGCAATATCGACCTGAACTTCCCTGTGGACAGGTTGCTGGCCGGTGGAATGGCGAGCGTCGAGGCAGGCTTCCGCTCGGTCAAGATGCGGCTCGGTCGCCCGACATTGCGTGAGGATATCACCCGTGTCGAAGCGATGCGCGACCATCTGCCCGACGAGATCGAGCTGATGGCGGATGCGAACGAGGCCTGGCGGGTAGAACAGGCGATGCGCGCCATGACTATGCTCCAGCCCTTCGACCTGGTCTGGCTGGAGGAACCGATCGCGCCCGACAACACCATCGGCTACGTGCATCTGCGGTCCCTCGGCAAGGTCCCGCTGGCGGCGGGCGAGAACCACCATACGCTCGCCGAGTTCGCGGCGCTGATCGGTGCTGGCGGGATTGATTTCCCAGAACCCGACCTCACCACATGCGGTGGCATCACCCCTTTCATGAAGGTAGCGCGCCTCGCCGAGGCTAACGGCCTACCGGTGATGAGCCACGGCGTACATGACCTCCATATCCACCTGCTGGCAGCGGCCCCGAATGCGGCTTATCTGGAATGGCACGCCTTCGGCTTGGACAAATTCATGGCGGATCCGTTGACCGTCCAGGACGGCTATGCCCGTGCTCCGGACCGCCCCGGCCACGGCATCGTCTTCGATTGGGAAGCGCTAGCGGCGCACCGCCCAGGGTGAAGCCCCATAAGCGCTAACTTATTCACCAAGGTGACGTCGCTTGGCCTGAAATTCTGAAACCCTTTCGGCTGCGTTTCGTGTCGCGCAATAGACGATCGCGCTTGAGGTGCCCTCTTCAGGCAACCCGTCCTCGAGAACCAAGACGATGTCGCCCAGCTTGCCGGCCTTGTCGGTCTCGACGACCTCGAAGGAGAGATTGTCCCGGTGGACGCCACCGTCGATCCGCTTCAGGTCGACGCCCAGCTTCTCCTCGAAATGTTCGCAGATGTCGTCGATGACGCTAGGCTTGGCCGTTGCCGTCAGGCAGATCAGCGGGGCAGGTTCACTGTCGCCTGAATATTCCCGGATGAAGCGGGCAATGTAGCGATAATCCGGTCGGAAATCGTGGCCCCACTTCGAGATGCAATGCGCCTCGTCGACGACCCAGTAACCCACTTCCCGCTGCTCCAGGATCGACCATACCGTGGGGTTTCTGAGTTGCTCCGGCGAGATGAGCAGCATTGAGGCGTCGCCGAGGCGCACCCGGTCGAGGGCGTTGTGGCGCTCGGGCAGCGACAGGAGGCCGTTGACGGTGACGCAGGACGCGATGCCCTGGCGTTTAAGGCTGGCGACCTGGTCGGCCATTAGCGCGACCAGCGGCGAGATGACAACGGTGAGCGCACTGGTTCGATGATATGCCGCGAGCGCCGGTAACTGGTAGCAGAGCGATTTGCCGGTGCCGGTCGGGAGGATTCCGAGAACCGAGGACTTGGCGAGCGCCACTGCAACGATGGTTTCTTGCAGAGAACGACCGTCATCGCTGGCCGGCTTCGGCCGGAACCTCTCGAAGCCGAACCACTGTTCGAGAATGCGTGCCGGGTCGCTCCAGGACCGGCACCAGTCGCAGGCAGGATCCGTGCAGGACGTGTCGCGGAGCCTTCGGACGAGAACGCCGGCCTCGGGAAACTGGTGCCGGACCCAGGGTGCCATCACGGAGTTCTCGCCTGCGACCGAAATCCAGGAGAGCGCGTAGGCAAGCGACCAGCCGACGCGCTCCGCCTCCGGGATCGCCAGCTCGATCTGGTGGATGCAGGCTCGGCCTTGGAGGACCTTGCGGATCGCACGTTGCGCCTCCGATCCGCCCGGCCTGGGCGCATCCCTCACTGACCGGAAGACTGCCTCGAAACCCTGGGACTTCTCGCCCGATGTTGCGAGCCAGTGGAGGCCCGTCAGCAGATCGGAGTCGTCTCGCGCAAGTTTTCGTAGCCCGGCGAGCTGGTTTCGGAGGACGGTGAAGACGAGCCCTGCGTCGAGCTCGGGATTGCTGACGCTACCGGCTTGAAGGATTCCGCCCTTATAGTGCTTGACCAGACGGTGATATGGGTTGCGAGGAAAGGCGAGCGGGTTGAGCCGAAGAGTGTCGATCGGAGGTTTTGCAAGGATCTGTAGACTGGAACATGCCTCTCGCAGATAGGGCAGATCGTGGCTGATCACGTTGTGCCCGAGCACGAACTCGGTGCCAGCAGCGTAATCGTCGAGCGCACGCAACGCGGCCGCAAGGTCGCCCCTGCTATAGATGCAGGTGTCGGCGGGTGCAAAACGGATGGCGGCGAAGCTTTGAATCCGGCCGGTGTTCGGATCGACTTCGAGGTCGACCGAGACGCATTTCGAAAGAAGCGTCTCTAGTTCCATGCTGTTCGCTAGATCCGTTCCGTCCAGCAAGTGGTCCCCGGGAATCCGATCATTGCTCCCAGCCCTATTTCGGCATGCCTGGTTCGGCTTAGGGATGATCGCGACGGACCGCAATCTGCGCGTATCCGCCCTCAATCGTTCTTCGGTCAGCCATGCGCTGGAAATTGGCCTGGTGCTTGCTGGCGAGGTCTTGTAGCCGCGCGCGTACCGAAGCCGTGACATTCCTCGGTTCACGCGCCATCTGCGATCACCGTTTCCAGATAGGGGCGCTTCAAGTGGGTTTGACGATTACTCGCCCGCGGCCTCGGCGCACGATATAGCCACCCCGCTGGATCGAAAGACGTCCCTCCTGGATCAGGTCCCACAAAGCGTCGGCAATGACTTGCACATTTTGATCGCCTTTCGACGCTTGGACCTGCTGGGCGAGCCATTTGGCGAAGGCTTGGTCGGCGATGGTCGAGCCTAGGGATTTGCGGAGCGCCGTGAGCTTCCGGAGCTGGCCCTTAGAGAGAATGGACTCGTCGATCATGAAAACGCTCCTTTCAGAAATTCGCGTCGACTCGATAATCCGACAAGCGCGACACAAGATGCAAATTCTAGCATCTGCTCCGCGCAGCTTCCAAACTCAATCGCCGGATCAGATATCTGGACCCCGGTGCGGCCCCCAGCATCCTCGTTAGCGCTGTCTAGGTCCTCGGGTGCCGTGCGAGGTTATTGCCGTGGGCGGCTGTGCGTTTCCGGGTAGTCGGGGGTGAATCGGAGTGCCACCGCCGAAGCGGCGGCTGGGAAGTACTGATGCTCACCAGCAGGCGGAAGATCGGAAGCCCTTCCCTCTCCAACAGACCCGTCTCAGCCGTGCCCGACATGAAAACAGCCGCCAGAAGGGGAAATAACGCCAACGCGCGTCGAAGCGCGGGCACCGCCTTGACTAGGAACGCTCCCGCAATACAGGATGTGCTTATGACTTCATCCTTCGATACGCTTGCCGCTGTCGAGGTGATCGAGAACGCCGACCCCAAGCTGGCCAAGGTCATCGCCTCGCAGATGCAGGCCGCCGCCGCCGGCGAACCGGTCACGCGACCCGAACTCGAAACGGCTACGCTCAAGACGGACTTGCTCGAGCGCATTGCCGACTGCCCGAAAACCGCCTTACCTGGCGCCTTGTCGGCCTGATGGTCGCCGTCAACGCGCTTCTCGTGGCCGCGGTCAAGCTGATCCCCTGACCGCCCGAAGCCGGCGCGGTGAAAACCGGGGCCGTGAAGGGATGGAAAGCGCGCGACATCAGCCTCACCATCCACTAACATCGCGCGAGTAGCGCGACCACATCTTCGGTGGCGGATCGACCGCCAGCTCTCGGCAGCGCGAGGCGGCGGAAAGCACCAGGCATCATCACGACAGCCTTGCCGCTGTTGTCCCGCGACGCGGATGTCCCTATCATCGAAACATGCCCGAGGCCATCGCGTTCGATACTCACCGCTACGTCAAGAGACTGACCAGAAGCGGCTTCACTGAAGAGCAGGCTGAAACCCTCGCCGAAGAGCAGATCGCTCTGCTCAACGCAAACCTCGCGACCAAGGCCGATATCGCAAGGGTCGAAGTCGAAATCGCGAAGATCGACAAACGGATCGAGGCTGTCAGGGCTGACCTTCTGAAATGGATGGTCGGAGCCCTGATCGCACAGGGCGGCGTGGTCGTCGCCTTGCTCCAACTGCTCAAGTAACTTTGGCGCAGATACGGGTCGCCGTCGCCGGCGAACCGGTCACGCGACCCGAACTCGAAACGGCTACGCTCAAGACGGACCTGCTCGAACGCATCGGTGACATCGAAAATCGCCCACCTGGCGCCTTGTCGGCCTGATGGTCGCCGTCAACGCGCTTCTCGTGGCCACGGTCAAGCTGATCCCCTGTCCTGCGGCTGTCCGTGGATTGAGCGCGCCGGTCTGCTCGCGTCGCAGACATGCACGGCGGGCCGCCTGCCGCACGGCTTCGGAGCGCATGGCATTGGAAATTCTTGTCGGGCTCATAATCATTCGGTATTGGACCCGAATAGTCCACCAGGCTCTACTCCGGCGCCATCCATGGTGCGGGACAGACGCACCGCAGAAGAGAGGACGCTGACATGAAGAGGGATTCGGCCAACGGAAGCGCCAGCGGCGCATCCCGGTTCCGGCGGCGGGGTGGCGGACTGGCCGCGGCCCTGATGGTTGCGGCCCTGGCCCAGCCGGCGTCGGCGTGTCTTTTTGACGACAATCCGGGGGTGTACAGCTCGGAAGGTGGCTGGATTTCCGACAGCGCCCATGTCGACAGTACCGCTTACATCGGCTCGAATTCATGGGTTTGCGAATACAGCCGGGTCTCCGATCATGCGGTTCTCCGCAGTGGTTCAACCTACGGAGCTGCGCATGTTTATGAAAACGCACGATTGATTTCGGCGCGTGTCGGGGGGCTCGTTCAGGTCTACGGACACGCGAGAGTGGTAAGGGCTCGTGTCGTAGACCGTGCCCATGTGTATGACCGGGCAAAAGTCATGAACAGTGCCTCTGTTTCCGGTACCGCCAAGGTCTACGGGTCGGCGAAAGTTGTGGGAGTCAACACACAGGTGACAGGCAACGCCGAGGTTTATGGAACGGCGATCGTCAGCGGTGGTGCAAAGATTATCGGAGGGAAGGTCAACTGCGGCCGCTGGGTCGGGATCACCGTGACCACCGACCAGACCGGACGGTGCGGCAAGAATGGTCGGGACACACACACCGAAACCAACGATCTCGGTTCGATCAGCAATCCGATCAGCGAAGGCAATACCCAGTCGGAATGACCCGACATAAACGAGGCGACTACGTGTCTCGAATCGAGACGGGGCGTGAATCCGGAAATCAACCAGGGAATATCACATCGGAAGAGGCCACTCATATTCTAGGGCCTGTTCACACAATCTCCGATAGACTGCTGGCCCTCCGTTCGATGAAGAGGAGGCCAGCGCATGGAGCTCACGCAAGCGCACTACGAGCGCATCGCCCATATGTTCCCGAAGCACCGTGGCAATGTCTCGTTGGGGAATCTCGCGGTGCTCAACGCCATCTTGTACGTGGCCGAGCAGGGGTGCAAGTGGCGCGGGCTGCCGGACCATTTCGGGAACTGGCACACCATCTACACGCGGATGAATCGCTGGGCGAAGCGCGGGGTGCTGGACCGGGTGTTTGCGGAGTTGCAGCGGCTGGACCTGATTCGGGTCCGGATGGAGGTGCTGTCGCTCGACAGCACGGTGGTGAAGGTCCATCCGGACGGGACGGGTGCGCTGAAAAAAACGGTCCCCAGGCCATCGGGAAGTCGCGCGGGGGGTGGAGCACCAAGCTTCATCTGGTTGCCGCGGATGACCGAAGCGCAGTCAGATTCTCACTGTCCGGGGGACACGCGGGCGATGCGCCCTAGGGGCGCGCCCTGCTGAGCGCCATGGCACTGCCCGATGAGGCACGTTGCCTGGTGATGGACAAGGCTTACGAAGGCGATGAGACCCGCCAACTCGTGGAGGACTTGGGGCTGGAGCCGGTGGTGCCGCCGAAGGCCAATCGGGTCTGGCCATGGGACTATGACCAAGTGTTGTACAAGAGACGCAACGAGGTCGAGCGGCTGTTCCGGCGGCTGAAGCGCTTCCGGCGCGTGAGCACCCGGTTCGACAAGCTCGATGTGGTCTCCACATTCTTCATCTACTTCGCACTCATCATCGATGCCCTCAAATCCATTTAATGTGAGCAGGTCCTAGGAGCCTGCGCGGTAGGAACTTTTGGATGGGATAATGGGCAAGTGGAAGATTTGAGAGAGAAGAGATGCCGCCGACGTTTCGCGCGTACCAGCCTGAGCAGGGGCTGCTGCTGCCGGAGGACATGAGGGAGTGGCTTCCGGAGGGTCATCTGG
>JAPORR010000149.1:0-6667 GCA_026710105.1 Alphaproteobacteria bacterium
CCTCAATCGGAACCCGAAAATGGGCCAATGAGTTCTAAATTGTGCCCTCTGGTATAACCAATCGAGGATGAAACCCTTATGGAGTGTGACGACTACCGCGTGCTCCGAAGCCCAGAATTTGTCGCAAGCTATGTGGATGACATGGCGTGCCGGCAAGCGGTATCCGGCGGTGAGGCGCGCCTCACCGGCAGCCGCCGAGCAGCGTCTCGTTGGCGGCATTGACGATGGCATCCACCACAAGCGTCGTGATGTTGCCTCGGAAGAGTTCGATCATGGGGCCCCTCCTTTCTGCTGGTTGTGGAGCACACGCAGCAGCAGAAGGCCTGGCAGGCAGGCGAGCGTCGTCAGCGCGAAGAACATGCTCCAGTCTCCGTTCAGACGGTCCACGACCCAGCCAGACGGTGCGGAGAGCGCGATCCGGGCAGATGCCATGAGCGAGGAGAGTAGGGCAAATTGCATCATGCTGTAGGTCATGTTGCAGAGGCTCATCAGATAGGCGAGCAGGGCCGTGGTGCCGAGCCCGGCGGTGAAACCCTCCAGGGCCGCAACCCCGGCGAGCCAGATAATATCGTGGCCCGCCTGGTTGAGCGGGATGAAGGCAAGGTTGGAGAGCGCCTGCAGCAAACCCGCCACGAGCAGGCAGGGCAGCAGGCCCATTGCATGGACCACGAGACCACCTACGAAAATGCCCGCCAGCGACGCGATGAACCCGCCGGTCTCGACCGCTGCCGCGATCTCCGATTTTGAGAAGCCAAGCTCAATGTAGAACGGGATCGCCATGGCAGCCAGCGCGGCATCACCCAGCTTGTAGAACAGGATGAAGGCTAGCACGGCGCCCCATCCGGGCCGGGTGAAGAACTCGGCGAGCGGCGCGACAGTCGCGCCCGCGAACCGCGCGGCAGCGGCCCCGCCCCAGGCTTCCGCCCTAGCCCCGATGCGACGCTGCTGCGCCTCGGCCTCGGGATCGCAGGCGCGGGCTGGCTCGGGTGCGAGCAGAGTGACGGCGATGCCGATGAGCAGCAGTGCTGCCATGATGGCATGGGCGCCCGCCCAGCCAAGGGCATCCGCGAGAAACAACCCGCCCGCACCCGAAGCGAACATGCCGATACGGAAGCCCTTGACGAAGACGGCAGCACCGGGCCCGTACTGGCCCTCGTCCAGGATCTCGATACGGTAGGCGTCGAGCACGATGTCCTGGCTTGCGGAAGAAAACGCGACCAGGCAGGCGAAAAGCACGACCGCGGCAAGGTCGCCAGCCGGGTCGCTGAACCCTAGACCGAGGATCGCCGCCATACAGGCACCATGGGTCGCCAGCATCCAGGCCCGTCGCCGGCCAAAACGATGCGTCAACCAGGGCAAGCGTAACCGGTCGATCGCGGGCGCCCAGAGGAATTTCAGGCCGTAGATCGCCGTGACGAGCGTGAACAGGCCGATGCTGGTCCGGTCCACGCCGGCCTCGGCGAGCCGGGCGCTCAACACCTTCACGGTCAGCATCAGTGGTAAGCCGCTGGAAAAGCCAAGTGCCAGCATCATGGCGACGCGCCGGCTCTGGAAGACCTCTACTGCCCGGCGCAGCCGGCCGCGCTTGTGAAGCGGCGCGCTCATTCCGGGCATCCCGTCAGGCCGGCGGGGGGATGTCGCCGCCATCGGCAACGGGATAGACGCGCAGCGGTCGTTCACGCCCGCGAATCTCCACGAGACGCGACGGGAACCCGGAGAAATCCGCCCCGGCCAGCCGTACCACGCGCTGCGAGATCACGGCCTGGCAGGCGAATTCCTTGGTCATCGGCTCCAGTCGGCTCGCGACATTGACGGCGTCGCCGATGGCGGTGACCGAGGTAGCGCGGCTGTAGCCCATTTCGCCGACGATCACCGCGCCGGCATGCAGGCCGACGCCAATGCGCAGCGGTGCGGGCAGCTCCTCGCCCAGGGCCGCATTGAGCTCGCCCAGCGCCGTCGCCATGGCGCGCACCGCCTCTAGTGCGTTGCGGCAGCCTTCTTGGGCATTGTCGTCGATGCCGAACAGCGCCATCACCCCGTCGCCGATGAACTTGTCGACATGGCCGCCTGCGTCCTCCACCGCGCGGCCCATGGCAAGGAAATAGCGGTTGAGCAGGAAGACCACATCATAGGGCAGCTTGTTTTCTGAGAGTTTCGTGAAGGCGCGCAGATCCGCGAACAGAATGGCGATCTCGCGTTCCATGCCCTGCTGGCGGACCGTGGGCGTGTGCGTTTCCGCCGGCCCGGCCGAGGCCGACAGCAGGGGCATGAGCGAGACGTCGCCGGCAGGAACCGTCTGGCAGGCAAGCCGCACCCGCTCCGGCGCGCCGATGCGCCTGAGCAGGGCGCGTTCGCTCTCGTCTGCCGGCGGCAACGCCTCGAAGCCTCGTGAGACATGGACCCGGCAGGTGGAACAACGTCCCCGGCCGCCGCAGACCGAGGCATGGGGAATGCCGGCAGCGCGGCTCACCTCCAGCAGCGTGGCGCCGGGCTCGGCGCGCACCATGCGCCCGTCGGGATAGGTGACGCGAACCGGCCGCTGCCGCCGCGCCCGGAGCATGCGGACCAGCCGCCAGGCGACCAGCGCAGCAATCGTCATGCCGGTCACGGCGCTCATCCGCGCCTCCATGCCTTCGACCCATTCGACGCCCGCGCGCCCAGGGAAGCGAATGTCTTCGAGCATGGCGCGCACCCAGCCGGAGTCCGCGAGCGCCAGCACATCCCGCCCGCCGACCGCGAAGCCCGCCAACGCCAGCGCTGGCAGCAACAGCGCCGCCGCGAAGAAGAGCGGCATCCCCCGCCGATACCAGGGCTGGAGGCGTAGCCAGAAATGCATGCCGATACAGCCATGTGTCCAAGCGGCGGCCATGAGCGCGATCTGTTGCCAGGGGTCGCCCCAGGTAGCCCAGAGGACAAAGGGATAGCTCGGGTCCATGCCGAATTGCAGAGAGAGCCCCAGCGTGCCGAGCATATGCAGGCAGAGCAGGAAGGGGATCGCAAGGCCCAGAAGCTGCTGCGCCGCCTCCCAGGCCGGCATCCTCAGGTCCCGCTTGCGAAACAGCCGGGCAATCGACAGCGCGCCGTGGATGGCGAAGCTGCCGACCAGCAGCACCACGCCCGGCGGGCTACGCCAGATGCCGGCGAAGACGCGCCGCCCGGCCTCCATTGCTTCCACCGACGCGAGGCCGAAACAGTGGTTCAGCAAATGGCCTGTCACATAGGCGAACAGGACAACGCCGCTCCATAACCGGAGCTGCCGGATCACATGCCCGCGCATGAGGCTCCAGGGGAGGCGCCGGACAGGGCTCCGAGCGAGGGCCCTGCGACAGCGGCGGCGGGCAGGCCGGCCAGCGATGCGGTGGGGCGCGCGCCCATTTGTTCGATGATACGGGCAGCGGCCAGGCTGCCCAGCCAGGCGCATTCGGCAAGTGGGCGCAAACGGGTATAGGCGTGTAGGAATCCCGCGGCATAGAGATCGCCTGCGCCGGTCGTGTCTGCGAGCCGGGCGACCGGCGCGGCCGGCACGGCCTGGCGCTCTTTGCCTGATACGACCAGCGCGCCCTCAGCACCCCGCGTCAGCGCCGCTGTCTCCACCATGCCGACGATCATATTCGCGGCTTCCTGCAGATCAGCACCGCCGGTCAGCGACAAGATCTCCTCCTCATTCGCGAACAGGATATCCACCCGCCCGACGATCAGGTCGAGAAAGGTCTCCCGGTGCCGCGCCACGCAGAACGGATCTGAAAGGGTAAGCGCGACCTTGCGCCCAGCGGTGCGGGCGGCGTCTGCCAGCTTGACCATCGCCGCCTTGGCTGCCGGCGCATCCCACAGATAGCCCTCCAGATAGGTCACGGTCGCTGCGGCCGCCGCATCCTCGTCGATATCCGCCGGTTCGATTTCGGCGGCAGCGCCCAGCATGGTGAGCATACTGCGCTCCGCGTCGGGCGTGACGAAAACCAGGCAGCGCCCGGTGGCAGCACCCGAGAGCGCCGCCGGCGTCTCGAAATGCACGCCAGCCGCGCGGATATCGCGGCGGAACGCGGCACCGGCCTCGTCGTCCCGCACCCGCCCGATATAGCCGGCCCGGCCCCCGAGCGAGGCCAGCCCCGCCGCCGTATTGGCCGCCGAGCCGCCGGACCGTTCGGCGGCCGGGGCAACCTTGCCGTGAAGCGCCGCCGCTTGCGCCTCGCCGACGAGGGTCATCACGCCCTTTTCGATGCCCTGAGCGGCCAGCCAGGCGTCCTCGGTCCGGACCAGCACATCCAGCATGGCGTTTCCGACGGCAAGGACATCAAGCGAGGCGGCACGCATGGGGGCTCCGGCGTCAGGGATATGGAGAGTGAGTATAGGCAGGTCGGCGGCGAAACGCGCCCAGGGTTGTCATGCCGTTATCACGCCTGCTGTCACGCCAGTCGGCGCAGGAAATCAGCGCGAGCCCTGGCGGCGCCCATCAGCAGCGGCAGGTCATTGCCGGCGAGCACCAGGCGCGCGCCCATGCCGATATAGCGCCCGGCAAGGTCCTCGTCATAGATGCCGCCCATACCGGCATGCTTGCCATTGTTGCGCGCCGCCGCAATCACCCGGTCATAGGCGTGGACCACCCGCTCATCCCCGAATTGCCCGGGTATGCCCATTGTGGCGCAGAGGTCGTTGGTGCCGATTAGGAGCGCGTCGATGCCTGCGACGGCTGCAATGGCGTCGGCTGCTTCCACCGCCTCCAGGGTCTCGATCATCACCACGGTGAGCGTTGCGCTATTAATGAGGCGCGCGGCCTCGCCGACTGGCAGGGCCTCATATTCGAGCTGCGCCATGCCACCCGCCACCGAGCGCGTGCCGACCGGTGGATAGAGGCAGTTGTCGCGCACCGCTTCGGCCTGGGCGGCGCTGTCCACATGTGGCACGACGATGCCCTGCGCGCCCGCATCAAGCAGCCGAGTTGCATGGAAATGCTCATGCGCGGCCGCGCGCGGAATGGGTGCAATGCCGGCGTCCAGCGCTGCTGCACAGATCTGTGCAGCGGTATCGACGGAGAACGCGCCATGTTCCATATCGACGAACAGCCAGTCATAACCACAGACGGCAGCGATCTTGGCGATTTCGGGCATGCGGGCGAGGCGGAGGCCCAAACCGAGCGCGAGCTCCCCAGCTGCGAGCTTCTCTTTGGTGCGGTTGGCAATCAGGGCCATGGCGGTGCAACTCCTTCCGGGTCTTTCTAGGCCGGGTCCTTCCGGGCCGACATCCTCATGGCGCGAACTCATGGCACGAAGCGATGACGGCGTTCAATCCCACCACCGCTGCCTCACGCGACCCAGCCTCGGCTTCCACCACTATCGTCGCGTGCCCGACGACCCCCGTGCCGGTGCCAGTGGCGTGGAAGTTGGTCGTATCCTGTATCGCCAAAACATGCAGGCCAGAAACCCGGCAGGCCCTGCGCGGCCTGCTCAATCACCTTCTCTACCGTGACCTTCTTGTTGCGCAGAAAGTCTGGGTGCTGGAGCAGGTCGACGGCACATGCAGGGAGAGACCTTTCGAGAACCGCAGAGAGCAAAGCCTCCGGACGGGGACGCAACCGTGTGGTCGCAGGTCTGAATAAAGGCTGGATACAAGGTAGTCCACGGCAGGTTGACAGGTGGCGATATGCCAACAAAATTGTTGGCAACAAGTTTGTTGGGGATTGCAATGAAGTTGAGGAAGGCCGGAGGGAATTGGGTCGACGGGGATCGCTTCTTCGACCGCGAGGTTGAACTTGAGGCACTCGCGGAGCGCGTACGCCACGGGAACAACACGCTGCTCACGGCGCAGCGGCGTATGGGCAAGACCAGCCTAGTGAGAGAGCTTCTGCGGCGATTGAAGGAAACGGGCGAGATCGAGCCCATCTTCGTCGATCTGGAAGCCGCCTGCGATCCTGCGGACGCCATTGCCGAAATCAGCGTTCAGGCGAAGGAGGCGATAGATGTTTGGTCGCGGGTAAAGCGTGTCTTCGCCAATGTCCTACAGCAGGTGGACCGCATTGACGAGTTGGCGGTCGCCGACGTGAAGGTGAAGCTGCGCGCAGGGATCGATGCGGGAAACTGGCAACAGCGAGGCGATGCGGTGCTTGGTTGGAGCCCTGGCGGAAAGTGATCGTTCGGTCGTGCTGGCACTGGACGAGTTGCCAATCCTCGTTAACCGGCTGCTGAAAGGAGATCAGGGGCAGATCACGGCGGAGGGTAGGCAGGTCGCCGACGCGTTCATGAGCTGGCTTCGCAAGAACGGCCAGGCCCACCGGGGACGGATGTGCATGATCGTGTCGGGCAGCGTCGGCCTCGAACCGGTGCTGGCGCAGGCGGGCGTGAGCGCCCAGGCGAACATCTTCTCGCCATTCGACCTGAAGCCCTGGAGCGAGGCCACGGCGGTCTCATGCCTGGGCGTACTTGCGGAGAGCTATGGAATCGACCTGCCGGAGGGAATCCGCAGGGACATGTGCCAGCGCCTACGCTCCTGCATTCCGCATCACGTGCAGATGTTCTTCGACAAGATGCACGAACATTTGCGGCGTGCCGAAAAGACCAGTGTGGAGGAAAAGGATGTCGAGAACGTCTACCTGCACGAGATGCTGGGCGTGCGGGGCCAGCTCGAGCTGCTGACGGCCGCTGCGGTGAACGGCATCCTCGATGACAGCCTGGTC
>JAPORR010000149.1:6735-10921 GCA_026710105.1 Alphaproteobacteria bacterium
TGTGCTGCACCTGCTGGAGCATGACGGCTACCTCGAACGGCAAAATGGCGGCTACCGGTTCGTGTCGGGCCTGCTGGAGGACTGGTGGTCCAACAGGCACGGGCGGCATTTCGTGCCGGTGTTCGGCCCGGGCCCCAACAAAGAAGGGGTGGCCGGATGGCCGTGAACGCCCGGAAATACAATCCTGGCTTTCTTTCCGACGACGAACTGGTGGCGCTTTTCTGCGTGCGGACCGGCGAGTTCGCCTCGCTGGTAGAGATTCTGCGCGAGTGCGATGGAAACGCTAACACACACCAGATCGTGATTGGGCCGCGCGGGAGCGGCAAAACCAGCTTACTGCTTCGAGTGGCGGTGGAGGCGAAGCGGGACGCCGAGCTGTCGTCGCGCTTCTTCCCTGTTGTCTTTGCGGAGGAAAGCTATGAAGTGGCCACCGCTGGCGAATTCTGGCTGGAGTGCTTGCGGCGCCTTGCCGAGCAGCCTGGAAACGGAGTGGACGGTGCCGGACTTTATCGGACGTATGAGGAACTGCGGGGCGTTCGCGATGACCGGTTGCTGGGCGAGAGGTGTCTCGGTGCTCTTCAGGACTTCTCGGACCGAGAAGGCCGACGGCTGCTTCTGATCGTCGAGAATCTGAACATGATGTTCGCCGACATGCCGGACCGGGACGCGGGATGGCGGCTTCGGCAGACGCTTCAGATGGAACGGCGCATCGTTCTCCTGGCAAGTGCGACCAGCCGCTTCGACGAGATCGACGATCCCGAGCGCGCCCTGTTCGGCCTGTTCCGCGTGTTGATGCTGCGCCCGCTTGATGCTGACGAATGTGCAGAGTTGTGGCGGAATGTGTCTCGCCGGAACCGCGCCGAGCGGACAATGCGGGCACTGCGGATACTGACGGGCGGGAGCCCGAGGCTTCTTGCCATAATGGCGCGTTTCGGTGCGGAGTCGTCGTTTCGCAAGCTGATGGACGACCTTCTCGACCTGATCGATGACCACACCGAATATTTCAAGGGACACCTTGAGATGCTGGCGCCGCAGGAACGGCGCGTCTACCTTGCGCTGGCCGATCTCTGGAGACCGGCTACGGCCGCTGAGGTCGCGGATCGGTCTAGACTCGACACGAGCAAGGTCAGCGCCCACCTGAAGCGCCTGACGGAGCGCGGCGCGGTCGAGGCGGCCGGCGGGACCGCAAGACGCAGGCTCTATTACCTCTCCGAGCGGCTCTACAACATCTACTACCTGATGCGCCGGTCGCGCGGGCCGGATCCGTTGATCCAAGCCTTGATCCGGTTCATGGAGGCATACTACTCGCCCGTCGAGCTGAAGGAATTCGGGGCTCGGATAGCCTTCGAGGCTGTGGAGCTCGACAGCGGCACGAGGCGGCTCCACAGGGCGGCATTCAACCGGCTGGTCGAACTGCCGGCGCCCCATCGTGACGAGCTGCTGTCGCTGGCACCGTCCATGATGCCGGACTGGTCTGCCAGCCCTGCCCCGGCTGTGGGCTCGGGAGCTGCGAAGAACCTGGCTCAGCGCGGTTTGGCACTGGCGGACGAGGGGCGCCTGCCTGAAGCCTTCGCAGCCTGGGACGAGACAGTGCGCCGATTCGGTGACAGTGACCGGCAGGAAGACATCGAGCAGGTCATAGCGGCGCTTATTGCAAAGGCCCTGTGGCTGGGCGCGGCGGACCGGCATGACGAAGGGCTTGCCGTCTGGACCGAACTCGTATCGCGCTTCGGGACCAGACGCGAGCACGCGGTTGTCGACGTCGTCGCGAAGGCGATGGTGAGCAGGGGAGCGACGCTTGGGATTCTAGGCCGACCCGACGCAGCACTTGAAGCATGGACCGAAATGCTGGATCGGTTCGGCGACAGTGCTTCAGAGCGGCTGTGCAACGAGGTTGCGATGGCGCTGGTCGGGAGGGGGACCACCCTTCGCCAGCTGGGCCGGACAGAAGAGGCGCTTGCCGCCTGGAACGAGGTCGTACGGCGGTTCGCATCATGCAGGGAACCGATGGTTCGCATGGCAGTCGTGACCGCGCTGGCAGACAAGGGAGCGGCACTCGTTGACTTGCACCGTCCTACTGAGGCGATGGAAGTGTGGGACCAGGCGCTGCGACGTGTCCGTCCGGACGATCAACCCTCTGTTGTCACGCGGGTCTCGCAGATTTTCGTCAACACTGGCGTCCTGCTCTACCGGACCGGCCGGGTCGAGGAAGCCTTGGCGGTCTGGGACCGAATCGACCGGGAATTCGGCGCCTCGGATATTCCTGGGGTTTTCCTGTCGGTCGCGACGGCGCTGATGCACAAGGGCGCAGCGCTTATTGAGTCGCAAGAGCATGAACAGGCAATCGCGATGTGCCGGGAAGTCGAGCGGCGTTTCAGCGCCGACGACACGCCGGAAGTTCGTGAGACGGTCGCAAGATCCCTAGTCAACAAGGGAACGGCGTTTGCATGTCTGGACTGCTTGGAAGAGGCGATTAGCGCCTGGGCCAAGGTGGTGGAAGGGTTGGTCGACGATGCGAGCCGGGCGATGGCGGAGCAGGTTGCCATGGCCCTGAACGACAAGGGCATGGCGCTCGACAGATTGGGCCGCAAAGAGGATGCCGCAGCCGCATGGCAGAATCTCGTGGACCGGTTTGGCGGCAGCGAGGTTCCGGTGCTGTTCAACGCGGCCTCGCTGGCGCTCGTGAACAAGGGGATGACTTTATACGAGCTGGGTCGTGCCGGAGATGCGGTGGTGGTCTGGGATCAGGCGATCGAAAGGTTGTGGGAGGCGGATGAACCGGTTCTGGTCAAGGCATTGTCGACAGCGTTGGTCGACAAGGCGACGGCCCTTGCCGAGTTGGGCGAGATGAAACAGGCACTAGCCGGCTGGGACGAGATCGTGCAGCGCTTCGCCGGGAGCGAGGCAACGAAACTGCGGCAGGCGGCTTCGACATCCCTTTTCAACAAGGCAACCACGCTAATGAAACTGGCCAGTGTGGATGAGGCTATGGTCGCTCTGGACGAGATCGTGCAGCGTTTCGGATCGGACCGGGACACCGCTGTACTGGAAGAGGTCGCGACAGCTTTGTTCAACAAAGGTACTGCGCTTGCACGACGGGATCGCGTGGATGAGGCCCTGCTGGCCTGGGACGAGTGTGCGTGGCGATTTGCAGCCAGCGAGAACCAAGCGCTCCTCGACCGGGTTGCAACGTGTCTTGTCAACAAGGCGTTTGCGTTGGCCATGCTGGATCGACATGAGGAAGCATTGGCAGTCTGCGATGAACTCGTGGACCGTTTCGGCGCAGGCAGTACGCAGGAGCAGGCCGGGGCGGTTGCGAGGGCCCTTCTGGGCAAGAGCGCCACGCTCGGTGCAATGGGCCGCCATGAGGAGATGCTGGCGGTCTGCGATGAGACTGTGAAGCGCTTCGGAGATAGTGATGTGCCAGCGGTCCGCGAGGTCGTCGCGGGCGTGCTCGTCAACAAGAGCTCCGCACTCATCGGGCTGGACCGGATGGCAGAAGCGCTTATCGCAGTCGCTGAAGTTGTACGGCGTTACTCCGACAGTGATGTTCCAACGCTTCGCGACAGGGTCGAGGTGGCTTTGCTCACGAAGGCGGAAATGTATTCGGTGCAGGGGAAGACCGAGGAAGCCGGAGAAGCTGTAGAGCGGGTACTCGGGCGGGCGGGACCGGTTTCTTCTGACAACCTGTTCCGCGGCCATTTCCTCCGGGCGAACATACGTTTCAGACAAGGAAACACGGCGGCGAGCACGGCGGACATTGAAGCGATGCTGGAGCTCGTTCCGTCGCTTGGTTCGCTTCCGAGAGAGGTCGTGGGCGCGCTGCTAGCGTTTGCGCTGCAATTTGGGGCAGCGGAAATACGACACCTGATCCGGTCATCTCCGGCGGCCGGCACACTGCTTCCACTGACGACGGCACTGGAACTCGAACTCGGGCTCGAACCGCGCGTTGCAAAGGAGGTCGAGGAGGTGGCGGAAGACATACGGCGTGAAATGGCCGAGCTGCGTGGAAACGACCTGTCCGCTCTTTCGCCACTGTAGAGCGTATCATCAGCGCCACCCTACCTCGGCCAACGCAGCTCCCACGCGGCCCAAACCGGCCGTTTGACGCCCGCAAAGTAGAGTAGGGCGATGCAGCAGGGTGGTTGGCGGAGGGGAACTGTCCCTCCGGCGGCCGGGACGAAAG
>JAPORR010000114.1 GCA_026710105.1 Alphaproteobacteria bacterium
TCCATGCGAGACGCTGTCAGGGTAATTTTCGCCATCCTTTTTCTCCCGGTTCCAGTTGCAGCCGGGGAACTGGGAATCGCAGGCCAGTGCCCTAGTTGCAGTTTTTGGGGAGAAAGACGGCGCTAGTTCAAATAGTTAGAACCAAAAGGTGCGGCTACGGTGTCATGCTGGACGAACGCAGTGTACGCACGCCCGCCGGCAAGCCGCTTGTCTTGCCGAACCAGGCCTTGGCCGCGGCGATCGCGGCGGAATGGGCGGCGCAGGACGACACTGTCCGGCCCCGAACCATGGCGATGATGACACTCGCGGCAACCGCGCTCGACCGGGTTGCCCCCCGCGCTAGCGCTGTCGCGGCCGAGATCGCACGCTATGGCGAGACCGACCTGCTTTGCTACCGCGATGCGGCAGGTGGTGCGCTTACCCGGCACCAGAACGCCGCATGGCAGCCCGTGCTCGACTGGCTGGCAGAGGCTCATGGCGCACGGCTCAAGCCGGTCGCGGGCGTGATGCCGGCCACGCAGGACAAGGCGGCCCTCGATGCACTCAGGCGGGCTGTGGACGCCCATGAGCCGTTCCGGCTGGCAGCACTGCATACCGCCGTCACTGCTACCGGCTCCGCAGCCCTTGGCATGGCGCTGATCGGTGGACGGTTGACGGCGTGCCAGGCATGGCGCTGCGCCCGCCTCGACGACGAGTGGCAGGCGGAGCGCTGGGGCGAGGAAGAGGATGCGCGCCAGCGCGGCGCGGCGCTGCGGGAAGAACTCGCCGCCGTCGAGCGCTTCGCGGCGCTGCTATAGACGCTCTGGATAAGGAGGCGGAAGGCCATGACCGACATTGTGGATATGTTGGAAGCGAAACGTGCCCAGGCCCGGCTCGGCGGTGGAGAGGGGCGTATCGAAGCGCAGCACAAACGCGGCAAGTTGACAGCGCGCGAGCGGCTGCAGGTGTTGCTCGACGAAGGCTCCTTCGAGGAATATGACATGTTCGTTGAGCACCGCTGCGCAGATTTCGGCATGGAGGCGCAGCGCATTCCGGGCGACGGGGTGGTCACCGGCCACGGCACGGTCGACGGGCGCCTGGTCTTCGTCTTCAGCCAGGATTTCACCGTATTCGGCGGCTCGCTCTCGGAGGCGCATGCGGAGAAGATCTGCAAGGTCATGGACCGGGCGATGAAGGTCGGCGCACCGGTCGTCGGGCTTAACGATTCGGGCGGCGCCCGCATACAGGAAGGTGTGGCCTCGCTCGGCGGCTATGCCGAGGTGTTCCAGCGCAATGTGCTGGCGTCCGGCGTCGTGCCGCAGGTCTCGGTCATCATGGGGCCCTGCGCGGGCGGGGCAGTCTATTCTCCGGCGATGACCGATTTCATCTTCATGGTAGAGGATACTTCCTTCATGTATGTCACTGGCCCGGATGTGGTGCGGACCGTCACGCATGAGACGGTGACCCACGAGGAGCTCGGCGGCGCGCGGACCCATGCCAGGCGCTCCGGTGTCGCCGACCTGGCACTCGAGAACGATCTCGAGGCGCTGCTTCAGGTTCGCCGCTTCTTGGGCTTCCTGCCGTCCTCCAACCGCGAGCCACCGCCCTGCCGCCTGACGGCGGATCCCATCGACCGCCAAGAGCCGTCGCTCGACAGCCTGGTGCCTCGAAATCCGAACCAGCCCTATGACATCAAGGAACTGATTCGCAAGACAGCGGATGAGGGCGTGTTCTTCGAACTCCAGCCGGACTGGGCGGCGAATATCGTCATCGGCTTTGCGCGCTATGGCGGCCAGCCGGTCGGCATCGTTGCCAATCAGCCGATGGTGTTGGCCGGTTGCCTCGACATTGACAGCGCGCGCAAGGGCGGGCGATTCGTGCGCTTCTGCGACGCCTTCAACCTGCCGATCGTCACGTTCGTCGATGTGCCAGGCTTCCTTCCGGGCACCGCCCAGGAATATGGCGGCATCATCAAGCACGGCGCGAAGCTGCTGTTCGCCTATGCCGAGGCGACGGCGCCCAAGGTCACGCTGATTACCCGCAAGGCTTATGGCGGGGCCTATGATGTGATGAGCTCTAAGCATTTGCGCGGTGATGTGAACTATGCTTGGCCGCAAGCGGAAATCGCTGTGATGGGCGCCAAGGGTGCGGTGGAGATCATCTTTCGTCAGGATATCGGCGACGAGGACAAGATCGCCGAACGCACGGCGGCCTATGCGGAGAAATTCGCCAACCCCTTCATCGCCTCGGCGCGCGGCTATATCGACGATGTAATCCACCCGCGCAACACCCGCTTCCGCCTCTGCCGGTCTCTGGAGCTGCTACGCAACAAGCGGTTGGAGAATCCCTCGAAAAAACACGACAATATCCCGCTTTAGGGCGCATGAGAGGGACGGTGCCAATGCAGTTCGAGACCTTCGACTGGATCGCGCATAATGCCCGGCGGCGACCGGAGAAAACCGCACTGGTTGATCTCGCAAGCGGCCGCAGGATCGATTATGCGCAGATGCACCGGCGGGTCGGGAACCTGGCCGGCTTCCTGCGCGACCGGTTCGCGATTGCACCGGGCGACCGCGTGGCGCTGCTGGCGGAGAATTCCAGCGATTGTCTAGAAGTGCAGTTCGCCTGTTTCCGCATCGGTGCGGTGTTCGTGCCGCTTAACTGGCGACTGGTCGTACCGGAGCTCACTTATATCGTAGGGGACGCGGCCCCGAAGGCGATGATCCACGACCGGGGCCTTGCGGAAACGGCCGTGGCCGTGCAAGCGAAGACCGGCGTCCCGCACCGGCTGGAGACCGCCGCTGACGGCAGCCCGTCGGATTTCGAAACGGCGATCGCGGAGGGGCCGTTCGAGGCCGAGATGGTGCGCCAGGACATGTCGGACCTCTCGGTCGTCATGTACACCTCCGGCACAACCGGGCTTCCCAAGGGGGCACGCATCACTCATGGCATGAATTTCATCAACACGGTGAATATCGGCATCCCACATCGGGTTACCGCCGATTCGGTCACGCTCACCGTGCTGCCGCTGTTTCATACCGGCGGCCTGAATGTCTATGCCAATCCGGTGCTGCATGCTGGCGGCACGGTGCTGGTCGCCCGCCGCTTCGATCCCGAAGAGTGCCTCAGCCTGCTGGCGGACCCGGCAGCAGGCATTACCAATTTCCTTGGTGTGCCGGCCAATTACCAGTTCATGGCGCAACTTCCGGCTTTCGAGATGGCGAATTTCAACCATGTGGCGGTGCTCGGCGTCGGCGCGGCACCGACGCCAAATGCGCTGATCGAGCTCTGGGCGGCGAAGGGCGCGCCGCTCGCCCAGGCCTATGGTATGACCGAAACGGCCCCGGCAGTGTTGCTGCTCGACCCCGTGGATGCGACGCGCAAGGTGGGTTCGGCTGGCAAGCCGCTGCTCTACACGCGCACGCGGGTGATGACCGAGGACGGCCGCGAAGCCGTACCCGGCGAGAGAGGGGAACTCCAGGTGGCGGGGCCGAATGTGACCCCCGGCTACTGGAACAAGCCTGTGGAAACGGCGGAGTCTTTCGACGGCCAATGGCTGAAGACCGGCGATGCCGTCTGGGTGGATAACGAGGGCTATTACTATATCGTGGACCGCTGGAAGGACATGTACATATCGGGCGGCGAGAATGTCTATCCGGCGGAAGTGGAGAATGTACTCTACCGGCTGGACGGCATTGCCGAGGCTGCGGTGGTCGGCATTGCCGACGAGCGCTGGGGCGAGGTCGGTTGTGCCGTAATTGTCTGCCGCGAGGACACAGCTCTGGAGCCACAGCAGGTTCTGGACCACTGTGCCAGCCAGCTCGCTCGTTTCAAGCAGCCCCGCCGCATCCTGTTCACCGACGCACTCCCTCGCAACGCTACTGGCAAAGTTCTCAAACACGAACTCCGCCGCATGCTGGCAGCGGGGGAATTGGATGTGTAGTGGCTATCGCAGTGAAGCCTGCCATGCCTTTTCATAGGGCAGTTTGGCCGAGGCGAGCGCAGCGGTGGTAGGAGGGCTGGGAGGAGCCTCTCGATCATGCGCTGTTGGATGTCGCGGCTCGGTAGGAAGCCTGTTGGACGGCGTGGCAATGGTTGACCGACCGGCCCGAAGTCATCACCAAAACAACACGGCGAAGCTGGGCCGTCGCACCGGGGGCACAACCTGACTATGTGCTGATTGCCGACTATCTCTTTAGTCTAGCGTCTTGTGTCACCGCGTTCCATTCGAATTTCGACACCCGGGCCAGTCGCTCGATATCCACCACTCCTGTATAGCGGCGCCCTTCGACGATCCAGGTCGGATAGCGCTGGATATCCTGGACCACGCAGGCGGCCGTGAGAGGCCCGTTCGGTCCTGAAGGAGCGCATTCGATATAAGGCAACCGTTTGACAGAGGCGGTGAAGAGGGCCTTCTGCTCCTGGCAAGCTCGGCACCAGTAAGCGCCGTAGAAGCGAGCACCACTTTCCTGCAAATGGGTTGCAAGCGCCTTCAGATACGGATCCTCCGGGCCTGCGGCGGGGTCGAAGAAGCCGTTGAAATGCAGGTGGAGGCCAAAGACCAGCACAAGGGCGGCCCCGACCGGGATCTGCAGGTCCTGCCGCCAGCGCCGCGCCGATGTCCGCGCTGGGCGGCGCAGAAGTGTAAGCAGGAGCAGCAGGTTCATGAGCGCGAAAGACACCAGGCAATACAGGCAGACCGCCTTGATCTCAAAGACCGACACCAGTGTCAGGAACCAACTCACACCGGTGCCGATGCAAGCGACTGTCAGCAGGGGGCCCCATGCCGCCGGGCGGGTGCGCAATCGCCATGCCAAGCCGACAAGCAGCGCGTAGGTCAGCAACCCCCATAGCGCCAGGGGCAGACCGAACAGGGTGGACCATCGGCTCGATTGCACGATGTCGCACTCCGACTCCGCTCCGCAATAGGCGGGATGCTCGCCGAACCAGGCGGTTAGCGTCAGATAGCCGGTGAGCAGCACGCCGGCTGCCGCCAGGCCGAGGATGCCATTGTCGAGGACCTGCCTGCCGCGTTCTGGTGCGCCGACCGGAGCAGGATTCGGAACGGCTGGGCCTGCCTGGCTTCCACGGCGGGCGGCGGCATTTGATCGTTTGCGCTTCTTCGGCATCCTTGCTCGTCCCGGCTGTCGGTTGATTCGCCCTTGGCGCGGACGGTTTCCGCGGGACGTGATAGGCAGTCGTTCAAATAGTTTCAATCGCCTGCATTGCCGATTTGCAAGGGGGGTGTGACTGGCGGTTTCACGCTTTGCCCCAAGCTCCCCGATGGCGATCAGACCTGCTGTGACGTTCCTGCGGCCACCCACGCCATTCTCCCGGTCCGGCGTTGCGGCGGCGCGGGTTGCGGAGTATGAGCAGGCCCATGACCGCACACCGTTATGTCTACATGATGCACGGGCTTGCCAAGGCCTATCCGGGCGGGCGCAAGGTGCTCGACAATATCCGCCTCGCCTTCCTGCCGGGTGCCAAGATCGGCGTTTTGGGACCCAATGGGGCTGGCAAGTCGACGCTTATGCGTATCATGGCTGGCCTCGAGACCGAGTTCGATGGCGAGGCTCGTGCTGCGGACGGTGTGCGCGTCGGCTACCTGCCGCAGGAGCCCGAGCTTGACCCCGACCGCGATGTGATGGGCAATGTCATGCAGGGTGTCGCGGAGACGGCAGGGCTGCTGGCGCGTTTCAACGAGGTGAGCGCACGTTTCGCTGAGGACCTTGACCCCGCAGAGATGGACGCGCTGATTGAGGAGCAGGGCGAGCTCCAGGCGCAGATCGACGCGGCCGACGGCTGGGAGCTGGAGCGCACGGTCGAAATTGCGATGGACGCGTTGCGCTGCCCGCCTGGCGATGCAGACACGGCCGCGCTTTCCGGCGGCGAGCGGCGGCGGGTGGCACTCTGCCGCCTGCTGCTCTCCCGGCCGGACCTGCTGCTGCTCGACGAGCCGACCAACCATCTGGACGCGGAGAGCGTCGCCTGGCTCGAACGCTTCCTAGAGCGGTATGAAGGCACGGTCGTGGCTGTTACCCATGATCGCTACTTTCTCGACAATGTCGCCGGCTGGATTCTGGAGCTCGACCGCGGGCGCGGTGTGCCCTTTGAGGGCAATTACTCTTCCTGGCTGGAGCAGAAGGAACGCCGGCTGACGCTGGAGGAACGGCAGGAAAGCGCGCGCCGGAAGGTGCTGCAGCGTGAGCTCGAATGGGTGCGCCAGAGTCCACGCGCCCGGCAGGCGAAGAGCCGGGCGCGGCTGCGGGCCTATGAAGAGCTGCTGGCCGAGGGGCAACGCCGGGCGCTCGACACGGCCGAGATCGTCATTCCACCGGGGCCGAGGCTGGGCGATGTAGTGATCGAGGCGCAGGATGTAGCCAAGGCCTTCGGCGACCGGCTGCTGATGGAGGGCGTTTCCTTCCGCCTGCCGCCCGCGGGTATTGTCGGCGTGATCGGGCCGAACGGCGCCGGTAAGACGACGCTCTTCCGCATGCTGACCGGCGAGGACGTGCCGGACAGCGGCGCTCTCCGGGTGGGCGAGACGGTGAAGATCGGCGCGGTGAACCAGAGTCGCGATGCGCTTGATGCGGACAAGACCGTCTGGGAGGAGATTTCGGGCGGCCTCGACACGATCGCGCTCGGCGGGCGTGAGGTCGCAAGCCGTGCCTATGTCTCGACCTTCAACTTCAAGGGCTCTGACCAGCAGAAGAAGGTCGGCTCACTTTCGGGCGGTGAGCGCAACCGGGTTCATCTGGCGAAGATGCTCAAGTCCGGTGCCAATCTGCTACTGCTCGACGAGCCGACCAACGACCTAGATGTCGAGACGCTGCGTTCGCTGGAAGAGGCGCTTCTCGCCTTTGCCGGTTCTGTGCTGGTCATCAGCCACGACCGCTGGTTCCTGGACCGGATCGCGACCCATATCCTCGCCTTCGAGGGCGACAGCCATGTAGAGTGGTTCGAGGGCAATTACGCCGATTACGAGGCCGACCGCCGCCGCCGCCTCGGCGCAGACGCCGATCACCCTCACCGGATCCGCTACAAGCCGTTGACGCGTCGGTAGGCTGGCAGGAAGCCGATGCCGTCATCGCCTCCCCCCAGCTGCCGGGCGAAAACACGCAGGGAACGACTTTGCGCGAGAGCCTGCGCCAATTCCTGCATCAGAAGTTGGAGCCGCTCGCGTGCGTCATCAAGGCAAACGGGCCTGTATGTCGGCTATAGCAACCCGATTCGCCTCAATCGCCACGCGGTTCTCCGCTACAAGCTCCGCCAGGGCGTCCACCTTCGTTTCGAGGCGCCCCAGCCGGTCCGACAGCTCCCTGAACTCGGATTGCTGATTCAGCATCAGCCCGATTGCAGCGATGCCAACCGCCAACACCGCCGCATTCTATCTTAGCTATGCGCTCATGGCGTGATCCCCGCATGAATAGCGACAGGGCTATGATGGTGCGCGACGCCATTTCCGTAAAGTGCCACTGTTCCCGTCGCAAGTATTGGGCAAAGTGATGAGCAGAACTTCATGATCTGAAATTATGTCAATACCTTCAATGTATTACTCCCTCTCATAGATGGGAACCCCATGCGGCCCCTATGCAGCGCCGCGCCGCGCTGCCGCCGCCGGGATGATCTCTTCCACCAGACGGCGGGTCTGGGCCATGACTTCCTCGTCGTCGCGGCCCATCGGGCGCAGAATGAACTTTGAGACGCCGGCATCGACGAACGCCGCGATGCGGGCGAGGATGTCCTCCCGGGCGCCTATTGCCCATTGCCGTCGCGGGTCGCGCCCGGTGCGCGTCATCTGCGTCTCGGCCGCCTTCGCCACTAGCGGCTCGTCCCAGGAACCGAACCGTGTATTGAGTCCGGTGCCGAAATGCTCCGGGTCGAACGGCCGGCCCTCAGCCCGCGCCGCTTCACGGATGGCGGTGATCACCGGGCCTACCTCCTCTGGTGCCTCGCCGCCCGCCTGCCAGCCTGTGCCCCATTTCGCCGTCCGGCGTATGGCCGCCCGGCTCGACCCACCCACCCAGAGCGGCAGCGGGTCCTGCAGTGGGCGGGGCGAGATCGAGGCGTCCTTCATGGCGTAGAACTCGCCCTCGAAGCTGACGGTCTCCTCCGACCAGAGCCGGGAGAGGATTTCCAGCCCCTCATTCGTCCGGCGCGCGCCCTTGTCGAAGGCTTCGCCACGCACCTGCCATTCCGGGCCGCGTGGGCTGCCGACGCCGAAGGCCGGCAGCAGCCGCCCCTCGCTCAATACGTCGATTGTCGCGCACTGCTTGGCGAGCAGCAGGGGGTCGCGCAGGCCGACCGAGGCGACATTCATGCCGAACTTAATCCGCTGTGTGCGCCCAGCGATGGCCGCCATAGCGCTCATGCATTCCAGGATCGGCTGGCGCGAGACGAGTCGGTCCGTCTGCCAGAGCGAATCAACCCCGCCTTCCTCGCAGAGGTCAACCCAGCGCCAGAAGGCGCGCGCGTCCGAAAACGGGAAATCCGCCAGCCCCAGCCCGACACCGATGCCCATTGCCCGCTTCTCCTGCTATATCGTGGGACGACTATAACCAAGACTTAAGACAGCCGGGAGCGGCATTGATGGAATTCGGTCTGAGCATCCCCAATCGTGGTCCCCTCGCCACGCCCGAGGCGATACGGGCCCTGGCCGAAAAGGCGGAGGAGAGCGGCTTCGTCCGCCTCGCCGTGTCCGACCATATCGTCATCCCGAAGCACTATGCCTCGCGCTACCCTTACGACGCTTCGGGCAAGCTCGCTGGGGACTGGGGCGACTGTATGGAACAGCTCATCCTGATGACCCATGTGGCGGCAGTAACGCACAAGGCGCGCATCCTCTCCGCTGTCATGGTGGTCCCGCACCGCCCGGCGGTGTTCACGGCCAAAGCGGTGGCGACCATGGATGTACTCTCCGGCGGGCGTATCGACCTCGGTGTCGGCGCAGGCTGGCTGCGCGAGGAGTTCGAGGCTGTCGGCGCCCCGGATTTCGATGCGCGCGGGCGCGTGACCAATGAGTTCCTAGAAGCGTTCAAGACGCTCTGGACGGCCGAGGTGCCCACTATGGCCGGCGAATTCGCTGCGTTCGACGGCATCGTCTTCGACCCGAAGCCCGTGCAGCGCCCGCACCCGCCGATTTGGGCCGGCGGCGAGAGCGGTCCCGCGCTCCGCCGCGCCGCGCGCCACGCCGATGTGTGGTTTCCCATTGGCGCCAATCCCCGCCATCCGCTGGACACGCCCGTGCGCTTTGCCGCTGGCGCGGCCCGAATGCGCGCTGAAGCAGAGAAGGCCGGCCGCGACCCGACAGAGATCGGGCTTGCCTTCTCGGCGAATTGGTACCGCGAAGATCTCTCGCGGCAGAACGACGAGGACGACCGCTTTCTCTTCACCGGTTCCGACGAGCAGGTCGCCGAAGATGTTATCGCGCTGCATGAGATCGGCGTTGAGCGGCTCATGTTCAACTTCCTCCGCCCAAGCCTGGAAGAAACCTTCGCCGCCATCGACCGCTTCCGCGAAAATGTCATGGCGCGGGTAATGTCATGACCGCGCCGCTTGAACTGGCCGCGCTCGACGATGTGTGCTTCAACGAGGCGGGACTCGTGCCGGCCATCGCCCAGGCGCACGATACCGGCGAGGTGCTGATGATGGCCTGGATGAACCGTGAGTCCCTCGCCGAGACGCTCAAAAGTGGTCGCGCCTGCTACTGGTCGCGCTCGCGTCGAGCCTTCTGGCGCAAAGGCGATACCTCAGGACATATTCAGCAAGTGCGTGAATGCCGACTCGACTGCGACGGCGACGCGATTCTGCTGGTGGTGGAGCAGACTGGTGCCGCCTGTCATACCGGGACCCGCAGTTGCTTCTTCCGCCGGCTTGGGGGCGGCGCGCCACAATGATCCGGGCACTGCAAGGGCTTACTGCCGTGCTGACACTGTTGGTTGCCGGTTGCGCGACGGCTCCGCCCGACGACCAAGGCAATCTCTGTTCCATATTCGAGCAATATCCGGACTGGTACGATCATGCCCGGGCCAGCGAACGAGCATGGGGCACGCCCGTGGCGGTACAGATGGCCTTCGTCCACCAGGAATCGAGCTTCCGCAGCCACGCTCGACCGCCACGAAAATGGCTCTGGTTCATCCCTTGGGGACGCCAGACTTCGGCCAAGGGTTATGCGCAGGCGCTGGACGGCACCTGGGAGGAATATCTGGATGAGCGCGGCGGGCTGTTCCGCAGCCGCACCGATATGGAGGACGCGCTCGACTTCATTGGCTGGTACAACCGCAAGACGCACCGGCAGCTCGGTATTGCCTATACTGACGCCTATGGGATGTATCTGGCTTATCACGAGGGGCGCGGCGGCTATCGCAGCGGTAAGTGGAAGAACAAGCCTAAGCTCAAGGCTGCTGCTCGCAAGGTTGCCCGCATCGCCAAACGCTATCGGGGCCAGCTCGACCGTTGTAAATCCCGCTTCCGCTGCGACTCCTGGTACCAGTTCTGGCCATTCTGCAGCTGACAACAGCCACATTCAGATGCCAACATTTAGATGATAGTCCGCCCGGCCCTGCCCGCTTGCCGCCGGCGGTTCGGCACCTAATTCCTCCGTTTCCCGCAGCACCCGGATTATCTTGGCCTCCGTCTTCCTGCCCGTGCTCGCCATGCTGGCGGCGTTCGGGCCACTTTCCATCGACATGTATCTGCCGAGCCTACCGGCCATCGGGCGCGAATTCGACGCGTCCGCCGGCGATGTGCAACTCA
>JAPORR010000231.1 GCA_026710105.1 Alphaproteobacteria bacterium
GAGCACTACTGTGAGAAGTACTTTCTTGGTGAGGTTCCGGACAGGATGGTCGGTTTCCTTGAATTCTATGAGACCAGACGAGCGCGATTAAAGGAGCACATTTCTGCGCTGGTGAACTCGGTATGAGGAAGTTAGACCGTTCGCATGAGATCATGCAGGCCGAATACACAGCCGCGCTTGAACGCAGGCGATCAGAAAGCCACTATAGCGCGTTTCGCCGAAGATATGGAAAAGCACGGTAAATATGGATACAGAGTTTCGCCGAACGACGCATGAAGCGGAGGAGGACGCCCGGAACCGCGACATCCGGATTTATGTGAATGGAGAGATCGTTCACCGCGACGAGGCAAAGGTTTCCGTTTACGACTCCGGTTTCTTGCTGGGCGACGGCATGTGGGAGGGTATGCGGCTCCATAACGGCAAATGGGCCTTCTTCGACGACCATATGGACCGGCTGTTCGCAAGTTGTAGGGCTGTGTCACTGGATATCGGCATGAACCGCGAGGAGATCGCAGAGGCGCTTCGCCGCACAGCCGAGGCCAACGATATGACGGAGGATGCGCATTGTCGACTGATGGTCACGCGCGGCCCCAAAATAAAGCCTTTCCAGAGTCCAGACCTGTCGCGTTCCGGGCCGACGGTCGTCATCATCATCGAACATTCGCGCCCGGTGGACCGCCTGGCGGAGCTCGGCATTCATCTGGCGACGGTGCCTCAGGTGCGTGGCCTGCCGCATTCTCAGGACCCTAAATTCAACTCACATTCCAAGCTCAACTGCGTCATCGCCTGCCTGCAGGCCGAAGCTGCGGGCGCCGACGAGGCGCTGATGCTGGACCCGCACGGCTTCGTCAACACGACGAATTCCTGCAATTTCTTTATTGTCCGGGGCAGCGAGCTGTGGACCTCGACCGGCGACTACTGCATGAACGGCGTGACGCGGCGGAAGGTGATTGAGCTGTGCCGAGCAAACGACATACCGGTCTTCGAGAGAAACTTTTCGCTTTATGAAGCTTATAGCGCTGACGAGGCGTTTCTGACTGGTACCTTTGGCGCGCAGACACCGGTCGGTGCCATTGACGGCAAGTTGATCGGCACGGGCTATGCCGGGCCGGTGACAAGGCGCATGCGCCGCCTCTATGAAGAGCTGGTCCGGGTCGACACGGCATAGGCGCCGACAGATAGGCGGCCCTACGGTGTGACCACGATTTTCCCGAAGACCTCGCGGTCCTCCAGCATGCGCACGCCTTCGGCGGCATCCTCCAGACGCAGTTCGACATCGATAGGGGGGGCGAGGTGCCCGGCGGCGATATCGGCCATCATCTCTGTCAGGCCATCCACGGTCCAGCTGTTGGAACCAAGGATTTGGAGCTCGAAGGTCCAGATATATCGTATGTCGGTCTTGGGGTCGAAGCTGGCCGTTGCCCCGCAGGTGAGCATCCGGCCGCCGCGCTTTAGCGCCTTCATCGACGGCACCCAGGTGTCGCCGCCGGTGAAATTGACCACGACATCGACGCCGCCTTCATAGGAGCGTCGGAAGGGCTTGCCGTAGCGCCGCCAGATCTCGCGTTCGAATTGGGTCTCCGTGTAGTTCAAGCCTTCATCAGCCCCGAGCGCTAGCAGCCGATCGATCTTTGCCTGGCTGCTGGCGGCTGCAATGACATGTGCGCCGACAGCCTTGGCGAGCAGTACGCAGGCATTGCCGACGCCGCCTGACGCGCCCAAGATCAGCACCGTCTCGCCCGCCTTCACATGGCCATTCTCAAACATCATGCGGTGCGCCGTGCCATAGGCGACCGGCAGCGCCGCCGCCTGGGCGAAGCTGACTCCCTCGGGAATAGGCACGAGCTGGCCCGCTGAGCAGAGAGCCTTTTCCGCAAGGCCGCCATCGAGCATCTCGCCCATCAGGCCGCGTTCTGGCCAGATCGGGTCGATCAGCACCCGGTCCCCGAGGGACCAACCCTCCACGCCTGCGCCGAGCACCTCGACCTCACCAGCAAGGTCGAGGCCAGGCACGACCGGCAACGGCACCTTGATGCCTGGCATGCCGCGGCGGGTGAAGACATCGTGGTAGTTGAGCGAGCAGGCCCGGACGCGGATAACGACTTCGCCCGGCCCCGGCTCTGGCTCTGGCCAGTCGCTGCGGAAGGCGAGGCAGTCTTGGCCTCCATGACCTTCGAGAACGAGCGCACGCATTCCCCGGAACCTCTCTACTATTCTGCGGCCATCGCTGCTTCCTTGGCCGCCATCTTTGCTTTGAGTTGCTCGGGCGTGAGGCGCACGATGTCCTCGTTCTGGTGTGCATAGCGCCGGGCGCCCTCGACGGGCAGCGCCTCCAGCTCGACCGTCCCGGCAAGCACGCCTGCTTTCCACGCGGCGTGTGCCTCCTCCATGGCATGGAACTCGGGCATGACCTCGCGGGCGAACAACTCCAGCGAGGCACAGATGTCGTCATGCGTGTTCCGCCCAGCTTGGTTCAGCAGGATCACCTGGTCCACATTGGCGGCGGCGAAGGCGCGCAGCTTCCGGCGGATGGTTTCTGGCGAGCCAATCAGTCCGGCAGTCAGCGCCTGCTGCGCCTTCTCCGTGCCGCGCCAGTCCTGGTAGAGTTTCCAGAGATCGGTTTCGCCGGGTGCGGCGATGCCGTGCCGACCATAGTGGCTGAGACAGAAAATGAAGAAGGTCCAACCGGCCGCTTTCTCGACGGCTTCCTCATCGGTCTCACAGCACATGAAGCCTGAGACCATGGCGATGTTCGGATTGGTCGGGTAATCGCAGATCCTGTCCAGATTGCGGGTGAGGTTGAGATAGTAGCGATTGACCCAAGCTTTCGCCGCCTCTGGCGTTACGAATTGGAAGCCGAGTGCTCCCATTCCCCAGCGCCCGGCGTCCTCGATGGTGTCGATATTAGAGCAGGCGACCCAGAGCGGCGGATGCGGCTTCTGCAACGGTTTCGGGATCACATTACGCTTCGGGTAGCTGTAGAACGCACCGTTGAACTCGAAGGCGGTCTCGGTGAAGAGAGGGATGGTCGCCTTCACGCCCTCGATCCAGCGGTCGCGCTTCGAGCGCACCTGCACGCCGAAGGGATGCAACTCCACCGGCCCCTGTGCCTCGCCGAGGCCGAGATCGACCCGCCCGCCAGATAGAAGATCGAGTGTCGAGACTTTTTCCGCGACGCGGACTGGGTGATTGGTCGTCAGCTGGATGACGCCATGGCCGAGGCGAATATTGCGGGTACGCTGGCTGGCTGCGCCAAGGAACACTTCCGGCGCGGAGGAGTGCGAGTATTCCTCAAGGAAATGGTGCTCGACCTCCCATGCGTAGTCGTAGCCGAGTGCATCGGCGAGCTCGATTTGCGCTAGCGACTCATCCAGCAACCGCCGCTCGCTGTCTGGTCCCCAGGGACGCGGCAGTTGGTGTTCATAGAATATGCCGAATTTCATACCCGGTGCTCCTCCCTCAACCATCTTTGCCGGATGCTACCACGACTAGGCCGCGCAAGCCGGGCCGAATCACTCTGCCGCCGCAGGCGCGGCTGCCTCGATACGATCACGGCGATGCTCTTCCAGCGGGGGCAGGATCAGACCGAGCAATGGTGGGATGATAGTGAGCGTCAGCACCGCCGAAAGCGACAGCCCGCCAAGCACCACAGACCCCAGCCCGCGATAGAGCTCGGAGCCTGCGCCAGGGAATAGCACCAACGGGGCCATGCCAAAAATGCTGGTGAGCGTAGACATATAGATAGGGCGCAGCCGGTCGCGCGTCGCCTCCCGGATGGCGTCTGGCGCCGTCATGTTGCCCTCGCGGATATGGAACACTGCTTGGTGGACCAGCAGGATAGCGTTGTTGACGACGATGCCGACAAGGATGATGAAACCCAGCAGGGTGAGCATATCGAGCGGTTGGAAGGTGAACAGGTTAAGCACGGCAAGGCCGAGCACACCGCCCGCCGTGGCCAGCGGCACCGAGATCATGATGACCAGTGGATAGACGAAGCTCTCGAACAGCACCGCCATGACCAGGAACACGATTGCGATAGCGATCAGAAGGTCGAGCACAATATGATTCCAGGTAATCGTGAGCTGGTCAGCGGCACCGGAGAGCCGCAGGGTCACCCCATCTGGTAAGCCGTCGGCTTCGAGTGGAGCGATAACCTCGGCGCGGACCAGGTCCATCGCCTGCTCAAGCGGCATCTGCGCGCGCGGCCGGATCTGCAGGGTGACCGTGCGTACCCGCTCCTTGTGCCGGATTTCGGTCGGCCCGCTGGTCACTTCTATGTTGGCGAGCGAGGATGCCGGTAGGATGACCCCACCCCGCGTTACCACTGGTAGGGAGTCGATGCCCTGGGTGGAGGCAACATTGTCATTGGGTCCCTTGAGGATGAGGTTTGTGCGCCGTCCGTCTATGGTCACGCGCGCCACGCGAAGCCCGTCATTGAAGGCGTCGATGGTATCGGCCAGTTCACGCGCCGAGACGCCGTTGTCGGCGAGTCGCAATCGGTCTGGCGACACGCGCACTTCCGGCGCGCCGAGTTCGAGGCCGGGGATCGGGCGGAGCTGATTGCCCTCGTTGCGCGGTAGCACCGCGCTGGTCAACCCGGTCGCCTTGCCGGCAACTGCCATAACGGTTTCGAGATTAGGCCCGGAAATATCAAGGTCGATCGAGCGCTTACCACCTATGCCGCGCCCGAAAATGGACGCGACGGTGAAGAAACCGAACGTGCCTGGTTCGCGGAATGTGGCCTGCTGGAGAATCGGCACGAGTTCTTCCGGCCTCTCAGGATCGACCGAGGACGCGCCCACGAATGTATATGCCGGCAAGGCTACAAAGAAGAAATTGGCGATCTTGGGCGGTTCGCCAGGCTCGGACTCGGGACCTGTCTCACTTGCCCAGAACGCCCGCGTCGCGTTCTCGATCTCGTTGGCGATCTCACTATTCGTCCTGAGGTTATAGCCCGGCGGCGGCAGCACCCGACCAAGCACGAAATTGCGGCTGCCGTCTGGCAGATAGTCGAGCTTGGGTGTCAACCACCAGGCGACCATAACGGCGAGTCCCATGATGACCGTGACCGACAGCAGGGCAGCCTTGCGATTCGTCACTACCGCGCCGACATAGGTCAGAGTTGCACGCGCATAGCGCCGGGCGACACCGTCCAGAACCGGCACTTCGACCCGCTTGCCAGTCCAGATGCGCGTGGCCAGTAGGCGGCGCGATAAGGCGGGAATGACCGTGACCGCAACGATGAGCGACAACATGACCGACACGGAGATCGCTACCCCGATATCGCGGAACAACTGCCCGACTTCGAGATCCATCGCAAGGATCGGCACGAAGACCAGCACCGTTGTTAGCGCCGAGACCAGGATCGCCCCCCAGACCTGGCTTGCACCGCGCAGCGCGGCCTCGCGCGGTGGGATACCGCGTTCACGCAGGCGGTAGATGTTTTCCAGCACCACGATGGCCGCATCGACGACCATGCCGACCGCGAAGGCAATACCGGCGAGCGACACGACATTGAGCGAGCGGCCGAGCATGGCCATAGCAACGAAGGAACCGACGACTGAGACTGGGATCGCGAGCGAAACGATCAGTGTCGGGCGCCACGATCTGAGGAAAAGGAACAACATGATCGCGGCCAGCGCGCCGCCGACAACAATATTCTGCTGCACCAGATCGATCGCGGAGAGGATGTAATCAGTCTCGTCATAGACCTGCTCCATGACGAGGCCTTCGCCAGGCAGCACCGATTCGTTCAGCTCCGCGACGGCAGCGCGTACGCCTTCCATTGTCTCAATGACATTGGCCCCGGCTTCGCGTTTGGCGTTCATCACGAGGGCGCTCTTGCCAAGGCGGCGGATGCGCGCGCGTGGTTCCGAATAACCGTAGGACACTTCGGCGATGTCGCCGACCGTCACACGACCGATGCGTCCGGTCGTGCTGTCCGCCGCCGTGCGCAACACGACGGCGCGCACTGCTTCCGGCGTGTCCAGCTCACCCTCAGCGCGCACTAGATAACGCCGTTTTCCTTCTTCCACATCGCCGGCGGAGACCGAGGCATTAGCGGCCCGCAGCTTCTGGGTGATTTCCGTCACAGTCAGGCCGAATTGCGCCATTCGCTCCGGCTGCACGGTGATATGCAATTCGCGCTGGACACCGCCGAAGGCGTCGGTCCGGGACACGCCTTCCACGCGCTCCAGCCGATCCTGAATCACCTCCTCGACGAAATCTCCATAAGTATGGATCGGCCGCGAATTACCCTTCACGGTCTGGATCGCGAACCAGGCGATGGCGTTGTCTTCCGCACCGGCTGTCTGCAGGGTTGGGCGGTCGGCCTCTTCCGGATAGCCGGATACGCGGTCGAGTCGGTTTGCGACCAGCAGCAGCGCGCGGTCCATATTGGTGCCGATAGCGAAGGTGAGCGTCACCTGTGCGCGCCCGTTTTCGGATCGGCTCTCGATCTCCTCCAGGCCCTCGACGCCCTTTAGCATCTCTTCCTGGCGGTTGACGATCTCGCGTTCGACCTCCGCCGGTGCAGCCCCCGGCCAGAGCGTCTGGACAGTAATGATCGGCTTGCGCACATCCGGCGTCAGCTGGATCGGGATCGTTTGCAGCGCCACTAGGCCGAATAGCACCACCATAAGCACTGCCGCGATTACAGCGATAGGACGGTCTATGGCGAAACGAACGAGATTCATCCCGTTCCGGCCTTTTGCGGACCATTGTTGCTGGGCATGCCGGGACTGACTTCGGGGACGAGCACCGGCTGGCCGGGACGCAGCCGTTCATTGCCACGCACAATAGCGAGGTCCCCCTCACCAAGGCCGTCCAGCACCTCGAAGCGCGTACCCGAGGCGCGGCCGAGTTGCACCCGGCGCTGATCTGCCTTGCCGTCATTGGCAACGAAGACAAGGGCCTGCCGCCCCTGGCGCAAGATAGCATCCTTGTGGACCGTTAATGCCGGGGCCGCCGCGCCGATCGGCAGCACCACGGTCGCAGCTGCATTGTCTGCCAGCGGTGTTGCCGTTTGCCCGAATTCCGGCGTGAAGCGCACGAGCCTTGTGCGAGTCATGGCGTTCTCGTCTGGCACCACGGCGCGCACTCTGGCGCTGTGCTTGGTGCCGTCGGGCAGCAGCACTGCCACCTCGGCCCCCGGCTTGAGCCCGGCAATGCGCGCTGCCGGTACATCCGCCTCGATCTCCAGCTTGTGGTCGTTGACCAGCGCCACCACCGCTTCGCCCTCCTTCCGATAGGAGCCGATCTCGGTGTGAAGCGCGGTCACTACTCCGTCATAGGGCGCACGAACCGTGCCGCGCGCCAGATTCATTTCTGCGAGCGCCAGGTTTGCCTTTGCCTGCACGAGTTGCGCGCGGGCTGCATCCAACTCAGAGCGCAGCGAGGCCCGTTCCTGTTCCTTGTCCTGCAGGTGCGCCCTGCTGAAGGCGGCCGAACGGCGTAGTTTCTCATAACGTGCGATCTCCTGCTCGACGCGCTCCAGCCGGGCTTCTGCGGCGACCGCGCGGGCGGCGACGGCGTCAGCCGTGGCGGCGTGGGCAGCGCGTTCGGAGGTGAGCTTCTCGATGTCGAGCACAGCAAGGATATCGCCCTTCGCTACCCGATCGCCTACCTGCACGTGCATTTCTGTAACGGCGCCAACTGTCTGCGCCGCCACGGAGCCGCGCATCCGGGACACCAGCCGGCCGAACACGGGGGCTGTCTCGGCCAGCGGTTCGAAGACAACTTTGTCCACCCGGACGGGTGATGGGCGCTGGGCGTTGGCGTCAGAAGGCCAGAGTGCCAAGCACCCCAGCAGCACCGAGCCGGCAGCCAAGGGAACGAACAGCAACGATAGAAACCGCGCCGCGATGATTGTCATGGGCAGATCTCTTGGCCGCCACAGGACCGGCGGACAGAGGAGCAAATTGGGGCGGCATGCGATGGAAGTCAACGGGATAGGTCCTGTGCTAGGCGTCTATGATGGGGGCTGTGAACCCGGTAGCACCCGGAGGCTGGATTCCACATGACCGCTTTGCTCTTCGTTCATAATGCCGCCGCGGGCCACGACACAGGACCCGGCCATCCCGAGTGTGCGGCGCGGGCCTGGGCCGTCTCGGCCGCACTCGACGCGCCGAAGTTTCGCGGTCTTGAACGCCGTGCGCCGCCAGAGGCCGGGCGAGAGGCGCTGGAACGCGTTCACTCCCATGATTATGTCGAGTTCGTGCTCGACACTCTGCCGGATCAGGGTCATGCGCGCTTTGACGCCGACACTATTGCTTCTCCCGGAACGAAGGAGGCTGCGCTCCGGGCGGCGGGCGCCACGATTGCAGCGGTGGACGCACTTGCGGGCGGCGAAGCGCAGACCGCGTTCTGCGCCATGCGTCCGCCCGGCCATCATGCCGAGCCTGCCCGCGCCATGGGATTCTGCTTTTTCAACAGCGTTGCCGTGGGTGCCGCGCACGCCCGCGCGGTCCACGGTCTCGGGCGTGTCGCGGTGGTGGATTTCGATGTCCATCATGGCAATGGCACACAGGCGATCTTCTGGAACGAGCCAGATGTACTGTTCGCCTCAACGCACCAGATGCCGCTCTATCCCGGCACGGGCGCGGAGTGGGACAGCGGAGCGCATGGGCAGATTGTCAATGCGCCCCTGCCTCCGGGCGCGGACGGCAAGGCGTTCCGTCAGCGTTTCGAGAACCGCATACTGCCGGCGGTCGAGGCATTCCGTCCGGAGATAATCCTGGTATCCGCGGGATTCGATGCCCACCGAGCTGATCCGCTGGCGCAGCTTGAACTCGAAGCCGCCGATTTCGCCTGGGCCACGCGCCGCCTATTGGCCATCGCGCGGCACCATGCCGGTGGCCGGCTCGCGGCAGTGCTGGAAGGTGGCTACGACCTGGCGGCGCTGGAAGAGTGCGTCGGCGCCCATGTCGATGTGCTGGCGGAAGCATGAGCCTTCCGGGCGTGCGATTCTGGGTCGAACAAAGCGAACAGAGTCCGAACTTGTCGGTCAAGTCCCTGGACGAGTGGGCCACGGCGGTTTGACATCCAGAGGGCAGAAGCCTAAATTCCAGCTAAGTTGATATTGCAACGGAGGTGCATGCGATGGCCAAGCCGGCAACTGTTATGGTTAAGCTCGTCAGCACGGCCGACACGGGCTATTTCTATGTCACTAAGAAGAATCCGCGGACCAAGACCGAAAAACTCGAAATCCGCAAATTCGACCCCATCGCGCGCAAACATGTTGTCTTCAAGGAACAGAAGATGAAATAGCGGTCTGCGCCGCTTCGCTTGCCGCAGGCGCAAGCCGACGATCGGACGGAATTCCATGAATGCCGGCGAGGTTGTGGCTGTCTGCCGGAATTGTGGTCACCCCGCCGCCCTTCCTATTCCACGCCGTTGCCCGCACTGCCGGTCCCCCCGATTCGCCGCGCATCCGGAAATTGCCCGTGTCGGCATTGCGCATCTCGACTGTGATGCGTTCTACGCCGCCATTGAAAAACGTGACAATCCCAACCTTGCTGACCACCCGGTTGTAATTGGCGGCGGCCGGCGGGGCGTCGTCGCGGCAGCCTGCTATGTCGCGCGGCGTTTCGGCGTGCGCTCCGCCATGGCGATGTACAAGGCGCTCGAAGCCTGCCCGCATGCCATAGTGCTGCGCCCGGACATAGCGAAATACCGCAGGGTTGGACGCCAGGTCCGTAGCCTGATGCGGGAGACGACGCCTCTGGTCGAGCCCGTTTCTATCGATGAGGCGTTCCTGGATCTCCGATCTTACGACCTTCCGGCTGCTGCCGCCGTCCGCTTGGTCCGGCAGATCGAGGACGAGATTGGCATCACGGTCTCTGTCGGGCTCGCAACCAACAAATTTCTCGCCAAAATCGCCTCGGACCTCGACAAGCCGCGCGGCTTCGCATTGGTCGGTCCGGAAGAGGCTCCGAAATTTCTGACGGCGAAGCCGATCTCGATCATCCCAGGCGTTGGGGCTGCAATGGCCCGGCGGCTCCGGGCCGAGGGCGCGTTGACTGTCGCAGATCTGCGCCGCTGGACAGAAACAGAGATGACGGCCCGCTTCGGCGTATTCGGCCGCCGGCTCCATGCGTTTGCCCACGGCCGCGACGATCGACCTATCCAGCCCGTAAGCGAAACCCGCAGCATTTCCGCCGAAACCACCTTCGAGAATGACCGCAGCGGCTATGACGACCTCGCCCGTGCGCTCCCCCCGCTGGCCCTGACCGTCGCCGCCCGTTTGAATGCAGCGGGCCTCGCTGCCTGTTCGGTCATGCTGAAACTCAAGACCGCCGACTTCCGCACACAGACCCGCAGCCACTCGCTCGCTTTCGCCACCCAGCGCGCAGACCGCTTGCAGCAAGAGGCAGAGCGCCTCCTTCGGCCAGAAGCCGATGGTCGCGCCTTCCGCCTGGTTGGCCTCGGCGCTGCTGACCTGGCGCCGGCCAAAGCAGCCGACCCGCCGGAACTCTTCGCCAGAGCCTGCTGAACAGGGCTTTCGACTCCGTCTTTGCCGGACATACCCCGCAGTTTGTCCAGTCCGCCCACCGATCTACAACACATGTGGCGGATATAGACACACCGGAT
>JAPORR010000160.1 GCA_026710105.1 Alphaproteobacteria bacterium
TTTGCGGGAGTTGAACCCGCTGGACCGCGTTGAAGGGTTTCCGTCACATCATCATCATGACTTCCTCCCTTCCAGAGCTTCGCCTTGCGCTATATGAATCTTACGCGCATCTTCTGTTCCGGCCAGGGAGGGTCCGACGGTTTTGGCTCGTGCGACAAAGGGGGCTTGCAAAGCTGCGCATCCTGGCTAATCTTGTATCAGGTTCCATGTTGCAGAGCTTGCAGTGGAGCCAGAACAGCGCGTAATGAAAGCCTGCTGGCCTCGCGTCGTTCATCACCGCCTCTAGATACAGAGAGCAAATGAAGCAAAACCTGCCACCGCGCCGCTCACGCGGCCGTAGCAATATGCGAAGCGGGCGCGCACCAGCCCACCGCAACCAACCACTCGAAAGCAATGGGCCGGAAGGACGGGTGCGCGGCACAGCACAGCAGATCCTGGACCGTTACCTGGCCATGGCGCGCGACGCCCAGTCCAGTGGCGATTCGGTGCTGGCGGAAAATTTGTTCCAGCATGCCGAGCATTATCAGCGCCTGGTGGCCCAGTTCGCACCGCCGCCGGCAACACCTCAGCCAGCCCCAGCGGACACCGCGCGCGGCACCGACGGAGCACTGGATACCGAAGCCGAGGCCCAGCCCGACCGGGAGGCTTTGGAAACCGAAACAGGCGACTCAGCTGGCACCCGTCCGCGGCGTCGCCGCCGCCAGCGCAATGCTCCGGTAGAGTCAGCACCCGCTGAAACTGGCGCCACACCGCCGGCGGAAGACGCTCCCGCCAAGGAAACAGCAGCCGAAGCGGTCTAATTCCCTAGCCCTCGGCGACGGGTTGCATCTTCTTGCACGCGCCGCCAGAGCTTCCCATATCCGTGTCCGAGCGGGAGCGGTGCGCAGGCTGCGGCCCTTCCGGCAAAAGCTCGCGTCTGAAGACGGAGACGGACACATGGATTTCGAGACTTACACTGAGCGCGCGCGCGGATTCGTCCAAGCGGCACAAAGCATGGCCTTGGCTGCCGGGCATCAGCGTTTCGTTCCCGAACACATACTCAAGGTCATGCTCGACGACCCAGAGGGCATGGCCACCGGCCTGATCGCGCGTGCAGGTGGCGATCCCGCCAAGGCACAGGTGGCGGCCGAAAAGGGGCTCGCAGCGCTGCCGGTCGTCACCGGGTCAGGCGCAAGCGGCCTGCATCTGGCGCCCGAGACGGCGCGCCTGTTCGAGACTGCCCGCAAGGTGGCGCAAAAAGCCGGCGATAGTTTCGTTACGGTCGAACGTCTCCTTCAGGCGATGGCGATAGGGCCAGGTCCGCTCGACGAGGCGGGCGTGGATGCCAGGGAGCTGGAGCGCGTCATCGCGGAACTGCGCAAGGGCCGTACCGCCGACGGTGCCAATGCCGAGGCAGGATTCGACGCTCTCACCAAATACGCCCAGGACCTCACCGAGGCTGCGCGCGACGGCAAACTCGACCCAGTGATCGGGCGCGATGAGGAAATACGGCGCGCGATCCAGGTGCTTTCCCGACGCACCAAGAACAACCCCGTGCTGATCGGCGAGCCGGGGGTCGGCAAGACTGCCATTGCCGAAGGTCTGGCCCAGAGAATCGTCAATGGTGATACGCCGGAGGGTCTGCGGGACAAGCGGCTGATCGCGCTCGACCTTGGCGCCATGATCGCCGGCGCGAAATATCGTGGCGAATTCGAGGAACGACTGAAGGCGGTGCTCGCCGAAATCAGGGCAGCAGAGGGCGAGATCGTCGTCTTTATCGACGAATTGCACACGCTAGTCGGCGCCGGCAAGGCCGACGGCGCCATGGACGCCTCAAACATGCTCAAGCCTGCGCTTGCCCGCGGTGAACTGCACTGTATCGGCGCCACCACGCTCGACGAATACCGCCAGCATATCGAGAAGGATGCGGCACTAGCGCGGCGTTTCCAGCCGGTCCTCGTCGGCGAGCCGGATGTGGGGGACACGATTTCGATCCTGCGCGGTCTCAAGGAAAAATATGAAGTCCATCACGGCGTGCGAATCACCGACGGTGCTCTGGTGGCAGCGGCAACGCTTTCCAACCGCTACATCACCGACCGCTTCCTGCCCGACAAGGCCATCGACCTGGTAGACGAGGCAGCGAGTCGGCTACGCATGCAGATCGACTCAAAGCCCGAGGCCATCGATGAATTTGACCGGCGAATCGTCCAGCTCAAGATCGAACGTGAGGCTCTGAAGAAGGAAACCGACGATGCCTCGCGCGGCCGCCTCGACAGACTTGGGCAGGAACTGACCGGCCTGGAGGAACGTTCCGGTGCGCTCACCCTGCAATGGCGGCAGGAAAAGGAGGCCATCGACGCCGCCAAGAGCCTCAAGGAAGAGCTGGAGCGTGCCCGGCTCGAGCTCGAGGCGACGCAGCGGCGCGGCGAGCTGGAGCGGGCAAGCGAGCTGCGCTTCGCTGTCATCCCGGAGCTGGAGAAGCATATCACTGAGACAACAGGAGAGCGCGAAGGACGCCTGCTCGATGAGGAGGTGACCGGTGAGCATGTCGCGGAGGTCGTCTCGCGCTGGACCGGCGTCCCTGTCTCGCGGATGCTTGAAGGCGAGCGCGAAAAGCTGCTCAAGATGGAAGAGCGCCTTCACGCCCGCATTGTCGGCCAGGATCGGGCCGTCGCAGCGGTTTCGGAGGCAGTGCGCCGCGCACGTGCTGGCCTACATGACCCAGGCCGGCCGGTAGGCTCGTTCCTGTTCCTGGGCCCGACGGGTGTCGGCAAGACGGAGCTTTGCAAGGCGCTCGCCGCGTTCCTGTTCGACGACGACACCGCCATGCTGCGGCTCGACATGTCGGAATATATGGAGAAGCATGCAGTGTCCCGTCTTCTGGGCGCGCCGCCGGGCTATGTCGGCTATGAGGAAGGCGGCTCGCTCACAGAGTCGGTGCGCCGGCGGCCCTACCAGGTCGTACTGTTCGACGAAGTGGAAAAGGCGCATCCGGACATCTTCAATGTCCTGCTGCAGGTGCTCGACGACGGGCGGCTGACTGACGGGCACGGGCGCACGGTGGACTTCCGCAACACGATCCTAGTAATGACCTCCAATCTCGGCAGCGAGGTGTTTGCGGAAGCGAGCGAGTCCGCGATGCATGGCCCGCTGGTTGACAGGGTGATGACTGTCGTTCGCGGCCATTTCCGGCCTGAATTCCTGAACCGGCTTGACGAAATGGTCGTCTTCCATCGGCTGGAGCGCCAGCATATGGCTGGCATTGTCTCGATCCAACTTGAGGGCCTGCGCAAGCTGCTGGCTGGCCAAGGCATTGATCTCGACCTTAATCCGGTAGCGATGGACTGGCTGGCGGAGACGGGCTTCGACTCTGTCTATGGCGCACGCCCGCTAAAGCGTGCGATCCAGACCCATCTCCAGAATGTCCTGGCCACACGAATTCTGGAAGGCGCGGTGCAGGACGGGGATGTGGTGCAAGTTGGCGTCGAAGCTGGCAGCCTCGTGATCCGCCCGAGCCGCGGACGCAGCATGACAACGGCTCTGAAATCTGCCTCTGGGTAGACCCCGCATCTCGCCTGCGGGGCGTTCAGTAACCGAGCTGCCGGTCGCGGGCAACATCGCGAGGGTCACGATCCTGCGGTGCACCATGCCCGCCGCCACCGGAGGTTTGCAGCAGAATACGGTCGCCACAGCGCAACGGCAGGTTCGAGACCTTCGACCCCAGTTCAACCGCGTCCCCGTCCCGCGTCAGCACGGAACGGCCCGGCGCGCCGGAGCCGCCGCCGGCGAGGCCATAGGGCGGCACCCGAAAGCGGTCGTAATTGGTGGACAGCGTACCCTCTTCGGCGTCCAGCCGAAATTCGCGCCGGAGGCCGAGGCCACCGCGCCGCCTACCCGCACCGCCGCTGCCGGGAGCCAGGCCGTATTCGGTGACCGTGATCGGATAGAGGCTCTCCACCATCTCGATAGGCGTGTTTGCGAGATTGTGCAGGCAGGCTGAAAGTGCGTTCGCGCCGTCGGCGGCGGGATGCGCGCCCCAACCGCCAACTTCGATATCAAAGTATACCTCCGGCCGGCCGGACCGCCCCTTGAGACCCAGTGCATAAACATAGCTCACGCCGTAATAGGCAGCGGAAATGCGCTCCGGCGCAGCCTGGCCGAGGGCGCCCAGCACGGTGGTGACAATCCGGTGCGCCGTCGCCATGCGGTTTGCTACCGGCGCAGGCGGCCGCGCATTACAGATTGTGCCCTCAAGCGCTGCGATTTCCACCGGGCGGCAGGCACCTGAATTGGCGGGGACCTCAATGCCAGCTGCACACATGAAGGCGCAATAGACAGCCGATTTCGACATGTTGAGCGTGCAATTGACCGGTCCCACCGCCTGAGGTCCCGAAGCGGAAAGATCGACCTTTGCCGTCTCGCCGTCGATCAGCACCTCGACGGCGATCGGGCGTGGCTCATCGGTGATGCCGTCGTCGTCCACAAAATCCTCGAAGCGGTAGAGACCGTCCGGGATGCCGGCAATGGCGACTCGCATCGCAGCCTCCGACTGGTCGAGAATACGATCAGTGGCGGCCTGCAGCTGCTGCGGGCCGAAGCGTTCCGCCAGACGCAGCACACCACTTGCACCGATGTCGAGCGAGGCCAGTTGCGCCTCGAAGTCGCCGCGCACTTTTTCCGGCTCGCGGGTATTGGCGTAAAACACGCCGAGCAGCGCCTTGTTGACCCGTCCAGCCTCCACCACCTTGCAGGGTGGGATCCGCAACCCTTCCTGGTAGATCTCACGCGCGCCCGCGTCATAGCTGCCGGGTGCGCCGCCGCCGACATCGGTATGGTGCGTGAGCGTGCCGGTAATAGCGATCCGCCGTCCCTGGAAATATACCGGCTTGAAGGTCAGCACGTCGGGTAGATGCTGGCCACCGGCATAGGGGTCATTGGTGATGATGATATCGCCTTCACACCAGTCGTCCAGCGGAATGGGGCCTGCAAGGATGCCTTCGAGACAGGTCGCCATGGAATTCAGGTGGATGGCGATGCGGGCCGACTGGGCAACGTTCCGCCCCCGCGCATCAAATACGGCCGTCGAATAGTCGAGCGTCTCGCGCACGACCGTGGACCGCGCCGTGCGCCAGATGGTGACATTCATGTCCTCCGCCGCCGCGACCAAGGCGTTGCGGATGATTTCGATATCGATGGGACTAGGGCCAGTCATGCGCTCCCCCGTGCCGTGCAACCAGATGACCGCCGGACGACACCGCAAGGCGCCAGCCCGGTGGCAACAACAGCGTCGCATGAGCTTCCTCGATGATGGCAGGCCCGGTGACCGTCTTCGGCAGCCGGACACGGTCATAAACCGGCAGCTTGCACCAGCCTCCCGCAATCCAGACCTGCCGCTCGTCTTTCGGGCCGGCCTTCACCGTGTCGGGCGCGCGTATCACCGGCTTGGGCAGTAGCCCTCTAGCAGTCGCGCGCAATGTGACAATCTCGGCCGGTGCCCCGGGGTCGGAATGCGCATAGCGCGCCCGGTGCAGATCGTGGAAATCAGCGACGAGACAGGCGAGGGACTGCCTGTCAGGCTGCACATCGCCCCAGGGAACCAGCAATTCATAGGCCTGACCGCGATAGCGCATATCTGCCGCTAGGCGGACCCGGCGCGCGTCCTCGGATATGCAGTCGGCGGCAAGCAGCGCATGACATTCCGCGACCAGCTCTGCCGCAAGGGTGGCCAATGCCGGCAACGCGCTCTGATCTGCATCCAGCAAGCGCGAGCGCGCCACATCATGCGCAATGTCGGCGGTCAGGATACCACACGCTGACAAAGTGCCGGGATCGCGTGGGAATACGACTTCCACTATACCCAGCTCTTCCGCGAGGCTCGACGCATGCAGTCCGCCCGCCCCGCCAAAGGCGGCGATGGCGAAGTCGCGTGGGTCTGCCCCCTTCTCGAACAGACTGAGCTTGATCGCAGACGCCATATGCGCGTTGACGACCGTGATGATGCCCTCTGCCGCCTCTTCCACGCCGAGCCCAAGCGGCCGCGCCACCCGCTCGGTAATGGCGGCCCGCGCGAGGCCCGCATCGAGCTTCAGCGCACCGCCGAGGAAAAAATTCGGGTCCAGCCGGCCGAGGACGATATTTGCGTCCGTCACGGTCGGCTCTTGGCCGCCCTTACCATAGGCCGCCGGTCCAGGATCGGCACCCGCGCTCGCCGGACCGACGACGAGGGCCCCGCCGGACGCCACGGAAGCGATGGAGCCGCCACCGGCACCGATAGTACGCATCTCCACCATCGGCAGACGCACAGGCAGGCCATCGATCTCACCTTCCGTCACCACCGTGTTCTCGCTGTCGCGAACCACCGACACATCAAAGCTGGTGCCGCCCATATCGACCGCCACCAGATTCGGCCGTCCGAGCATTTCGGAAAGGTTGGCCGCTGCCATTGCCCCGCCTGAAGGCCCCGAGAGCAACAGGCGCGCCGGCAGCCGCGCCGCCTGGGAGGGCGTCGTTACTCCTCCGTTAGACTGCACAAGATATAGCCGCGCGGAGACCCCGGCAGCCTGGAGCCGTGCTTCCAGACGCGCCAGATAATCATTCACCACCGGCACGAGCAGGGCGTTGAGCACCGTGGTTGAGGACCGTTCGAACTCGCGAATCTCGGGGCTCACATCCGAGGACAGTGACACCGGAATATCCGGCGCTATCTCCGCCAGTATCTCCGCCGTTCGGCGTTCATGCACGGGGTTGCGATAAGCATGCAGGAAGGCAACGGCGACCGCACCGATATTGGCTTCCGACAATTCATGCGCAATGCCGACAATCGCGCTTTCGTCGAGCGGCATCTCTTCGCTTCCATCCCAGCGTATCCGTCCCTCGACGCCGTAGCGCCGATCGCGGGGTGCCAGCACCGTCTGCGGCGTCGGTTTAAGCGTATAGGATTCCCGGCGGACATGGCGGCCAATCTCCAGGACATCGGTGAAGCCCTTGTTGGCGATCAGTGCTCCCGTCGGCAACTTGCGCTCCAGCACCGCATTGGTAGCGATGGTCGTGCCATGCAGGATGAACCCGACTGCAGCCAGTTCGAAGCCAAGGTGTTCCGCCGCTTCGGCAATGCCGGCCAGCAATCCCTCGGACGGGTCCGCCGGCGTGGTCGGCGTCTTGAACGCATGGATATCCCCAGTGCCCGCATCCAGCACCATCAAGTCCGTAAAAGTGCCCCCGACATCCGCGCCGATCCGGTATCTCATCGGCCTAGCCCCCTCAGAGACTGTTTGAGAATGGTGTTGCGCTGCGGCTTGTGATTCATGCCTTACATGGGGGATTATATACTTGAGTCTCCTGCAACTCCGAGGCGGGTTTTCCCCGGAACCGGGCTTTGGGGGAGGGCTGAGCCTGGATATGGAGCCGTCCCTCCGGTATGAGCGGGTTAGGAGATCCACACTAATCCCCCGACAAGGCCCTCAAGCAAGTTCTGAACCGCGAGGCGCGCCATCCTGATGCCCGAACCCTCCGATACCGCATTCGCTCCGTCGGCGAGAGGACCAACGCTCAAGGACGAGTTCGGCGCCCGCCATGTCCGCGTGCGTGAACCCACGAAAGTCGCCTGCCATCTGATGTTCGGCCTGCTCGCACTGACCCCCAATCATCCGCCTCGCCGCTCCATAGCGCCGGCTGACCAAACCCACTGATCCTGCGCTGTGATTCCAAACGGGCCGCAGAACGCTCGTCTCAAAACACGCCGATGACCCCCGGCAAGCTCTATCCGGTCTTCCTGCTGCCCCCGAAACGCCCCCACGACCGCTCAACCAATCCAAAATGAGGCCGCTATCACTCAGCCTGCTAATTTCAAAAGAGGTTCCTTGGTTTTCATGCACAGTCGGCCTAGCCTAACGGTAGGCTGGACCTATGAGCTTCACAGGGCCCGCCCTGTAACGGCGAACCCTGGTTACCGCGCCGGGATCGGGCGGGCGCGGCGGAGCGCCCTGCCCGGCCGGGCACCGGTGGTGGCGCCGTCCTCCCAGACCGCCTCACCGGCCACGAATACCACGTGAATGCCGTCGGCAGGGGTCATCGGGTTCTCGAAGCTGGCCCGGTCGATGACGGTTTCCGGGTCGAACAGGCAAAGGTCCGCGACCGCGCCTGCTTCGATGACGCCGCGCCCGTCAAGGCCGAACCGGTCCGCCGGCAGGCTGGTCATACGACGCACAGCTTCTTCCAGCGGCATCAGCCCGAGGGTACGGCTGTAATGCCCCAGTACACGCGGGAATGTGCCCCAGAGACGCGGATGCGGGCGCGGGTCATGCGGAAGACCGTCGGAACCGATCATGGCGTGCGGGAAGCGCAGCACGCGCTGCACATCGTCTTCCGACATGGCGAAATAGATCGCACCCGCCGGCAGCAACCTGAGCGCCATCTCTTCGTCCGAAACGCCGTGCTCGGCGGCGATGTCCGAGAGGTCGCGGCCCGCCACCTCTGGATAGGGCGCCGACCAGGTGACCAGGACGCGGGTGGACTCCGCTAGCCGGTCGGGCAGCAGAACAGTCGAGCTCATGGCATAGGGATAGACGTCAAGCGATACCTGCTGTTCGGCTGCGGCCGCTTCAACCATCGGCAGCGATCGGGCAGTTTTGCCGTGATTGGCGACCCCGGATGCCTTGTGGTGCGAGAGCACCACGGCGACGCCCGCGCGCCGACCAATCTCCAGCGATTCCGCGACCGACTCCTCCAGATAGGTCCCCTCGTCGCGCATATGGGTCGCATAGAGGCCGCCCCAGGGTGCGGCCGCCTCAGCCAACGCCACCACCTCGTCCGTCGGCGCGGCCCGGGAGGGTGGATAGAAAAGTCCAGTCGAGACACCCACGGCACCCGCCTGCATCGCCTGCTCGACACCGGCCCGCATTGCTGCGATCTCAGTCGCATCGGCCGGGCGCTCGAGATCCTCCACATGCTGGACGCGCAGTGTCTGGTGGCCGACCAGAAACAGGCCGTTAACAACCGGGCAGCGGGCGTCCAGCGCCTCGAGATAGGAGGCAAAGGTCGGGAAGCGGTAGTCGCCTTCGCCGCCCAGCAGGTCCATCGGCGGCGGCGGGCGGCCATCTGGCCTGAAGGGAGCAAGCGAGACACCGCAATTGCCGGCGACCACGGTGGTAACGCCTTGGCTGGCCTTGGCGGCCATGTCGCCGTCGAGCAGCGCGCGGTCGTCATGAGTATGCACATCGATGAAGCCCGGCGCGACGATGAGACCGGATGCGTCGACTTCCCGTTCGCCAGCGGCGTCCTCCAGCGCACCGACCGCAACGATGTGCCCGCTGTCCACGGCGATATCGGCCCGGAAGGCTGGAACGCCTCGGCCGTCGATGACGGTGCCGCCCCGAATGACCAGATCATGGTGCATTGTCCCGCTCCCCATATCCTTTTCTGGTCCCTTCTGTAGCATGGGCGTAAGGTCGGCGGGAAACCAGGAGGAGCCCCGCTATGGCCCCAAGTGTGATAGGAGACATCACCGTTAACCGGGTGGAAGAAAACGCTGGCCCATCTTTCCTGCCGGACCGACTTTACCCGGACTGGACGCGGAATCACCTGGAGGCGCACCGGGACTGGATGGTCCCCCGCGCCTTCCACGAGCGGAGCGGCAGGCTGGTGATGAGCCTACATAGCTGGCTCCTGCACACGCCACACCACACCATCCTAGTCGATAGCTGCGTCGGCAACGGCAAAAGCCGCTCGCTCGGGGTATGGAACGACCTCGATACCCCCTGGCTGGACCGGCTGAAGGCGGCCGGGGCCGCGCCGGAGGACATCGATATTGTGCTCTGTACCCATCTGCACACCGACCATGTGGGCTGGAACACGAGGTTGGAGAACGGCCGCTGGACGCCGACTTTCCCGAACGCAACATATCTGATCGGCAAGATCGACTACCAGTATCGGACGCAGCGGTTGGCACTCTATCCGGACGAGGAGCCGATGGATGGTGCCTTCGCCGACAGCGTGCAGCCTCTGGTGGAGGCGGGGCAGGCGATTATGGTGGAGGATGGTTACCGGATCGACGAGACCCTGACGATCGAGGCCGCGCCCGGCCACACGCCCGGTCATGTGATCATAGCGCTCTCCTCCGGCGGCGAAGAGGCGCTGTTCGTCGGCGACATCATGCATCACCCGGTCCAGGTCCACGAGCCACACTGGAATTCGGCCTTCTGCGAGTGGCCGGAGCATGCTGCGGTCACCCGGCGGCGCCTGCTGGAGCGGGTGGCGGACAGGCCGGTGCTGCTGCTGCCGTCTCATTTTCCGGGTCCGGGCTGCGGTCATGTAATCAGCGCCGGCGACGGCTTCCGGTTCCGCTTCGCCGACTGACCGCCCGAGCCAGGCTTGCCACCCAGGCGGGCGGCGCCCCGGATCATGAACCCGAATCATTAAATCGCTAACAGGTTCAAGAGACGGTCCTGCGCCCGGGGACTGGCGTCCGCAAGGCGGAGCAGTCTATGCTGCGCACTATCTTCCCGGGTTCCGGTTCGTTTGCGCGGTTTGGAGTTCAGGAGAGAGTGAGAGAAAAGGAGGAGATTAGATGGCGCGTGTTAGAGTGAACAGTGACGGTCTTATGGT
>JAPORR010000002.1 GCA_026710105.1 Alphaproteobacteria bacterium
CACTCCGCGCCGAGGCGGCCGTGGGCGAATTCATCGCCCTGGACGGGGTGGACTAAGTACCATCGGCGGCGGTTTAGAACCCATTGGCCCCTTTTCGGGTGCCGATGGAGGCAATGTGCTTTGGCTGTGAGACGAGATTGTTCCAGGCAGCAGTGATCGAGGATGTCGTCGTAGTTTTTGAAGACGCGGTTGGAGAGCCAGTTGTCGTGCATGACCCCGCCGGACTGTTGAGCCGTTGCTCTTATCAAATAGGAAGTGCGGCTTGCTGGACACAAGGCCTGGACTAAACCACATTTGGTCAGAGGACGTTACGGTGACACCAGTATAGCCGGAGGCATACGATGCAGGATGCCGCGCTGGAACGGATTACCGAATCGGGAAGTGTTGAGTGGCCTTGGGCCACCTCGGCCGGCCTCGCCATCGTTACAGGCGCGACAGGAGGCGGCGGCGGCGGCGCCTGTTGTCTGGAAGGCCTGAACTTTTATGGCGCGGGCGGCGGCGGCGGCGGGGCGACTGTGCCTCGGACGGAAAACCAGCTGGCATCGGATGGTGGGAGCGGCGGCAAGGGATTTCCCGGAGAAACCCTGATTGTAGAACTCCGGGGACTTTCCAAGGGCAAACCGCTTGAAGTCGAAATTGGCCAGGGCGGCGGCGGTGGTGGTGGCGGCGAAGGCTATAAGGAAGGATACGCGGGAGCCGTAGGTGCTTGCGGTTTTGTGCTTTTCGTTCCGCTGCATATCGAGGAGAAAGCCAGCTAATGTTGAACACGGCTGCAAAGGTCGGAGAAGTGGGCAGTCTCGCCAACCTTCCAACGGCAATTCTTGAGAAGCTAAGTCTCAGTGGAAATGGGGACCTTCGAATCGATCGGGAAGGCCATTCGCTTTTGTTGAGATGGGTGCCCCGGGCGCGCCCCGAAACTGCAGTCCCTGTTGCGAATAGACAGCTTCGTAGCATGACTGCTCCGATAGCAGGTGAAAGAACATTCGAAAATGCGCAGGCCATATTGGCGGGTCGGGTGGGGGCGGCGCAGGGCGGTCTGGGCGAAGCGGCAGGGAGTTTGGCCGGTCCCGTTCAGTTTGTTCGGAAATTGATGGAAGCGTGGCGTCTCGACAGGCAGGATGTTGTTCGGCTTCTTGGGTTCGATCCAGAGGATTTCGACTATGTCGTAGCCGTTCTGGACGGCCGGGGGCAGCTTCGCGGGCGGGACGTCCGGGATAGAATTGCCTGTCTCTTCACCATTCGCAGGGCCTTGTGGTCGCTGTTCCGCGATCCGGAAGCGGAAAATGGCTGGTTGCGCGAGCGGCACTCCATGTTGAACGGGGCATCACCCTTATCGCTGATGCTTGAGGGCTCCATGGAAGATCTTTTGCTGGCGCGGGACTATGCCGAGGCCGCAACCGGGGTCCGGTAGTGCTCGACAACATTCCAGACGCAAGAAACCGGCGCACCGTATTCCGGTTGTCAAGAGTGTCGGTTGACGACGACCAATTTCTCGCCGAGTTGAACCTGGATACCGAAACCCGCAAGGAACTGTTGGACCTGCTGTCCGGAAGAGTTCACCTGAACCCGCCCGATGAGCTTCTCGACGGCCCGTTTCGCCTGAGCGCGAAATTACGCCGCAGAACGCGGTTCTCGGACGGCTCGTTCCCGGTGTTTTACAGCGCGCTGGCGGCGGAGACCGAGAACGCGGAAATGGCCCACTGGTTCCGAAAGGGCTATGCCGGGGAACCGTCGGGCAAACGCACAGCGTATTACCAAGGCTTCCGCTGCACATTCGAAGGACTTGAGAAGGACCTGCGGGCGAAAGCCCAAGGCTGGCCGGACTTGGTGCATGATAGCGATTATTCGTTCTGCAACCGGTTGGGCGCGGAAGCAAGGGAACGGGGCGTGGACGGGACTGGTCGTTCCATCCGCCCGGCATGAGGGGACGAATATGCCAGTATTCGCGCGGCGGGCATTGAATGGCCCGGAGTTGGAAGAGATCGTAGCCATTACGTACAATCCCGACACGGGCAGGACCTCCATAGACCGTTTCCCGCGGGAATGACGGAAAGATAGGATGGGAAAAGGGAGCCCACTGCGGACGTTTCTCAGCGGCGACTGAACTGGCGAACCCGGGCGGAAATCGACCGACGCCACGGGGCAACGGCACCGGTTGCCGACCAAGACGGACCGACTATGGATTTCTGGTGATTCCCTGAAGGTCCGGTTTCTGATTGAAGGTGGGAGCCTTGGATAGCCGTCACATATATAAGTACCTAAGATAGTCTCCCCCGTCGGAGGGAACGGAGAGGCTGTCATGACCGATTTCCCCAACCCGTCGCTGGAGGACTGGCAGGCGCTCGCGCGAAAGGACCTCCGGGGGCGCTCGCCGGACGAGTTGGTTTGCGAGACGCCGGAAGGCATCCCGGTGAAGTCGCTTTATACCGCCGCCGACCTCGAAGAGATGGAGCATCTGGGTTCGCTGCCCGGTTTTGCGCCCTTCCTGCGCGGCCCGCGTGCCACCATGTACGCCAACCGGCCCTGGACCATCCGACAATATGCGGGTTTCTCGACGGCGGAAGAATCCAACGCCTTCTACCGCGCCAATCTCGCCGCCGGGCAGAAGGGCCTGTCGGTTGCCTTCGATCTTGCCACTCACCGCGGCTATGACAGCGACCACCCACGCGTTGCTGGTGATGTTGGCAAGGCGGGCGTAGCGATCGATTCCGTCGAGGACATGAAACGGCTCTTCGACGGCATCCCACTCGACGAGATGAGCGTTTCGATGACCATGAACGGCGCTGTGCTGCCCGTGCTGGCAGGCTACATCGTCGCCGCCGAGGAACAGGGGGTCGCGCAGGCGAACCTCTCGGGCACGATCCAGAACGACATCCTCAAGGAATTCATGGTCCGCAACACCTATATCTACCCGCCCGAGCCTTCCATGCGCATTGTTGCTGACATCATCGCGCACACCGCCACCCATATGCCGCGCTTCAACTCGATCTCAATCAGCGGCTATCACATGCAAGAGGCGGGCGCGACCTGCACGCAGGAACTGGCCTTCACGCTTGCGGACGGCCTCGACTATGTTCGCGCCGCGCTCTCGCGCGGGCTCGATATCGACGCCTTCGCACCCAGGCTCTCCTTCTTCTTTTGCATCGGTATGGATTTCTTCATGGAAGTGGCCAAGCTGCGTGCGGCACGGCTGCTCTGGGCCCAGCTGATGGCACGTTTCGAGCCAAAGAACCCGATGTCGATGGCGCTACGCACCCATTGCCAGACCTCGGGCGTGAGCCTCGCCGAGAAAGACCCCTACAACAATGTGGTCCGCACCACGATCGAGGCGCTGGCGGCGACGCTCGGCGGCACCCAGTCGCTGCACACCAACGCACTCGATGAAGCGATCGCGCTGCCGACGCCCTTCTCTGCCCGTATCGCGCGCAACACGCAGCTCATTCTGGCCGAGGAAGCAGGCATCGCCCGCACCGTCGATCCCCTCGGCGGCAGCTACTATGTGGAGAGCCTGACGCGCTCGCTCGCTGCGGAGGCGATGAAGCTGATCGACGAAGTGGAGGCCATGGGCGGCATGACACGGGCCGTCGAGGCCGGCATGCCGAAGCTGCGCATCGAGGAGGCAGCGGCCCGGCGACAGGCGCGCATCGACCGGGGCGAAGATGTCGTAGTTGGCGTTAACAAATATCAACCAGTGGAGGAGAGCGAGGTCGAGATTCTCGACATTGACAACGCGCGGGTTCGCGAACAGCAGACGGCGCAGCTGGCAGAACTCCGCGCCTCGCGCGACGCGGCGGCGTGCCAGGCGGCGCTTGATGCGATCACGAAGGCGGCCGGGTCCGGCGACGGCAATTTGCTCACGCTTGTTGTCGAAGCGATGCGGGCCCGAGCCACGGTGGGCGAGGTCTCGGACGCTATGGAGGCCGTATGGGGCCGTCATCGGGCTGTGATCCGGTCCGTCTCGGGCGTCTATGCCTCGGCTTATGAGGGCGATGCGGGGTTCGAGACGATCCGTGCCGATATCACCTGCTTCGCGGAAGCGGAGGGCCGCCGGCCGCGCATGCTGGTCTGCAAAATGGGACAGGACGGGCATGACCGCGGCGCCAAGGTCATCGCCACCGCCTTTGCTGATATCGGCTTTGATGTCGATGTTGGTGCGTTGTTCCAAACACCCGCTGAGGCGGCCCGACAGGCGATCGAGAACGATGTGCATGTCGTCGGCATTTCGACCCAGGCGGCCGGCCACCGCACGCTGGTACCGGAGTTGATCGCCGCGCTGAAGGCCGAGGGCGGCGGCGACATACTCGTCGTCTGCGGCGGTGTCATTCCCACCCGCGATTATGCCTTCCTGAAGCAGGCCGGCGTGGCGGCGATCTACGGCCCTGGCACCAATATCCCGGCCGCTGCCGCCGAAATCCTGGGCCTGGTGCGCCGCGCCGCGCTCGCGGCCTGAGCCGCGCGGAGGCTACCTGCGCCGCTCATGGAGGACCTCGATCCGTCCCGCCTCGCAGCGGCCGTGCTGGCGGGCGAACGCCGGGCGCTGGCGCGGGCCATCACCCTGATCGAATCCTCCCGCCCCGACCACCGCGAGAAGGCGGAGGCACTGCTGGATGCGCTGCTGCCTGAGGCCGGGCGGTCCGTGCGCCTCGGCATTAGCGGCGCGCCGGGGGTCGGCAAATCCACCTTCATCGAGGCGTTCGGGCGTCATATCATCGAGGCGGGGCACCGGGTTGCGGTGCTCGCGGTCGATCCGAGCTCCAGACGTTCTGGCGGCTCGATCCTGGGTGATAAGACCCGCATGGAGGCGCTGGCGCGTGACGCCGGCGCCTTCATCCGCCCGTCGCCGGCCGGGAGGACGCTCGGTGGCGTGGCGCGGCGCACCCGCGAAGCGATGCTTGCCTGTGAGGCCGCCGGCTTCGACGTGGTGCTGGTCGAGACGGTCGGGGTCGGGCAGTCGGAAACCACCGTTGCCGATATGGTGGACCTGTTCCTGCTGCTGCTGCAGCCGGCGGGGGGCGACGAGTTGCAGGGCATCAAGCGCGGGATTGTCGAGCTAGCCGACCTCGTGCTGGTCAACAAGGCCGATGGCGCACTTGAAGACCAGGCGCGACGCACGGCGGCAGACTATGGGGCGGCACTGCACCTGCTGCGCCCGGCGGCGCCTGGCTGGACGGTTCGGGTGCAGATCTGCTCGGCGCAGACCGGAGCCGGTATCCCGGAAGCATGGGATGCGGTCGGTGCCTTCCGCGAGATACTCGGCGCCGGCCTGGAAGAGCGCCGCGCCCGGCAGGCGGTCGCCTGGATGTGGAACGAGGTCGCCGAGGGCGCGCTGGAGGCCTTGCGGCGCGACGACGCGCTGCGCGCCCTGGCCGGCAGGTTGGAGGGCGAGGTGGCAGCGGGCCGCGCCGCACCGGCGGCGGCGGCACGTCGGCTGCTCGCCCGTTTCCTTGCCAGATCGTAAGACGGCGGCAAGGTTCCGGTAAGGTCGGCCCCCTATCTTCTGCTGAACGCGGCCTCTGCCGCATTGTCAGCGGAAGGAAACACATCATGCAGACCAGTTTGTTCGTTCGCCGGCCGGTCCGACGCGTGGCAGCCGCCATCGTGATCGGCGCGGCAATCGCAGCCGGTGCCGCCTGGCAGGCCGGCGCACTCCAGAACCCCGGCCAGAACTCTGGCACCCTGCCGAGCCTAGCCGGGACTATAGAGCGGGTAACGCCCGCTGTGGTGAATATCCGCGTCGAACGGAGCACCAAGGCGGACATGCCTGCCGAATCTCGGGAATTCATGCGCCGCTTCTTCGGCGACCGCGCCCCCTGGCCGGAAAAATGGCGCGACTGGCGCCCGGTCGCCGGCGTGGGCTCCGGGTTCGTCATCTCGCCCGATGGCCATATCGTCACCAACCACCATGTCGTGGCAGGTGCACAGGAGATCGCCGTCACCTTCCATGACAAGCGCCGGCTTACCGCGCAGATCATCGGTGCCGACCCGAAGACCGATCTGGCGGTGCTCAAGGTGGAAGCCGAAGAACCGCTCGCCCATGTTGCGTTCGGCGATTCCGAGCAGGTCCGGGTCGGTGACTGGGTGGTGGCGGTCGGCAACCCCTTCGGCCTCGGCCATTCCGCCACGACCGGGATCGTCTCGGCGCGCGGGCGCCAGATCGGCGCCGGCCCCTATGACGATTTCCTCCAGATCTCGGCACCGATCAATCGGGGTAATTCTGGTGGTCCGGCCTTCAACCTAGCGGGCGAGGTCATCGGCGTGAACACTGCGATCTTCTCCCCGAACGGTGGCAATGTCGGCATCGGTTTCGCCGTGCCGGCCGCGCTGGCCGGCGACATCGTGGCGGAGCTGAAGGCGAATGGCACGGTCGAGCGCGGGCTGCTCGGCGTGCGCATCCAGCAGATCGGCGATGACCTAGCGGCTGGCCTCGGCCTCGAGACGGTCGAGGGCGCGCTGGTGTCGTCGGTCGATCCGTCCGGCCCGGCAGCGACGGCGGGCCTGAAGGCCGGCGATGTGATCCTCGAATTGGATGGCGAACGCATCGGCGAGATGGCCCGCCTGCCCGGCATGGTGGCCACCCGCGACCCGGGCCAGACCGTCATGCTCAAGCTCTGGCGGGATGGTGCCGAGACCAGCGTCGAGGCGGTGCTCGCCGCGGCACCGGCGGAGCGCCGGGCCGCGTCCGACGCCGTTCCGGCCCACGGTCTGGCCGGTCTCGATCTCGGCGCAGCCGACGGCAAGGTCGTGGTCGCCGATGTGGCGCCCGGCAGCCCGGCAGCCCGCAAGGGCGTGCGCAAGGGCGATGTGCTGCTTTCGGTGAACCGCCGCACGGTCGAGACGCCGGGCGAGGCGGCGGAGATCGTCGCCGGGCTCCGGGCCGCCGGGCGCGACGCTGTCGTCATGCTCCTCCGGCGGGAAAACCAGGACCGGTTCGTGGCCCTGCCGCTCGACACGGCCTAATCCCCGCCCCGGGCACCCGCGGCTATCTGCATCTGCCGGCGGGCGCCCGGCTCTCTCCATGCTAGGATGCGGCTCATGCTCGATATCCTGATCATCGAAGACGACGCCGAGACGGCCGCCTACACGGCCAGGGGCCTGCGCGAGGACGGGCACCGCGTCGAGACCGCCGCGAACGGTCCAGACGGGCTAGAAGCGGCGCGCGACGGCGGGTTCGACGTGCTTGTGGTAGACCGCATGCTGCCGGTGCTGGACGGGCTCAGCCTCGTGCGGTCGCTGCGCGCCGAGGGCGACCGCACACCGGTGCTGTTCCTCACCGCGCTCGGTAGCGTTGGCGATCGGGTAAAGGGGCTGAACGCCGGTGGCGACGATTATCTCGTCAAGCCTTTTGCCTTTGCGGAGTTGCGTGCGCGCATCGAGGCGCTCGCCCGCCGCCGCACGCCGGTCGCGACGGAAACCGATGTTACCATTGGCGACCTGGAAATCCGCCGCCTGGAGCGCGTCGTGTATCGGGCGGGGACGCTGCTACCGCTCAAGCCCAAGGAATTCCGCCTGCTGGAAGTGCTGGCCGAGCATGCGGGACGGGTGGTGACGCGGACCATGCTGCTGGAGCAGGTTTGGGATTACCGCTTCGACCCCGGCACCAATGTGATCGACGCCCAGATCTCGCGGCTGCGCGCCAAGATCGACAGGGGGTTCGACAGGCCGCTTCTGCACACGGTCAGGGGCGTCGGATACCGCCTTGCGGCTGACTGAACTGCTGCGCACCTCGGCCTTCCGGCTGACGTTGGGGTACCTGGCCGTGCTAGCGATCTTCGCCTTTGCCGGTTTCCGCTATCTTTACAGCGAATCCCTGGAGGCGTTGCAAATCGAGAGCCGGCAGATCGTGGCGGCGGAACTCGAGGGGCTGGCAGAGCATTACCGGACATTCGGACCGCTCCGGCTCGCCAATGTGATCGACGGGCGCAGCCGATATGGCGGCCGGTCGCTCTACCTGCTGGTGGACCGCCGGGGCCGCAAGACCGCCGGCAATCTCGCCTCCTGGCCGGAGGCCGCGCAGGGGCCCGGCACCTGGCACGATTTCCACTATCGCCGCGCGCATGACGACCAGCCACCCCACCGGCACACGGCCCGCGCCTATGTCGCCAACCTGCCCGGCGGGTTCCGGCTGCTGGTGGCTCATGATATCGACGAGGAGATCGCGCTCAGCCGCCGAATCGTCATTTTCGGCGCCGCGGCCGGGGGGCTGATCGTCCTGGCAGGCCTGGCGGCGGGCATTCTGGTCTCACGCGACCTGCGCCGGCGGGCCGAGGCGGTGGACGAGACCGGGCGCCGGATCATGGAGGATGGCGACCTGTCGCGCCGGGTACCGGTGACGGGGCGAGGCGATGAGTTTGACGACCTCGCAACCAGCGTCAACCGGATGCTGGCGCGCATTGAGGTGCTGATGGCTGAGCTGCGCGAGGTGACTGACAATATCGCGCATGACCTGCGCCGCCCGCTCGCCCGCCTGCATGCGCGTCTAGAGGATGTGTTGCGCGGGCCGGCGGAAACCGGGGCCTATCGCGACGCGCTGGAGCGGTCGGTCGCGGAGGTGCGCGAGCTCATGGACAGTTTCAACACTCTGCTGGCGATCGCGCGCGCGGAATCTGGTCCTGCCTCGATGCTGCCTGTCGATCTGGCCGGCCTTGCCGAGGACCTGGTCGAACTCCACGCGCCGCTGGCGGAAGAACGCGGCGTCGCGCTCGAATTCACGGCAGCGGGGCCGGCCCCGGACCTCGAGGGCCAGCCGGAACTACTGGCCCAGGCGCTCTCCAATCTCATCGACAATGCGCTCAAATACACCCCCAGCGGCGGCCGGGTCTCTGTTGTCGTTGGCCCATCCGGCGTCTCCGTGGCCGACAGCGGCCCCGGCATCGCGCCCGAGGACCGGGAGCGCGCGCTGGATCGTTTCGTGCGTCTCGACCCGAGCCGGCACCTGCCCGGCAACGGCCTCGGCCTGGCGCTGGCGGCCGCGGCGGCGCGCCGTCATCAGGCCCGTCTCGTGCTGACGGATGCGACCCCGGACCAGACCTCCCCCGGCCTCAAGGCAAGCCTGGAATTCGCTCCCAGCTGAGCGGGCGCGGCCAGAGGATGTCGAGTGGAAAAGGCCAAGCGGCTCTTTACCCGGATTCGTGCTGGGCGGGCGCCCCCGCATCGACTGGAAGGTCATCACCAACCTGCCGGTCCCGGCCGGTCTCCCCCAGCCTGATCATCTCCGCAATCAGCAGGACCAGCCGTTCCCACCTCCCTTCCTCCATGAGTCCATCCGGGCTCTCCTCCTTCCGCTCCGTCGACGGACAGGAGAAAGCCAGACAGGATGTCATGGACGCGAGCCAATGCACGGGGCACGATCCCAGAGGACGGTAGGAAATAGTTCCGCCCGCGTCATCCAGTCTTGCAGGGGGGATCCGTCCGGCAAGCGGCAGACAAGCAGGGCCGAACCTGCAGACGTGCAGCGCTGCAGGAGGTCGACCGGCTCGCCGTAGCGGGGATGGTACCGGTACTTGACGGTCAGCCGGGGGCCCTTTCTGTGGGCATTGTCATCGGGTGGTCGAGGCGGTATGCGAGACACATGCGTCATGCAGAGACTGAAAAGTTCCGGTCTGCCGATGGGGCATCCTAGGAGGACAGGCTGACCGTCCGAGCCCTCATCAAATCCAGACGCTTTGATCGCGCCAGGGACACACTCATGGCCTGCGGCGCAAACGACAACCGCCAGCCCGAAACTATCGACAGCCGCATGACCCCCGACACTCAGGCCGGCGGCATCACCGCCATACGAGATTCGCTCCCGACGCATGGCTCCAAATTCTGCGTCGCCGAGGATCTTCGAGAGTACAGCCTCGTCGCTGTGCAGGGTCCATCGTCAATCTTCACGGTACGATTTCTCGTGAGATGAATGCGGTTGACTGTCATCTTCATAGATCGGCGCTTCCAATGCGGTGAGAACCGCGTGCGCGCAGTAGAGCCGATTGCGTCTCGACTGCCCGGACGGCGAGACGATACCGGCCTCTTCCAGCCGGTCCACGGCGCGTCGGGCGGTAGTATAGGCAATGCCGAGCGTCTTGCCGATCTCGCCGACTGCCCAGAACGGACTTTCCACGAACAGGCCCAGGATCTGATCGAGCCGAGGCGAAAAAGCGTCGCCGAGTTGGGCGCGCCAGGAATCGAACAGGATGTCGAGGCGCTCAATGCGCGCGAGCGCGTCGTCCGCCTGTAGCCGGATACCGCACAGGAAGTAGACAAGCCAGTCTTCCCACGCGCCTTCCTCGGTGACCGCGAGCAGATGGGCGTAGTACTCGTCGCGCGTCTCCTCGAAATACGCGCTCAGATAGAGCAGCGGCGAGGGCAGGATGCCGCGTTCGGCCAGCAGCAGCGTGAT
>JAPORR010000129.1 GCA_026710105.1 Alphaproteobacteria bacterium
CCGGCCGCTTCGCGGTCAAGGTCATCAACCACTTCGGCGACGAAGTGATGAAGGTGTTCGGGGTTTAGGAGAGATCACGTGCTGATAAGGAACTACGGATTCTTTTGGCAGCGGGAGCAGATATTTTGGGGCGCGGGGCGAAATCCCGGTCACCTGAAGGGGGTGCTGGCAACCGCGACTACCGCCGAACCTATTGATTTTCGGGAACAGATCGGCGTGTACGCTCTTTACGACGTAGGATTTAGGTTGGTCTACGTGAGTCAAGCTGGCGTCGGAAACAGCAATTTATTCTCACGCCTGAAACAGCATCGTTCAGATCGACTTGCAGAACGTTGGGATAGGGTGTCCTGGTTTGGCACCAGAAAAGTGAACTCGACCGGAAAAAATATAGGGCTATTGGCATCAAAGGGCGAACGAAAAAATGTGCTGATGTCCGACGTACTAAACCACATTGAAGCGATATTGATCGAAGTAACTGAACCACCAAAAAACAGACAGGGCGGTTGATTTGGAGACAAGATCCAGCAATATATCCAGTGGCAGGGCCCAGAGAATTTCTATCCATCGATCCAAAAGATGGTCCAAGACCTCTGGGACAAGTCTTAGCTACTCATGAACTTCCGCATCGCCGATACCTTCACGAAGGCGCTCTCCAAGCTGAGCGCTCAGGAGCAATCGGTGGCCAAGATCACCATTTTCGAGCTCCAGCAGGATTCGTCCACGCCGGGCCTGAAGTTCCACCGGATCGACAAATCCAAGGATCCGAATTTCTGGTCCATCCGAGTCAACCGGGACGTCCGGATCGTCGTGCATAAGACCGCCGGTAGCCTCCTGATTTGCTACGTCGATCACCACGACGACGCCTACAAATGGGCCGAGCGCCGGCGGATCGAAGCCCACCCCAAGACCGGCGCGGCGCAGATCGTCGAGGTGCGGGAGCGCGTCCAAGACGTGGTCACACCCCGCTACGATCAACCTGACGTCGAGTACCTACGGGTTGCTGACGTTTCGACGCCCTTTGTGCCTCGGGAACCTGAGCCGTCGGTTCCGACGGCTCCCATATTCGCCACCCTCACCGAGGAACAGCTTCTGAGCGTCGGTGTGCCGGAGGATTGGGCCGAGGACATCCAATCCGCCAGCGAGGATGAGTTTCTGGCCTGGGCGGAGCATCTGCCCGAGGAGGCGGCGGAAGCGCTGTTCGAATTCGCCGCGACGGGCGTGCTGGCAGTGCCCGAGCCGTCCATTGATATTGCCGATCCGTTCGATCACCCGGATGCCCGGCGGCGTTTCCGGATCATGGAGGGCGCCGACGAGCTGGCGCTCGCGATGGACTATCCGTGGGATCAGTGGGCGGTTTTCCTGCACCCGTCTCAGCGGGAAGTGGTCGATCAGGATTTCGGCGGCCCGGCACGGGTGACGGGCTCGGCGGGGACGGGAAAGACGGTGGTGGCGCTGCACCGCACCGCGCGCATTCTGGACCGGAACCCGGAGGCCAAGGTTCTGTTGACCACGTTCTCGTCCCCCTTGGCCAATGCGCTGGAGCATAGGCTCGAGGTGCTGACCGGCGACGATCCCGCCACCTCGACCCGGTCGACCGTCCTGCCGTTTCAAGGCGTGGCCAAGGAGTTGTTCACCCTGATCACCGGATACAATCCGCGGGCGGCGACGCCGGCTCAGGTTCAAGCGGCCATCGAAGCGGCCGCAAACGAGCAGGAATTCTCCGAGTTTCCCATCCGGTTCCTCATGTCCGAGTGGCAGAATGTGGTGGATGCTTGGCAAATCGTTGATGTCGAGGCGTATGCCGAGGTGCCGCGTCTGGGCCGGAAGAACCGGCTTGGCAAGAAGCAGCGGGAGCGATTATGGCCGGTTTTCGCCCGCGCGCGCGAACTGCTCGACGCCAAGTCCAGACATACCTGGCCGCGGATTTTCTTGACCGTGACCGAACATTTTCAGGGACGTGAGGACAAGCCCTTCAGCCATGTGGTCGTCGACGAGGCGCAGGATCTTGGCGTGCCCGAGCTTCGCATGTTCGCGGCGATCTCGCCGCCGAAGCCCGATGCGTTGTTCTTCGCCAGCGATTTGGGCCAGCGGATATTCCAGGAGCCGTTCTCGTGGCTGGCGCTCGGCATCGATGTCCGCGGCCGCTCCCGGATCCTCAAGGTCAACTACCGCACCTCTCACCAAATCCGCCGAGCCGTCGACCAGCTGCTTCCAAAATCCCTCCGCGATGTCGATGGCGAGGAGTTGGATCGGGCGGGGACGGTGTCCCTGTTCAACGGTCCCAATCCCGTAGTCCGGCTGGCGGAAGGCCAGGCGGGCGAAATCGAGCAGGTCGCCGAGTGGCTGCGAGGCCTGCTGGACGACGGGTTGCAGCGGGAGGAAATCGGGATATTCGTCAGGTCCGATAACGAACTCGCCCGCGCGCGGGGCGTGGCCAATGCGGTCGGCGGCGGCATTCTCGAGCTGTCGGAGCGGTTTGAAGACCGAAGCGGCCGCGTCTCCATCGGCACCATGCATTTGGCGAAGGGGCTCGAGTTCAAGGCCGTGGTGGTCATGGCCTGTGATGATGAGGTCCTGCCGCTGCAGTTCCGGATCGAGGCGGTAGCCAACGAGGCCGAGCTCGATGAGGTCTACCACACCGAGCGTCACTTGTTTTACGTCGCCTGCACCCGGGCGCGGGAGCATTTGCTGATCACCGGTGTGGCACTGGGCTCGGAATATATCCAGGATTTAGAGAGGAACGCCTCTTGATTGTTATCGACAGAAGACGGGATAGTGGATATCCTGCGGGCACAATCAGTGCTCTCGCTCTTAGTGCGCGGACGTCTCATTAAACATCCGGGCAGCTGATCTTGATACCTTCGGTCGAATCGTAGAGTGGGAGACGAAATCATATGTGTGCGGCGCACACAAACATCCGGTGGGTCGCGTTGCCGAGCACCCCGGCGACAGTCATGTACTAAAGGATTGATACGCAATGCCTGAATTGGTCACAGGCGGCCCGTTAATTCCCGTTCGGCTTTTGAATGAACTGGACAGCGGCAAAGTTGTCTTCTTCTGCGGTGCGGGTATCTCAATGGGACCCGGTTCTGATTTGCCGAATTTCGCTGACTTGGTGCGGCATGTGTACGAAGCGAATCGCCTCGAACCCGACTCCGTCGAAAGCGAAGCGCTCGATCTGGAGGAACCCGACCCCGACCGTCGACGTCCGACTCTCGACAAAGCGCTCGGGCTCCTGGAACGGGAATCGCGACTCGGAGCCAGAGCTCTACGGGAGTCCGTCATCAAACGGATTTCGGCGCCACCCAGCGGCGAATTGAGCATCCACGAGGCGCTGATCGATCTTTCACGAAACAAGGGGAGCATCCGGCTCATCACGACGAATTTCGACGACCGATTTGTCCGGGCAGGTCTCGATACTGCGTTGGTGGATTCCGCGCCGAAGTTGCCCGTGCCAAAACCCCACACCTGGTCAAGTCTTGTCCACCTGCACGGCCGAATTTCAGGAGAGGAGGATGGTTCGAACCTCGTGCTCACTGCGGCGGACTTCGGTCGCGCATATCTGACCGAACGGTGGGCGGCGAGATTCGTCACCGAACTGTTTCGCGAGTTCACCGTGGTCTTCGTAGGCTACAGCGTCGGCGATCCCGTGATGAGCTACATGGTCGACGCACTTGCCGCCGAACGGGCAAAGGGCGTGCGGTTCTCGACTGCCTACGCTTTCGCCGATGCGGACGGTTCCGAAGCCGACAGGTCGAAAGTGCGGGACGGTTGGCGCGCGAAGAACGTCGAGCCGATCCTCTATGACAGGCAGGACGACCACCGCCTCCTCGCGGACACATTGGTCGAATGGGCGGCCGTTCGAAAGGATCCCTTTCACGCCCGTTCCCGGATCGCAATCAACGAAATGACCAGGATGCCGGACAATCCAGTCGCGGAGCGGGTCGTCTGGGCGCTGAACGACCCAGTAGCCGCGAAAGCTTTGGCCAATGAACCTCCAGTCGTGGACGAGGACGAATTCAGGAAGCTGGAGCAATGGCTAGACATCTTTGCCGAACAGGGATTGCTGAAGTGCGATGCCGGTGACTTCGAATCCGGTGCGTCCGACCGGTTTCCCGCCTTGGTTGGCTTGGTAGATAACGGCTTTCGGTCGGAGAATCCCGACACATTGGATATGACGAGGACATGGCTCTCGGTCTGGCTGGCGCGCCACCTGCATGTGCCGCAGCTGCTTGGCTGGGTTCTGCGTAACGGCGGCCATCTTCATCCGCATCTTCGGCAAGAAGTCCGGAGGCAGCTTGCCGCCAAGGACTCGAACATTCCCGAGCGGCTTCGGCTCCTCTGGACCGTCCTTATGGACAACAGGCGAGCCGATCCCTGGTGGGGACTGTGGACCTCCGGTCACTATGCGGCAGCAACCTCGGATATGGAACGCCGGCGGATCGAGGAAGAAGTCATCGAGAGTATCGCGCCGCGTCTTATCGTTCGTCCCGGCCCGCCGCCATTGCGACCGCGACCCGTATCGCCGATCGATGCGTGCGGACATCTGAAGCTGGCGATTGGCGACGAGGACGTTTGGCATCGGGTCCGGGAACTACTGCAAGACCCGGAAGTTATTTCACGACGCGCAGAGACCCTGACCGGACATCTGGAGCTCGCGCTTTCGCTGGGAAAGGAGGATGACGAGGCCTATCCGAATTCGATTCTGTACCGACCATCGATCGCGGCTCACGGACAGAACCCCGATCACGATATGTGGGCTCACCTGATCGATCTGGTGCGCGACAGCTACTTCGCGGTGGCGCGTGTGGAGCGGCGGCGTGCGGAAAACCTGCTTCTTCGATGGGCGGAATCCCGACACCCCTTGTTCAGGAGGCAGGCGCTTCACGCACTCACCGAGAACCCGAAATCCGACATTCGACTCGCGCGGAATCTGCTTATCGGAGGTCGGAAACCCAGCCTTTGGGATCTGGAAATGCACCGGGAAGCGCTGCGCTTCTTCAGGTTGGCGGGCAAGCGCTTGCCTCGAACCCTGCGGGCCGAAATCGTGCGCGCGATACACGCCGGCCCGAAAGCGAAAAAGGGCTGGAGCTCTTCCGGCGACTTTGACCGGCTTCGCCATCAAAAGGCGCTGCTCCTGCATAAGTTGAGTGTTTCCGGAGCAAGGCTTGACAGGAAGTCGAGAGCGCTGGCCGAGGAAGCTGCGGCGCGCGCACCGGATGACGACGAACGCGACGAGTTTCTGGTGTGGCACGGCGAGGTGCGGTGGGTCGGTGATGACGAGTTCGCGCCGATGGAACTTGTCGAGGGTTCGGTTGCCGATGTCGTAACCGCCCTGGAAGAGGAGAGAGTTGGCCAGGACGGCTTGCGGGGGCTGGTCGTCCTGAAACGAGTAAAAGTGGCCTCCGCGCTGCGACGCCTCGCGAAGCAAGGCGTATGGCCCGCAAGCTACTGGCATGGATTTCTCTGGCATCTGTCCGAGCCGTGCGAGCGGAATGGGCCATCTGCGAGATTGCACGATCATGTGGCCAGAGTCCTGGCTGAAGCCCCCGACGCGCTATTCAACGAGATCGGATCGGCGGCCGCGAGCTTCGTAAGTCAGCTCGCCGAAAAATACGGAACCGATCGGGAGGACGAGTTCCGGTTGCTTTGGATGAAGGCTTGGACTGGCAGGGAAGATGTCGAGCCGGCGGTGGTGGGCTTGGACGACCCTCTGACGGATGCCCTGAACCATCCGGCCGGCAAGCTGGCAGAGGCTGCGTTGGCCAGGTTGCGGAAGTACGAACCGGAAATGGGAGCGGGCCTCTCTGGAGCGGTGCGACTGTATTTCGATGCAATTGGCGAAGATCCGGATGGGCGGTTGGGCCGGGTGATGTTGGCGACGCAGCTGCACTACCTCTTCGCGGTCGACCCCGGCTGGGCTAGGGAACACATCATTGCTCGCCTGCATCCGGGTCGATCGCAGGAAGCCGCCAGCTTGTGGTTCGCTTACGGTTGGTCTCCGAGAGTTGGTCCCGACCTTCTGAGAGCGTTCAAGAGACCGTTTCTGGAGATATTGCGAAGCGAAGCACCTGAGTACCGAAAGCTCCGCAATCTCGGAAGCCTGTTCATGGAGGTTTGCCTGGAAGCGCCCGAAGAACTGACAGAGCAGGAAATTCACGGCGTTGTTGACGCGTTACCGGATAAGGGTCTCAGAACGGTGCTCGGAAGCCTGAAGCGACGGCTTACGGGCGATGCGGCGGAACGGGAACAGGTCTGGCGTGAGAAGATCCGTCCCTGGCTTGACGAGTACTGGCCGCAGGCGGCGGTTCGGAATACGGCCGGAACGTCACAGGAAATTTTGGAACTACTGATAGAGTGCGGTTCGGCATTTGCGGAGGCGGCCGAGTGGTCGCTGGAATATCTGCGACCAATTGAGCGTCCTGAGCTTTATCGTCTTCTCGAGAGCGGCCATGCCGAGCAGTATCCAGAGTCGATGATTCGCGTGCTTGACCGGGTGGTGGATGCGGAAGTCCTACAGGTCTTTGAGAGGCATCACCTTCGCGAGATTCTTGATGCGTTGGTCGGCGCGAAGCCCGATATGGCCGGCAATCCCCAATTTCGGCGGCTGTATAAAATTGCCACACAATGATCGTTATGCAGATCGGGAAGTCCGGCGGCCAGTGGCAGGCCGAAACGTCACCCTGTGTCGATCCAGGAGGCTCGGCTACCGCTATCTCGCGGCTGGCTGGCACCGAGAGCAGCCGGGCCGTCGAGTTCGGCTTCCTCCGGTCGTTCGACATCCTGACAACGCCGTCCGATGTCGGGGGCTGATGCTGACTGGAGGGAGGCTGGGAAGGCGATTTTTGAGTGACCGGCGGCTATGGGTCAAACCGTCTGAGCTCTCGATTGCATAGAAACCGTCTCACGCGCGCCTTCCGCGTGATCCATCGTGAGCGCCACTCAACGCTTTTGGCACCGCCGCCGATGCGAATTGTCGCAAAGCGAGAACGGGGTCCATCTGGTACCCGCATCGTTGGCGGTACCGAACAGCGGGATATCGTCGAATATGGCTGGGATCGCCGCGGGAACCGCAGAAGACCACGCTCAGGGCTGGTGAGCTAAACAGATGACGCAGTCGCACGTCGGTGGGCTGAAATGGCGTACACACACTGCAACGTTGCCGATTCGGTCCGCGCGCTTGAAGATGGGATCGAACAAATCGGCCTCACCATTCTCCAGATAGCGGCGCAGGGCATAGGCGCAGAGGTCCGCGATCTGGACCATGCGGGTCAATTTGCTGTCGACGAACATGGGTGTTTCGATGATGTGGTCGACGCTCGTCCAGAGTGTGCCAGTCGCGTGGAAGGAGCGCATCATGTGGGTATGCCTCCGGGCGACCGTCTCGTTGTTGTCGTGCACAAGCAGCCCATGGTTGCGTTGGGAGGCCGCGGGCCCCGCCCAAGTTGCGGAGGAACCGCTCGAACCGGGAAACGACCTGCTCGAATGCCTGTTCGCTGATAGATCGCTGAGACCGAGCCGGATCGAAGTGAGACTTGTCCACGCATTCGGCGAACAGGCGCGCGAATCCCCAGTTCGACACCGTCTCGGCGACCTCGCGCACGGCCCAGCGACGCTCCTCCCACGTGAGATGAACGTAGGGTTCGGTGTTGCGGTGGAGCTTGCGGGCACTGCGGCGAATGTCGTTGGCCTATCAACGACACACACTTGACTCCAAGGTCGATTCCGTGCGGATCATGCGGCCATGCAGATTGGCATGCGTCAGGTCTCGGCGGAGACGGTGGAATGGTTCGGCACGGCCTGCAGGGACGGTGGGCTGACGCGCACCGCTTTGGCCCGCGCGCTTTGCGAGCGCGAGAACCGGGTCAACGCATCCGGCCGTCCGGTCCTCGCGTCAGCGCGCAAGCTGCTGCCGAAGCTCGCGGCGGTTCCGGGCGCGCGCCTGCCGGATGCGTCGGCGATGGCGCTCGACCCGCACATGCGCCCTGCGCCGGACTTTCCCGACAGTTCCGTCGCGTGCGCGCTTCGCTATCTCGGCGCGCTGTCGCTCGGCCTGGTGACGGACGCGGCGGACCGCCGCCGGGAGTCGATGATCGAGACCCATCATCCCGAGGGATGGCGTCGCCCGCCGGGCGGGCAGGTCCGGCACTGGATCCGCTCGGAGCAGCACGGGGTTCCTGGCGGCATCGGCTGGTCGGCCGACGCCCGCGTCGCCAACATCGGCAGGGTCGTGTGCAGCAACAGGTTCCTCCCGCTCGGCGGCGTCCGGGTGAAGGGCCTTGCCTCCCGGTCTCTCCGCCTGGCGACGGCGCGCGTCGCCGGGGACTGGGCGGCGGCCTATGGCGAGCGCCTGCCGGCGATCTTCCCGGGGCGGGCGGAACAGGCGGCGGCCTGCAGGCTGCCGTCCAGCAAGGTGGTGACGATGGAGCACATACTGGAATCGCACTTCGAGCGGACGGTGGAGCGGTGCCGCGACGAGCGACTCGTGCCGGCCGTCCAGGACACGATGACACTCAACCATGACGGGCTTTCGGGAACATCGGGCATCCTAGCCCATGTCGGCATTGCGGCGGGCGCGGACTTCCGCCAGGCGGGGACGGCGTCCGCTGGACGGACGGCCTAGACCGGGCGCGGGAACTCGCGCGCGGCGGAGAGGCGGAGACCGGCGCGGCGCTTCTGGTCCGGTCGAGCCGGGTGGCGCCGGCCTCAGGCGGCGACGGGGATCTCCGGGACCACGTTCTCGGGACGGATCCGGTCGGGTCGCGGAAGATCGAGGTTCCCGCGAGCGGCGGCCCGAACCGCCGGAAGGGCCGCGCGGCGCCCGCCCGCATGATCGCCGTCTCCGCCCTTGAGGAAAGCCCGCCCCGGCGCCTGAAGACGGCGAAGGGCAAAGGGGGAACGGGCCGCTGCACTGGATGCCGCCCGCCACGGAGGGCAGGGCCGACCTCGAGACCGCCCGCGCGGCTCTGCGCTGGTACGAGCCGCGCTGGCAGGTCGAGCGCTTCTTCCACGCGCTGAAGGTCGGCACCCGCGTCGAGGACCGCCGACTCGACGAGGCCGGCGACCTGAAGAGGCGCCTCGCTTTCGACGCGACCGCCGCGTTCCGGGTCTGGGACCTCTCCCTCCCGGCCCGCGAAAGGCCGGACGACCCGGCTGAGCGGCACGTGACCCGGGAAGACGTCGCGGCGCTCCGCGCCCTCGCCGCCCACCTTGGCTTCAAGGTTCCCGGGGGGGCGCCGGAAACGGCCATCGCGAGCTTCGTCGCGCTCGCCGGCGGGCTGGCCGGCTTCCATCCATCGAAGCGCCAGCCTCTGCCCGGAACGCGGAAGCTCCGGGAAGGGGTCAGGTTCCCGTCCAATGCCGTCATCGCCATTCGCGCCATGCGGGACCGGGACGGAAGAAAATCGGAAGGGGAAGAAAACACCGACTTAAGTGTGTTGGATTGATAGGTCCGGTACAGGAACCGGTCGACCGTTGAGCGTGTCAACACGCGACTGAAGGACGACTTTGGCGGTCGCCATGTCCGCATCCGGTGTTCGGCGTCTTGGCTCTGGCGATTGAGCAGTTGCAGCGCCACATGCTGTGACCTTCCCCTTTTCGACCGTTTTTCGGGCGTTTGGTCGCCGGCGGTCGCCAGGCGGCGGTGACGCCTGTCCGAAATCTGGCCAATCGGGCCGAAAAAGCGCTCATCCTGTTGGAAATTGGGGGAACCACATGAAAAACCGGGCAAATTTACTTCAACCCCTTGAATTTGCCTTTGCTTTTCCTACATTCCATATAGGTAAAGTCAATTTTGTGATGACGTACCACATAATTTTGCAAGTGGCTCAAGTATATAATTCCCAAAGATTGAATTCCACGGCGGAATTCATTTTGACGCAAAGTCTCCCTGAAGATGGTAGAGCAATCCAAAACCGCCTTCCAATCATTCACCGCAAAATCCGCGGAAATGCCGCTCACCGGTCAGGCAAAGCATGCCGATGGTCGCGCCATCTGTCATGGCCGCATCGCAACGGAGGTCGATCATGTAAAAATCCACCGCTTTCAGGCAAGCGAGCAGATGTTGCAGAACGCATTGACGCCTGTATCGGGAATGCGCATCTCCGCTTCTCAAAATCCGCCTGGAGCAGGGATGAGGAACAAAGCCGAATACCCCTGTACCGCGAAAGCCGGTCAAACCCGATGATTCGCGTCCCGCCAGTCAAAGGGCCGATCAATTCCCGCCATCTTTACACCCGTGAACGCGGAGGCCTCGAACGAAAGGGCCCGCAAATCCTCCATTTCAAGGTTGTGAACCGAAGATTTTCCGCACGCCTTGGCAAGTGCCGTTATCTCCATTGTCATCGCGGTCAGAAAACGCGCAATCC